>CAZPRG010000025.1:0-17805 GCA_964588675.1 uncultured Ignavibacteria bacterium
CACAGAACTACCCTAATCCCTTTAACCCGCAGACCGCGATCAGCTACTGCTTGCCGCAAGATGGACAGGTGAGATTGGTCATCTACAACGTGGCTGGACAGAAGGTTCGAACTCTGGTCGATGAATACCAGTCCGCCGGAGAAAAGGAAGTGTCGTGGGATGGCCGGGATCAAGAGGGAAACTGTGCGGCCAGCGGCGTTTACCTCTACAAGCTGCAAGCGGGTCAATCCTGCGCGACTAAGAAAATGCTGTTGATGAAGTAACTCAGAAATGCCGGAGGAGGGCACAGCATACCCTCCTCCGGGAGGACATGAAGAGGATGTCAACTCACAAACCCATAACCCCATTCGGTGAAAGGAGGAAGGTCATGAAGACAAAAAACTTCATCGCCGGACTCGTGTTGTTATTGGTGTTCGCAGTGTCATCTGCCGTTGCGCAGGTGCCGCAGATGATCAATTACCAGGGCAAGTTGACCAAGCCCGGAACCTGCTCTCTGGACACCATGGTGTCCATGACGTTCGCCATTTATGATGACTCAACCGGGGGGAATGCTCGGTGGAGTGAGACACATTCTGCCGTTGTGGTGCAAGAAGGAATTTTCAATATCCTGTTGGGCAGTGTAACTTTGATCCCGGATTCGGCTTTGGACGGGAGCGTCCGATACCTGGGGATCAAAGTCGGCTCGGATTCGGAGATGATTCCTCGCAAGCCCATAGTGAGCGTGGGCTATGCTTTCCGGTCCGAATTCAGCGACACGGCGGACTACGCCCGGAACGGGGCAGCGGACAACGACTGGGCCGTCAACAGCGACACGGTCTATCGCTCAGGCGGAAGGGTAGCCATCGGTACATCGCATCCCGACGCGAAGTTGGAGCTGGAAGGCTATATCCCCGGTGACGACGATGCCACGCTGCACCTGGATGCCATCTGGAATCCGGAGATATTCATGGACGCGGGAGACGTGTCGGCAGACGGCAAGATTCACTTTCAGACCGAGGGAGTCACCAAATGGTCCTTTGTTCATGACGGTTCCGAAGATGCCCTTAAGTTCAGCAAGACCGGCAGCGGCAACGTGCTTTGCCTATCATCATCCGCCCGGGTGGGAATAGGCACCATCAGTCCCTCGTACAAGCTGGACGTGTCAGGCGACATCCGCGCCACCGGAACTATCTATGGCAACTGCGACAACGCCGATAAGGTGGACGGATACCACGCCGGCAATTCCTCGGGACAGGTGGCCTTGAGCAACGGCACGGTCTGCACCAATCTGAATGCCGACAGGGTGGACGGCTATCACGTCTCCGATTTGGACTCACGTTACGTCAATGAAAGTCAGGCCAATTCGATCAACAGCTCCATGGTGGTGGACAACTCGCTGGGTCAGTCGGACATTGCTCCGGACGGAGTAGCAGCTTCGGAGATCGCCTCCAATTCCGTGGGCCGGGCGGATCTGGCCTCCACCTTCAAAGCTCAATTTGTCAGAGTCAACACCAGCAATAGCAGTGAGTATGTCTGGGACCAGGATTGGTACGATGACTCTCGTCCGGCCATCAGAACCACCGGAACTGCGGGACAGCTTTATATCGACTCCTTCGGCGGAGTCTCGCTTCGCATCGTGATAAAAGAGGACGGCTCGGTAGTGGTGAACACCTCGGCATACACTTATACCCACACGGCATCCGACGGAAAACTGCTCGAAATCTTCGTGTGGCCGTACAACTTCACCTATCAATGGTTCGTCCATTTCACCGGGGCCAGGGAGAGCAACTACATTGCCGGGTTGGTGAAGGCGGGGACGGATTAAGCCCGCACTCCTAACGTCGAAAACGGAGGAACGAATCATGAAAAAATTCAAATCTAATCCGGTTCCTGCCCTGGTGCTGATTCTGGTGTTCATCTTGGCGGTCGTGGGTCAGGAGTCGAGGGCGGAATCAACGAGCAACGAATTCCGGATTGCTTCGGACGTTCTCTCTGGAACCGGAGGAAACGCCCAGTCGGCCGTCTTCACCCTCAAGACTTCGGCTGGAGGTCAGGGGTCACCGGTGGGCCCTCAATCCAGCGCTGGCTTCTCGGTGGGCGGAGGATGGGTCTATACGGCAGAATCCGAATTCATTCGGGGAGACGCATACAGAGACGGCAAGGTGGACGTGGGAGACGTGGTATGGCTCCTGAACTACCTGTTCAAATCGGGCCCGGCTCCCTGTCCGAAATCGGCGGGAGATGCCAACTGCGACGGCACACTTGACTTGGCAGACGCCATATATCTGCTCAACTATCTGTTCAGAGGGGGTCCGGCCCCCTGCCCGGGAGGCAAAGGGGAGGCGATGGTTCCGGCCACAGTGGCAAGACCGAAGGCGGACCAAGGGCGTGCCCAGGTTTGGCTCTCGCTCGAGAGCACCTCCACCGATGAAAGCAGGTTGAGTTCAGCCAAGCCTTCCTCTCAGCAGACAAGTCAAGTGCGTCAGATATGGGTGATGGCGAAGTTCGACCGGGACCTGGCCGGAGTGCAAGTGGAAATAGAGTTCGATCCGGCCTGGGTAAGCATATTCGATCCGGCTCTGACTCCGCTGACCAAGAGTTTCCAGGTTTTCTGCGGCGCGGAGGATAACGTTCAGAAGATAGGAATCGTGGATCTGTCGGGCCAAGAGACACTTCCGGCCGGAGAGGGACATATCCTGACTCTGAACTTGGCGGCCGCTGATCTCCGCAGCATCAAGATCAGGAAGCTGCTCCTTGTAGATACAAAAGCCACTGCACTGGCGACCGAGGCGTGGGAGGAGTTGGAAACGGAGATGGAGAAACCGTCCGCATCCAGACCGGAACGCTTCTCGCTATCTCAGAACTATCCCAACCCCTTCAACCCGCGGACGAGCATAAGCTATGCCCTGCCCATGGACGCGCACGTGCGGCTCAGCGTTTACAATGTTCTGGGACAGAAGGTAACTCAGTTGGTGGATGGACCGCAAACCGCAGGATACAAGACGGTGTGGTGGAATGGGACAGATGACCAAGGAGACCATGTGGCCAGCGGAGTCTATTTCTACCGATTGGAGGCCGAGGAATTCTTCGAAGTGAGGAAGATGATGCTGGTTAAGTAGTTCGATGGCGAGAGGAGCAGTATGGGTTGACGCTACCAAGTCGAAAAGAACCCACAATCAGTCTGTAGCCTGGGTCGAAGGCCCTCCCCAACAAGCTCGACGAGAAAAATCAAGGTTGGGGAGGGCTTCGTGTCTGCCCCTTCGTTCTTGTCAGAAACAGAGCACCCGGGATGCTGAGTCGCATACCCGAGCACGAGGCCAAACCGCCACTGGCCATAGACCGAAGTGCGGCTGGGGAGCTTGAGCAAAAAAAAGAACTTGACAGGGCGATTGGTTTGGTTATATTATATGCCGACGTAGGCATATAAGCATACAGGAGGTACGATGGACAATTACATTGAGGTTTTCAAGGCCCTGGCAGACAGGACACGATTGAGAATAATGAGGTTGTTGTCCATTACCGACCGCCAAGTCTGTGTTTGCGAGATCATGGATGCCCTCGGCCGCCCTCAGTATCAGGTATCGAAGCATCTGAACATCTTGAAGAGCGCCAGGCTGGTGGAAGCTGAGAGAAAAGGCACCTGGGTTTACTATACCCCTCTAAAGAAGGGCTCAGCCTTCAATCGCCAGCTCTTCAAGCTACTAAGGGAGCAACTGCCCGGTACGGAGTTCCTTGAAGATGCAGAGAAGTTGAAGCAAAGACTACGACTCAGAGAAGGCGACGTGTGCGTGGTCGGTTCCGCAAACAAGTCGAAGTCCAAGTGTGTCAGCACGACCGGACACGAGACCTGACCGAACTCTCTTTGCCGGAGAAGAACAGGTGTCGAGAGCCCACAGGAAAGCAGGAAATTCCAGGGAGCAGGAGAAGCCCGGCGGGAAAACGCGCAGGCTACGATGGGCGGGTATTGTTCTGTCACTGGCCGTGGTTATCGTTGTTTTCACGCTTTTCTGTTCGCCCGGGGGAAATACGGGCCCGCCGAGGGTCTCGTTCTCCGAGATTTTCTGGGATTTCGGGCGAACACCGCAAAACAGCCAGGTGTCCCACGTCTTCTGGATTAGGAACGTAGGCGGTGACACGCTGAGAATCTTAAGGGTGAAACCGGGTTGAGGGTGCACCAAGGCTCCGCTCGACAAAACGGAGCTGGCTGCCGGTGACAGCGCAAAACTGGAGATAATCTTCAAATCGGGAAAAACGAGGAATAGCATAAAGAAGACGACTCAGGTGTTTTCTAATGATCCCGCCGATTCAGTGATCCGGATTGTGATCGCCGCAGACGTGAAACCCGAACCATATGCCGATTTTTCTGTGGAGGTTTCGCCTGCCGCTGTGGAGTTTAGCTCTGGTGGAGCCAAACAGGCTTCAGGGATGGAGATAAACATCAAGAGCACGGTCTCCCAAGACCTGGGCATTGAAATAGTGGACATGCCTTCTGATTTCATCGAGGGAAAGCTGTCAGCTGAAGTCCTTAGACCTTCCGAGGAGGTGAAACTGAAGGTTAAGCTTAAAGGGAAAGCCGAAAACGCGGGGCTATCCAAGTCGATCACCCTGCAACTGAATGATCCAGGCAGAAGTCGGTTTACGATTCCCGTTAGGAAGTGAGAAGCTACCAGGCAGGTTTTGGCTTTTTAACGAAAGGAGCAAGAAATGCAGCCTCCAACGAAACGCGGACTGAGTTGCGGGGTCATTGGAACTCTGGTAGTCGTGATGACCATCTTCAGCGTCAGTCGTGGAAACCAGGGGGACGACAAACTCATGGCGCAGGAAAATACCATGGAGGAGCCGCGACAGCAGGCCTCCAGTCCTGCCCAAACCCAAATCGAGCCGTCGGCGGCCTCCCAAAGAATGTCTCAGGCGTTCTCCGACGGCAAGTACGTTTATCTTTTCTTCTATGAGGCGGGCAACCCAGATTGTGAGACCATGGAAAAGAACTTGGACTCGTTCGCCGGAAAAACGAAGAAAAATGTCGACATCATAGAAGTTGATCGCAAGGATCCAGAAAACACGGACATAGTGACTCGGCTTAGAACCCAGACGGCCCCCATTCCCCTGACCCTGCTTTTCGATCCCAGCGGCGCCATGGTAGCTGTTTATACCGCGGTGATTTCGGAAGACGAAATGGATGGGGCTTTTCCTTCTCCCAAAAAGGCCGAGGCTTTGGAGTGCGTCCGGCAGGGCAAAGGGGTTATCCTCTGTTTTTCGAACAAGGAGATGACCTCACGAGCAGAAGTCCGGAACTGCTGTTCGCAAGCCCAAGCAGCGCTGGCAGAAAAGGCCGAATACATCAATGTCGATTTGTCGGACCCCAAAGAGGCGGGATTTGTAAAGGAGTTGAGAATCGATCCCAACGCCGCGGAGCCGATCACTTTTGTAATAAACCCCCAGGGTCAGGTAACCGGCAAGTATGGGGCAGGCGTGCAGGTGGCTGACCTGGTTGGGGCGGCGACCAAAGTGGTACAGAGCGGGTGCTGTCCTACGGGCAGCGGGAAAACGTGCCCCCCGGCCCAACCGAAGAGGAAATAGGGAGTCATGGACGGGTCGACTTGTTGAGGAGGAAGAATGAATCTGAGAAGAATCATCCTCAAGGAACTTTTGGAAAGGAAGAAACAATTCCTCACCAGCTTCATAGCCATCTTGCTGGGGATCATCGTGATAGTGGCGGTCAAGTCGGTTTCAAGCTCTTCGGAGAAGGCGGTGGCCATTCAGCTCGACAATCTGGGAGCAAACATACTGGTCCTGCCTCAAACCGCAACCATCGATAACTACTATGCAGCCGACATCAACGCACCGGAGATGCCGGAAGAATATGTCGACCGGATAACCAGCTCTACTATCCAGGGCGTAGATAACATGTCACCAAAGCTTTCCACCCGGGTGGAATTGCAGGATTATTCTTTTGTCCTGACCGGGATTTTGCCCAAAAACGAGTTGGCCTCGAAACCTATATGGCAGACCGCCGGATTCGCGGACCCAGGTTTGCAGGCGGCCTGTGACCCCAACAACATCGTAAACCGGAGCCACGGTTACGAAGATCCAAGACTTCAACGGCAAAGCATAGATTCGCTGGGAGAGTACGATTGTCTGGTGGGGAGCGATGCCGCTTCACGGCTGAATTTGAAGGAAGGCTCTGCTGTAAAGCTCAAGGGAACCGAGCTCAAAGTGGCCGGCGTGCTTCCTCAGACGGGAACCGTGGATGACGGTCGGATCTTCGTTCATCTTCACACGGCGCAGAAGATGTTGGATAAAGGAAGAGTCGTCAATGCCATCGAGATCATGGGTTGCTGCTCTGCCATTTCGGAAGGGCTCCTGGGAAGTTTGAGAAACATTCTGCCCGACACCAAGATCACCACCATCAATCACATCGTGCAGACTCAGGTGGAGACAAACAGAACCATGGAGAGATTCTCGGTGATCTTCTTGATCATCATCGTTCTGGTGGGAGGCATCTCCATAGGCAATTACATGTGGTCCAATGTGGAGGAAAGAAAAAAGGAGATCGGCTCACTTTTGGCCATAGGTGCGTCTCCCAGAGACATCTATGCCATATTCATCGGCAAAGCTTTGATCCTGGGACTGATCGGCGGCATCGTGGGTTACCTGTTGGGCACCCTGGCCGGGATGATTCTGGGTCCTCAGATAGCCGGTGTAAAGGTTATGCCCATTCCTCTTCTATTTGTCTGGGCGGTGGTCATTGCAGTCGGGATCAGCGTAATCGCCTCCTACTTGCCGGCTCGGAGGGCGGCTAAACTGGATCCGGCTTTAATCCTACAGGAGATATAGATGATTCGAATAGAGAACCTCTCAAAGACATACAACAGCAAGGGTAACGCGATTCTTGCGCTCAAGAAAGTCTCTTCTTCCGTTGAGAAGGGGGAATTCGTCTCGATTGTGGGACCCTCCGGCTCAGGCAAGACCACTTTGCTGCTGTGCATCGGCGGACTGATCCACCCGTCCTCAGGAAAAGTCAGCATAGATGGGGCTTCGATCTATGACTTGGACGTCAGGGAGCGGGGTGCTTTCCGGTTGGGGAATTTGGGCTTCGTTTTTCAGACCTTCAACCTAATCCCTTACCTCACGGCACTTGAGAATGTTGAAATTCCTTTGTCTCTGGCCGGAACCTCCAACGGCAATCAGTCGGAAAGGGCGGCAGAGCTGCTGGGAAGACTGGGACTGGCGGACAGACTTGATCACAAACCTCGCGAGCTGAGCATCGGGCAACAACAAAGGGTGGCCATCGCCAGAGCTTTAGCCAATAACCCCAAGATCATCTTGGCGGACGAGCCGACCGGGAATTTGGATCCGGATATGACCAGGGAAACCATCAGCTACTTGAGATCGTTGAGCGAGACCGGAATCACCGTGGTTATGGTGACTCATAATCCCGGTGCGGCCGGGTACGCCCAAAGAATCCTGCGATTAGTGGACGGGTCCCTCATGGATTAGCTCGGCGGCGAAAGACAAAAGGGACATACGACTCCCGTCACGCTGAGCCTGCCAAAGAGTGCCGTGTGAAAACGGCAATTCGGCGTGCCTGGGAATAACCGGCCATTCGACAAACAAGTGCTGGATTGCGACGTATCTATATGACATAATGTGCATAAATGCATGAAACCACAAGTGCGTGGAACAAACTCAAATGGACTCAAGACTGATTGAACTCGAAAGCGCTTATCTTAGGACTATCGCTCAGCCCACCCGGCTGAGAATCCTCTATTTCCTCAAAGATGGCGAGAAGTGCCAGTGTGAGATCATACCGCAAATGAAGGAAGATCAATCCAGCATCTCCAGGCACCTGACCCATATGCGCGACGCGGGCATTCTGGAGTCACGCCGGGAAGGCATCTCGGTGTACTACAAGATAAAGGATAAGAGGATATTCCGTTTGTTTTCGCTGGCCGACCAGATGATCAAGGCGGAGATAGACCAGCGGGCTGAGCGGGCCAAGGTCCTGGCCTGAGAACCGTGTTTGACTGGCTGTCTTTTAGAGCAAGATCATGCCATTCACTGAAATACTGTTGAGCGGGTGGAAAACCCTGCTGGAATACCTGTCGGCCCACGTGCTCACTTGTCTGGTTCCGGCTTTTTTCATAGCCGGAGCCATAGCCGCATTCGTCTCCCAGGGATCGATCCTCAAGTACTTCGGGGCAGGAGCCAAGAAGGTTCTGGCCTACTCGGTGGCCTCGGTCTCCGGGGCCATCCTGGCAGTCTGCTCGTGCACCATTCTTCCTCTTTTTGCCGGAATACACAAAAGGGGAGCAGGTTTGGGTCCAGCCATCGCTTTTCTCTACTCGGGTCCGGCCATTAACATTCTGGCGGTGGTTTATTCGGCCAGGCTTCTGGGGTACGAACTGGGAATCGCCAGGGCCGTGGGCGCAGTGGTTTTCTCGGTGGTGATCGGTTTGATCATGGCCTTCATATGGAGAAAAGAGGAACGGGAGAAGGTGAATAATCCCGGTGAACTGGCTCTGCCACTCGAAGAGCAGAAGAGCAAACCGCAAGGTATCACCTTGCTCTACTTCGCCATTCTGGTCGGAATCCTGATCTTCGGCGCCGCTCAGAAATGGATCGCAACCGGCGTGCTGGTCGTGATTCTGGCTTTCGTCCTGTATAGATGGTTCGAAAAAGGCGAACTTAAGTATTGGATGGAGCAGACCTGGGATCTGTTCAAGAAAATCTTTCCCATTCTGATAGCAGGGGTTTTCATCGCGGGGATTATCAGAGCTTTGCTTCCTCAATCCGTCGTGGAGCATTGGCTTGGCGGGAATGGACTGGGATCCACCTTTGTGGCATCCCTTTTCGGAGCCCTGATGTATTTCTCGACTCTGACCGAGGTGCCCATCATTCGCGCTCTGATGGATTTGGGAATGGGCAAAGGCCCGGCTTTGGCTCTGCTTCTGGCCGGTCCGGCATTGAGCTTGCCCAACATGATCGTGATCGCCAGGATCATGGGAGTGAAGAAAACCGGGGTTTACGTCAGTCTGGTAGTGGTCATGGCGACGATCACCGGGTTGATATTCGGCAATTTCATAGCTTAGGAGGCATGCGATGAAAATTGAAATTCTGGGGATGGGATGTTCCCGCTGCAAGACTTTGGAGGAACAGGTCCGCCGAGCGCTGAAAGAGTTGAACGTCGAAGCGCAGGTCGAGAAAGTAGCGGATCTCGACAGGATCTCCGCCTACGGTGTCTTGATGACGCCGGGTTTGGTGATAAACGGCGAGGTGCGTTCGTCCGGCACGCTGCCCTCGATGGCAACCCTCAAAGGGTGGATTGAGGGGGAGAGCAGGAAGTAGCCGGGGAGTGGCGTCTTGCCCGGAGAATTCCCTGTGGGAGTAGGTCCCGGCAGAAACTGATTGATACACCTCTGAGGCAGAAGGTCATGAGCCAAAGCACAATCGCAAGGCTTTCATTCCTGGATCGTTTCCTCACCTTGTGGATATTTCTGGCTATGGCTGCAGGCGTTTTGCTGGGCTATTTGGTTCCCAAGGTTGAGGGATTCATCGGCCTCTTCCAGGTGGGCACGACCAACATCCCTATCGCCGTCGGACTGATACTCATGATGTATCCGCCGCTGGCCAAGGTGCGATACGAGGAGCTGGGAGACGTATTCCGCAATTGGAGGGTGCTGGGTTTGTCTTTGATTCAGAACTGGATCGTCGGCCCTGTCTTGATGTTCTTTCTCGCCATTATCTTCCTTTCCGGACATCCGGAGTATATGGTGGGTCTGATCATGATCGGGCTGGCCCGCTGCATCGCCATGGTGATAGTGTGGAACGAGCTGGCCAAAGGCGACACCGAATATGCCGCCGGGCTGGTGGCCTTCAACAGCATCTTCCAGGTACTCTTCTACAGCGTGTACGCTTATATCTTCATTACGGTTTTGCCTCCTTTGTTTGGATTGAAAGGAAGTGTCGTTAACGTCACCATCGGGCAGATAGCCAAGAGCGTCTTCATCTATCTGGGCATTCCCTTCATTGCGGGAATCATCACGCGTTTCACCTTGGTAAAAGCCAAAGGCAAGGAGTGGTATCATTCCCGCTTCATACCCAGGATCAGTCCCATCACGCTCATCGCGCTTCTATTTACCATCGTGGTCATGTTCAGCCTGAAAGGCGAACTCATCGTCCAGATTCCGCTGGACGTCGTCCGGATAGCGATTCCTCTGTTGATATATTTCGTCATCATGTTTCTGGTTTCCTTCTATATGGGTTGGAAGATCAAAGCCGGCTACGCCAAGACCACCACTTTGTCTTTTACCGCGGCCAGCAACAACTTCGAACTGGCCATCGCCGTTTCGGTCGCGGTCTTCGGGATCAACTCGGGAGCCGCTTTTGCGGCCGTGATCGGGCCATTGGTGGAGGTGCCGGTGCTCATCAGCTTGGTCAACGTGGCGCTTTGGTTCAAGCGGAGGTACTTCGATCCTGACGCGGAGTCCGGTTTGGTCCGGGCTTGACGCGAATCGGTTGGGTCGACAGCCCGATCAGGGAATGAGGTGATCGGGTGCCACAACTCCGACTTTCTGGGTGAAGAAAAATGAGATCAACGAGAATTCTGGTTTGTATGATGGCCTGGGGTCTGCTGACGGTTGGCGAAACGTTTGCAGCAACGTATGCGGGAGAGAAGTTGGAGTCGCAGGCGGCGGCAGGGACGGACAGTGTTTCCGATTCTCTGAAGATGTCGCAGGTGCAGATTGGCACGGACACGGTTTCCGTGATTCACTTTCATCCCACGGTGCAATGTTCTTGCTGCATAAACGTGGGCAGCTTCTCCAAAGAAGCTCTGGAGAAACACTATGCCGCACCGTTTGAGAACGGACTTATCGTTTTCCGGGAATGCAACATCGACCAAGATACCCTCACACCAGCCAGATACGGGATATTCGGTTCCGCCCTGGGATTCAGCAGAATGTCGGATGGCAAGGAAGAGTTCGAAGACATACAGTCGGTATGGGACTTCTGCGAAGATCACGACAAGTTCCTTTCGGCTTTCAGAAAGGAACTCGACGATTTCTTGAAAGGGCCGAAAGCGGACACATCAGAGACAGCAAGACCAGACCAGAGAATTGAATGAGAAGACGAGCTTCCAAGGTCAGAATGAGGTGCGACGAGAAGGTGCGGTTGATTGGAGAGGTCCCATGCTGAAAATCGAAGTGTTAGGTCCCGGATGCCACAAATGCAGTCGCACATACGATCAAGTGAAACAGATATTGGATGAGTTGAACCTTGAGGCTGAACTCGTGAAAGTAACGGATGTCTTCGAAATCATCGATCGGGGAGTGAACTTCACTCCGGCCTTGATCGTTGATGGGGAGGTTGTTCTTCAGGGAAGTGTGCCGACCAAAGAGCAGATCACAAGCATTCTCAAGACGCACCAGTCCCGAGAAGGCGACTGAACGCCGAACACAGCCAGCATATGAAGACGAAATTGATTCTCATCGAAGGCAAACAGATAGGAATCGTGGGGCTGGATGAGGTCTTTGAGGAGTTGACGGAAGCCGGTTATAGGCCGAATGAGTCGGCCAAACAGCTCCTCTTGGCCAAACTCAAGGCCCTCAACTACGTTCCCAAAGCCAAAGAGGCGATATATGCTTCGACTTTTCTAAACGAGTATCAGAACTACTGCAGTTTGGATCAGCGCCAAACCGGAGAGAGGAAAAAGGACTTGGGCACCTGGGAAGGCATCCCCAGGGAGGAAATACCCTGGTATCCAACCATCCGCGAAGAATTGTGCGACGGCTGCAAAGTGTGCGTCGAGTTCTGCTCCTTCGGGGTCTACGAACACGACCAAGAAAGCAACAAGGTAAAAGTGGTGAATCCTTTCAATTGTCAGGTCGGCTGCAGCGTGTGCGCCATTAAGTGCAGGCCCAAAGCCATCGCCTTCCCACCGTTGGCCATCCTAAAGACTTTCAGAAAGAGATGAAACAGCCAGGATCATGAAGACTTCGAGACACAGAACCGGAGGCGAAAAGTGAAACCAGAACCAAGAGGACTAAAAAGGGGATTTCTTACCGTCGCAAGCATCATCTTTCTGCTCGTGGCTTGCTGCTCCAACCAAGCGGAGAAGGGTGCGAACCAGGGAAGCACGGATGTTGCGTCTCAGTCCGAAGCAAACGCCGGGCAGACGGACAAATTGCCGATGTTGGTCGATCTGGGAAAGGGCACCTGCATTCCCTGCAAAAAGATGAAGCCGATTCTGGAAGAGTTGACCATAGAGTACCGGGGCAGGGCGATCGTCAAGGTGATCGATCTGAGAGATGAGCCTCGGGCGGCCGATCAGTATAGGATTCGTCTGATTCCCACGCAGATATTCTACGACGCGGATGGAAAGGAGATCTTTCGCCACGAGGGATTCATGGACAAGGAGTCCATAAAAGCAAAGTTCTCGGAGATTGGGGTATACTGATATGGAGTCGATTCTCTCCAACGTCTCAGATGTGATAAACAATTCTCCGGGGTTAGCTTATCTTTTCGTCTTCTTAGGTGGACTGATTTCCGCCTCCAGCCCGTGTGTCTTGGCCATAATTCCGTTGGTCATCGGATTCGTGGGCGGTTACTCCGAGGGCAACAAGAGGAAGGCGGTGACTTACGCTTTGATTTTTGCCCTGGGGCTTTCCATAACCTTCACCGTGCTGGGAGCGATTGCCTCCTTGATGGGCAGGCTCTTCGGCGACGTGGGCAAGTTCTGGTACTTTCTGGCAGCGGGCGTGGCCATCGTCATGGGATTGTACCTGACCGGTGCGCTCAGATTCAGACTTCCACAGCCGGTCACTCTTAAGACCAAGCACAAAGGTGTCATCGGGGCGCTTCTGCTGGGTCTCCTTTTCGGGGCAGTCTCCTCTCCCTGTGCCACGCCGGTGCTGGCCGTGATCCTGGCTTTCGTTGCCGCAAAGGGAAGAATAATCTACGGAATATCTTTGCTTTTTGTATACGCTATTGGCCATTGTGCTCTGATCGTCTTGGCCGGGGTATTCACCGGGTTTGTGGAAAACTACGCCAAATCCAAAGGAGTGGCTAATTTTTCCGCCCTCACCAAGAAGGTCAGCGGCGTTCTGATCTTCCTGGGAGGGCTCTATATACTCTATCTGAACGTGTGGTGATCCGGTCTTCGTCACGGCCCTTCGATCCCGCCGCAGTTTCTCTTTATCGCGTCTAATTTCACCGCCGCAGCAGTCGATATTAGTAAGGAGATTTCAAAAGGAAGACCCGGCCGGTCGCTTGTGTCTCCCATGACCGGTCATACGGTGATTTGTCGTCTCCTTTGGCTGTTTTATTCAACGTCCCCATCACAACTGAAGAAAGCGGATCGCGCCCAGGGCGGCGGATTGTGCACGAACACAGCCGGACTCAAACCAGCATCGTGAAATCCGGCTCTGCGCGCGCCTCCGAGGCTGCGCCTTTAGTGCAGTGATCGGCCCGGCGTTACTGGGTGGGGCAAGATACGATCACGTGCAAGCCCAAGCATAAACGTCACACGGGGACGGAGCATGACCGACAAAACCTTAGTCGACCCGAACGACCAGGCTGGCCAGGGATCTATTCGAAAGAAGGTGTCCACTCCCGGTGAGAAGAGCTCGGTCGGCGAGAGCATGGATGGACTGGCCGACAGCATGGCTGAGATCGGAGAAGGTGTGCTGGTGGTGGGCCACGACCGGTCCATCAAGTATCAAAGCAAGCTCCTCTTCGATAGATTCGGCGATGTGGTGGGTTCCATATGCCACAAAGCTTACGCCGACTCCGACCAGGCCTGCCAACCCTGCCCGCTGGACGACGGCGCAGAGAGATCAAACCTCGATCGCCTGGAGATAAAGGCACGGGACGGCAGGCACTACCAGGTGCTCCCCGGGCTCCACAGAAGGCAAGACGGTGCAACCGAAGTGGTGGAGATATGGCGGGACATCACAGGCCTGAAGAAAACCGAGGAGAACATATCGTTCCTAAAGGGAATCATGAACCATGCCTCGGAGTCCATCATCGCCACGGACGAGCACGGGAGAATCATCTATGCCAATCCCGCCACGGAAACCATGTTCGGATATTCCGCCGAGGAGCTGAAAGGCAAAGATCTTGAGCTTCTGGCCACCGAACTCTACCGGGAGAGAATAGACAAGCAGATCTTCGGCACGGGCACCACCGGCAAAATGTGGAGCGGCGAAATACTGAACCGACGAAAGGACGGAAGACTGCTTTACGTTTCGGTTTCCGTCTCCAAAATGGTGGACAAGGAAGGGAATTTCATCGCCCTGGTGTGGTTTCAGAAGGACGTCACCCAGACCAAGCGCTACCAAGAGGAGATGATAAAGATCGAAAAGGAGAAGGCGGACACTCTGCGGATTTTGCACGAAAACGAAGCGGCCATAAATAGAAGCCTGAGCAAGACCAAGCGGGAGCTGCAGGAGAAAAACCTGGAGTTGGAGCGAAGGACCTTTGAGCTGGAGGAGGAGAAGGGGAGGCTGAAGGACGCGTACGACAAGCTTAACCAGATGCAGGCCCAACTTCTGCAGTCGGAGAAACTGGCATCGCTGGGCCAGCTCTCGGCAGGAGTGGCGCATGAGTTGAACAACCCCATCGGGTTCGTCCACAGCAACCTAGGCACCCTGGCAGAGTACGTTCAGGACGTGAAAAGTCTGTTGGAAAAGTACGCCTCACTGGAGAAACGGATGCCGCCGGACAAACCTTGCCGGGAGCTGGTCCGGGAGATCGAGGAATTCAAAGAGCGAATCGGTGTGAAGTCCATGCTGGACGATTTTGACAAGATCATCTCCGAATCCCAGGAGGGCGCCCAGAGGGTGAAGACCATCGTTCAGAATCTCAAGGACTTTGCTCATCGCGACAGAACCCGCTCGGAGCTGACCGACATCAACAAGGGAATCGAGAGCACCTTGAACATCGTGTGGAACGAGCTGAAGTACAAAGCCACCGTGACCAAGAAGTACGGCTTGATCCCGCAGATCGAATGCTTCCCCCAACAGCTCAACCAGGTCTTCATGAACCTTCTGGTGAACGCTGCCCAGGCCATCCAGGATAAGGGGGAGATAACCATAAAGACGTACCAGGCGGGCAAACACGTGGTGGTGGAGATAAGCGACACCGGCCTGGGAATCTCGGACGAAAACCTGGAGCACATATTCGAACCGTTCTTCACCACCAAGGAGGTGGGAAAAGGAACCGGCCTGGGGTTGAGCGTGGTGTATGGTATCATCGAGAATCACGGCGGAAAAATCGAGGTGGAAAGCGAAGCGGGGAAGGGATCCACGTTCCGCGTGATCCTGCCGGTTCGAGGGTCGCCCGCTGCCTTGGACGCACCCGAAGAAGCAGAGGAGACGCACCATTGAAGGTGCGTGCGGCGCAGAATTCGTCGATCCCGGAGATCGGCACCGGTATCCGGGGATGAAGCCCGGGTGAGAAAGAGGCAGACAAACCAGGCACCAAAGCTCACAGAAGGGGGTCACTTATGCAGCGGTCGAAAATTCTGATAGTTGACGACGAGGAGAACATCTTAAGCGCACTCAAGCGTCTTTTCAGAAATGAAGACTACGAGATACTCACCGCGCAAAGTGGAGAGGAAGCCTTGTCGACATTGGAGCAGCAGCCGGTGGATCTGATAATCTCCGACCTGAAGATGCCCAATATGAATGGAATCGAGTTTTTGGCGAAAGCTAAAGAGAGAAGCCCAGGCCCACTGCGCATCATGCTCACCGGACATGCCGATCTGAAATCGGTGATCGAGGCCATCGACAGGGGGGAGGTATACCGGTTTCTGCTCAAGCCCTGGAACAACGACGAATTGAAGATGACCATCCGGCAGGCTCTGGACTTCTACTACGTGCAGAAAGATAACCGGGCACTGGTGAAAACGGTCAAAAAGCAAAACCAGATACTGAAGGACCTGGAAGCAGAACACCCGGGCATAGCCGAGGTTCGTCGGGACCAGGACGGAAGCGTGCTTTTGGAAGTCGACGATATCGTGCGAAAGTATAATGAAGACGAAACCGGATCCCACCGTCAAGGGCCTACCGAAAGGGACCCGAGTTTTGTAGACTAACCCGCCGTCAGGTTTCCGGCTGCATCCCCCGAGACATTGGACAGCCCACCTTCAACCTCGAGACGACTTTAGTATGGAAGAAGCCTGAGGACCGACAGTCCTGTCTGGGAATCGCGCGACGACAAGAGTGCCCGCCAATCCAGGCGATTGACGGGCACGAAGGGTCGCTCTATTCTAGATGGTTGGTAAGAACTAATATTCGCGGAAGTACTCCGACCGGTAGTCTTCGATGTTTGCGTCTTTCCTCACCTGGGCAAACCAATCCTGGTAAACCTGAGACTGCATCTTCTGCAAAACCACCAGCGAAAGCGAGTCCTTCTCGGCAGTGAAGACGCTGTCGCTCGGCTCTATGCGCGAGACCAGCTCCACGATAAAGGAACCCAGACTGGTCTTCACCGGCCGGGAGATCTGGCCCGGCTGAGTTAGGCCGAAGGCCGTGCCGATAAGCTCCGGAGGATTGCCCACGCCGGAGATGAATCCGCTGCGCGAGAAATCCTGAGTCTCGCCAAACTTGGCGTCGTTATCCTCGGCTGCCTTCTTTAGGCTCTCGCCCCGGTCGATCTGGGCTGAGATGCTCCGGGTCTTTTCGAAAGCCAGTGAATCCGCGATGGCCCTGATCAGTTTCTGCCTGACGGTCGGCTCAACCTCTGCTAAGGATGAAGTCCCCGCCGGCCTTCTGTCCTTGACCTGAAAAACATAGAATGCTCTTGCCGTCTCGATCACATCGCTGACTTTGCCCTGATCGTTCCCGAAGGCAAAGTCCTTCACCTGGGCATTGTCGCCCAGATTCCTTATGGTTCCCCTTTGGGTGAACCATCCGGTCTCCTGGACCTCAAGATTCATGTCCTTCGCCGCCTCGGAAAAACCGGATTGGCTCTCCTGCTCTAAAAAGTTGTCCGCCTGTTCTTTAAGAAGGGTTATGCTGGTCTCGGATGGCTTTATCTGCAGCAGGATATGCCGGGCCTTCACCTCCTCCTTGTCGCCGCTTCCCCTTTTCTCCTCTACCTGTATCAGATGCCAGCCGAACTGCGTCTGAATTGGATCGGAGACCTCGCCCGGTTTCATCGAGAAAGCCGCCTGCCCGAACTCGGGCACCATGGCGTCTTTCCCGAACCAGCCCAGATTCCCTCCACTGTCGGCAGACGCCGGGTCCTCGGAATAGTCCATGGCTAAATCGGCGAAGCTCTGGCCCTGGTCCAGCTCCTGCTTTATGTCCAGTATCCTCTGTTTGACCTCCTGGACGTCCTGGTCGCTTGGCACCTTGTCGAACTCCACGTAGCTGAGATCGGCGCTGGGGTCCACCTTGAACTCCTGCTGGTGACTCTGATAATAGGCCTGTACTTGATCCTGGCTCACCGCAAGGTCTTTGTTCTGGAATTGGAGCGACGGGACATACACGTATTTGATTTTCACTTTCTCGCCCTGGTCCTGGTAGTACTGCCTCACGTCCTCGTCCGTGACCCGCACCAGGCTGGTGACCGCCTGCTGGAGCCGGCTGAGTCTGAGGTTGGGCCGGATTGTGGCTTCCACCTGACCCCAGGGAACCCGGGGATCGCCCAACGCCTGCAGGTACTTCTGGTAATCGAACTTCCCCTCGGGCGTCTGGAAAGCGGGATGCTGTCTGATCTCCTCCGGCGGATACCGCCGCATATATTCGTACAGCTCGGCGTCGGAGATCTCTATGCCCCTCTTCTGGGCCTCCTGCCGGAACAGGATTTCGTTGACCATGC
>CAZPRG010000026.1:0-17638 GCA_964588675.1 uncultured Ignavibacteria bacterium
TTATCCCGACGGCAGTCGCTCTTTTTACGTCCCGGTCCTTGGCAGAACCGGACGGTAGCCTCGGCTGGCAAGCCGCAAAAGGAGGGTGGGCCTTTTGAGCGAGATTCACGTTGGCGGTCAAGCGGTAATAGAGGGAGTGATGATGCGCTCCCCGCATCGCATCTCCACCGCCGTAAGGAAACCGGACGGCGAAATCGTGGTCAAAAACCAGGATTACGTCTCCTATACTTCCAGATACAAGCTCCTGGGGTGGCCCATCATCCGGGGTCTGGTTTCCTTCGTGGAGATGCTGGTGATCAGCGTTAAGACCCTGAATTACTCGGCGGAAGTGGCCATCCAGGAAGAGGAAAAAAAGCAGGATGAAAACAAGAAGAAAAGCTCCGACTCCCTAAGAAGTCTCTATCTGAGCCTGACCATCGTGGTGGCCATGGCGCTGGGAGTAGCCGTTTTCTTCTTTCTCCCCTTGTGGTTTTCCGATGCTGTGGGAGTCAGAAGGGAGGCCTTGGCCTTCAACCTGGTGGCCGGATTGGTGCGGGTGACATTGTTCGTGGCGTACGTTTGGGCCATCTCCCGATTCAGTGAGTTGAAGAGGATTTTCCAGTACCACGGAGCGGAACACAAGTCCATTTTCACCTACGAAGCCGACAAGGAATTGAGCCTGGATAACGTGAGAGGTTATTCCACTCACCATCCCCGCTGCGGAACCAGCTTCATCCTGATCGTGGTGGTGTTCGCCATACTGGTTTATTCCGTCTCCGACACCATCTACTACCTGGTGGCCGGGGTTCCGCCGACCTTGCCCAAGAGGTTTCTGGTTCACTTCTGTCTACTTCCTCTGGTGGCTGGAGTCGGATACGAGCTTCTGAGGGCCTCGGGAAAGACACAAGGCGTTAAAATCGTCAGGCTGCTAAGCGCGCCGGGTTTGTGGATACAGGGAATCACTACCCAGGAGCCAAGCGACGACCAATTGGAAGTGGCGGTGGTGGCGCTCAAGAATGCGCTGGCTACCGACCAACCGCCTGTCAGTTAGGAAAGAGGTCTACTGACGTTGTGATGGTGGTCTTTGAATCGAACCCTTCAATCTTAGAAGTTGGGTTTATGTCTGATCTTCCGGCGTAGTTGCCCGATTCATCGGGCAGCCTGGCTCGATAAATCGAGCAACTACAATCGGAGACATATAAAGGTGAATGCATGCTTGATCTTTTGGAAAAAGTAGAAAAGAAATACAAAGAGCTGACCGATCTTCTGTCCGATCGGGCGGTGCTCTCCGACAAGAACCGAATCAAGAAAATCGCCAAAGAGCACAGGGAGTTAGGCGACGTGGTGTCGCTCTCCAGGGAATACAGAAGCCTGCTTAGGCAGATCAAAGACGACGAGGATATAAGCCGGGAGTCAAAGGATAGGGAGCTGGTGGAGTTGGCCCGCTCGGAGCTGGATGAACTTTACTCCAAGAAGAAGGACTGCGAAGAGAGGCTTAAAGTCTTGCTCCTGCCCAAGGACCCCAGGGACAGTCGCAACACCATCATGGAGATAAGGGCGGGTACCGGCGGCGAGGAGGCGGCGTTGTTTGCCGCGAATCTCTACCGCATGTACGTGAAGTACGCGGAGGAAAAGGGATGGCGGGTGGACGTGATGAACTCCAATCCCACCGGCATAGGAGGATTAAAGGAAGTGATCTTCCTGGTGGAGGGGGACGACGCCTACGGCAAGCTGAAATACGAAAGCGGCGTGCATCGGGTGCAGCGGGTGCCGGTGACCGAAGCCTCGGGAAGGATTCATACCTCGGCGGCATCGGTGGCGGTCCTGCCGGAGGCGGAGGAAGTGGAGGTGGGCATCAAACCCGAGGATTTGAAGATAGACGTGTTCCGGTCCTCGGGTCCGGGAGGACAATCGGTCAACACCACCGATTCGGCCGTAAGGATCACCCATCTGCCGACCAACACCGTGGTCACCTGTCAGGACGAAAAGTCACAACTGAAGAACAAGAACAAAGCCTTGAAAGTCCTGAGGGCCAGGCTGCTGGATAAGGCCACCGAGGAGCAGAGAAGCAAAATCGCCCGGGAAAGAAAGACCATGGTGGGGCACGGCGATCGCTCGGAGAAGATCAGAACCTACAACTATCCCCAAGGTCGAGTGACCGACCACAGAATCGGTTTGACTTCGTATCGCCTGGAGGACATCTTAAACGGCGAGCTGGACGAATTCGTAGAAGCTCTTAAGAGGAAAGATCAGGAGCAACGATTGGAGAACAGCAAAGTCTGAGGCACGAGCACTTCGTCCTTGCGGCTTCCATTAGGCTTCCCCCGGCTCCCTTGGCGGCTAGGACCGCGATGCGGCTTTCGGTTCTTCGGAGGAGACCGACACATGAAACTCTGGCGAATAGTAGCAGCCCTAGTTTTTACCTTGGCCATGCTGGTGCTAAGCCGCGACACGGCTGCGGTCCGGTCAGTCCACAGGACCGTGGAAAAGGAGGGCATACGAATCGATCACCACACGGTTCCCAAGCAGGTGGGCGACCAGAGACCCCTGATTTCCGCCAAAGTGGAGGGAGCCACGGAAGTTAGGCTGGTCTATAAAATCGGGGCAGATGGGGATTACCAATCGGTGACGATGAGCCCCCGACCGGGAGAGGCAGACGTCTTCGAGGCGTCCATACCGTCTCATCCCAAAGCCACCAAGGCTTGGTACTACTTGGAGGCGGTGGATCAACCGGGTCCCCAGCAGATCGTGGTTACGCTTCCGGAGGCCAGGCCCGGTGAAGTGGACCCCATCAGGCTGAAGTTCGAGGGGAAGGTTCCGGCATACATCGTCGTTCCCCACGTGCTTTCGATCTTTGGGGCCATTTTTTTCGCCACCCTGACGCTATTTACCGCCGTCGATCTGAAAAGAGGCAAAGGGGCCTTAATCAAGTCCGTCAAATACTGCGGCATGACCCTGGCTCTGATGTTTGTCGGATTCGTCCCCTTTGGATGGGCCATGAATTACTTCGCCTTTGGCGTTCTGTGGGAGGCATTTCCCTTCGGTTGGGACGTGACGGACAATAAATCCCAGATAATGACGCTATTCTGGCTGGTTACGCTGATCATGGTCAAGGGTACCCTGTGGGGCAAGGGCCAGGACAAGGATTTGGTTTCCGCCAGGGGCTATTCCACAATGGTCATCGTGTCATTCATAGCCACCATGATAATTCTTGGCGTTCCCCACAGCCTATGAGCACAGGAGACTGACGAAAACCCCTATGGAAGATTACAACAAGCTGGCCGAGTTGGCCCTTTCCGCCACCCGAGACAAGGGGGCCTCCTACGCCGACGTCCGGGTCGAGGAGATAACCCAGGAGAACCTCAACCTGGCAAATGGATCTCCCGAGCTGATCGAGAAATCCACCGACTACGGCTTCGGGGTGCGGGTGATCGTAAACGGTGCCTGGGGATTTGCCGCCAGCGCGGATGTGAATCCGGAAAACATTCAGAGGGTGAGCCAAAAGGCCGTGGATATCGCCCGGGCTAGCTCGCGGGTGAAAAACAGAAACGCAGGCTTAGCTCCGGTGGAACAGGTGGTGGCTCTATACGAAACCCCCATCCTAACCGACCCGTTTTCCGTCCCCCTCAAAGAGAAGCTGGACTACCTACTTCACCTCGACAGCTTGATGAGCAAGGTCTCCGGCGTCAACCAGACCGAATGCTATATGAATTTCATAAGGAGGGACAAGTTCTTTGCCAGTTCCGAAGGCTCGTTCATCAAACAGACCTTGACCCAGAGCGGCGGGGGGATATCCGCCACGGCCATGAGAAGCCATCGGGAGATGGGAACCAGGTCGTATCCCAATTCCAGCGGGCAGCATCAGACCAAGGGATACGAGCTTATCGGCGAATTGAATCTGGAGCAGAATGCACCCAGGATCGCTCAGGAAGCGGTGGCGCTGCTCTCTGCCGGTGAGTGCCCTTCCAAGATCACCACCATAATACTCGACGGCCCCCAGATGTCGCTGCAGATCCACGAGTCCATCGGCCACGCCCTGGAATTGGACCGGGTATTCGGCGCCGAGAGGAACTTCTCCGGCACCAGCTTCGCGACCCCGGACAAGCTGAACAAGCTCAAATACGGATCTGACATAATAAACGTGGTGAACGACTCCACCTGTCCATTTGGCCTGGGTACTTTCGGGTATGACGACGAAGGCGTCGGGGCTTCCCGGAGCTTTTTGATTAAGGATGGCATCCTGGAGGGCTATCTTTGCTCGCGGGAGACCGCAGCCAGGTTGGGCTTGGAGAGCAACGGCTGCTCCCGGGCCAACAGTTGGGGCAACGTTCCCATAGTAAGGATCATCAACGTCAATCTTCTGCCCGGAGACAAGACCTTGGAGCAGATGATCTCCGAAACGGACGACGGGATTTACATGCAAACCGTCCGCACCTGGTCCATCGACGACACCAGAGAAAGTTTCCAGATGGGCTGCGAAATCGGCTGGGAGATCAAAAACGGCAGGTTGGGCCAGATGATCAAGGATCCGTCCTATTCCGGCAACACCGTGGAGTTCTGGAATTCGTGCGACGCCATTGCCAACCAAGATCACTGGGAGATTTGGGGCACCCCCAACTGCGGCAAGGGTCAGCCCACCCAGAACATGCCCACCAGCCAGGGGGCCTCGCCGGCCAGGTTCAGAAACGTCAAGGTGGGCTTATGACCAGAACGCTCAGGAAAGAAAGTCTCAAGAGATGATAGAAAAAGAAAAGGCATTCGAGATCCTGGATAAAGGACTCAAGTCGTCAAAGGCTGACCAGACGGAGCTGGTGCTTCTGGGCGAGGAGTTCTCATTTACCCACTTCGCAGAAAACTCCATCAGCCACAACATCTCCCGGTCGGATCATACCGTAATGGCTCGAACCGTCCTGGGCAAGAAAATCGGCGTGGCGGTGACCAATCGGATAGACGACGAATCGGTAGCGGGCGTGGTCAGGACCGCAGCAGAGATTGCCGCCCACCAGAAAGAGGATCCGGATTTCGTTTCGCTTCCCTCTTCTCCTCCCGCCCCGGAGGTAGAGGGATTCTACCCCCAGACCGCAGACTATTCCCCGGGTGACAGAGCCAGGGACATTGAGAGGGCGGTTCATCTATGCAAGATTCAGGGAATGTCAGGCTCCGGCGCCTGGGAGATGGAAAACGGAGTGACTGCCGTTGCCAACTCTTTGGGCACGCGGCAATACTTCAAGGGAACCACGGCGCACCTTACCATGACCATTGACGCAGGAGATGCAGCCTCCGGCTGGGCGCAAGGATATGATCGAAACGTCAAAAAGATCGATGCGGAACAGATCGCTCGTCTGGCAACCCTCAAAGCTGACATCTCCAAAAATCCGGTTGAGCTTCCTCCGGGGAACTACACCGTCATCCTGGAGGAAGCGGCCGTGGCCTCTCTGCTTCTGTTTTTGGGATTCATTGGATTCGGAGCTAAGACCTTCATCCAGGGTCGAAGTTTCATGGCCAGGAGCATGGGACAGAAGATCACCAGCGACAAGATCACCATCGTGGAAGACCCCTTCCACCCGGCCATGAACGCCATGCCTTTTGATTACGAGGGCGTGCCCAAGAAGCGGGTGCCCTTGATAGAAAACGGAATAGCCAAGGGTGTGGTCTACAACTCGTACTATGCCAATCAAGCTGGAGTCCAGTCCACCGGGCATGCGCTGCCGCCTAACAACACCTTCGGTCCTTACCCAAAGAACATGGTGATGTCCGAAGGAGACTCGAATTTGGAGAAGATGATCGCTTCGACCGACAGGGGAATCTTAATCACCCGCTTCTGGTACATCAACTACATGAATCCCATGCTGACCCAGGTGACCGGAACCACCCGAGACGGCACCTTTCTGATCGAGGACGGCAAAATCAAATCCGCGGTCAAGAACATGCGAATAGGTCAAAGCATCTTGGAGGCCTTTTCCAACGTGGAGATGATGAGCAAAGACAGGAAACTGTGCCCCCAATTCGGCGTGGTGATGTACGTGCCGGCGATGAAGATAAAGGACTTTGCGTTTATTGGAGGATAGGGTGTTCGTAGTTGCCTGATTCATCAGGCGTTGTACCATAGGGGCGGGATTCATCCCGCCCGTGATGGAGAAACTGGATGCTTACTCGCAGAGAATTCCTGAAGATATTCAGCCTTGCCGGCTTGGCTTTTTCCTTTGTGCCTTCCTTTCTGACCGGACGATCGTCTTCCAGTTGTCTCGACGGGGAGGCTCTGTATTCTCCAGTTCGAAACCGACTGTACGGCGTCCCGCGGAGAGGATGCTCCAGTCACCAACCGGTGTTCGGGTCTCGAGGAAGCAAGTTCAGAGACTTCGCCGACTTTGGGGTCTCGCCGGAGTTTGCCCAGAACATGAGCCATGAGCAATTCCTATCTTGAAGCATTAAACCAAGCCGTCGATAAGTTTCGATCGGAAGGAATCGACCGTCCCCGCACCAATGCCGAGCTTCTCTTGGGGGCGGTTCTTAATGTCAGGAAGATCGATCTATATCTGGATCGCGATCGCATCCTCACCCCGCAGCAAGTCGAGAAATTTGGCCAATTCGTTCAAGAGAGGCTTTCCGGCAAGCCGGTGCAGTACATCCTCGGCAGCACGGAGTTCTTCGGCTTCGAGCTGAAGGTGAACCCGAGCGTTCTGATTCCCCGCCCCGAAACCGAAACATTGGTCGAAACAGTCCTGGAGAATTTGAGAGGAGTCGACCGACCCCGGATTATAGACCTGGGCACCGGCTCTGGAGCAATCGCCATCAGTTTGGCGAAGCACCTTACCGGCTCCCATGTGTATGCGACGGATGTTTCCCTTGAAGCCCTGAAAGTGGCACAGGACAATGCTCGAAGGCACAATGTGCAGGAGCAGATCGAGCTCCTCTCTGGGGACCTGTTTGAGCCATTAAAAGGAAGGAAGCTGGAGGGAACCATCAATTGCGTGGTCTCCAATCCTCCCTATGTCAGCGCAGAGGAATTCGAGACGCTTCCGAAGGAAGTGAAAGACTTCGAGCCGATCGTGGCGCTGAAGACCGATGAGCAAGGACTCTCCTTTCACAGGAAGATAGCCCAGAATTCGCTTGATTTTCTCTCGCCCGGCGGTATATTGGCCTTGGAGGTAGGATTGGGTCAGTCAAGCAAGGTGGCGGATCTGATTCGAACCCAAGATGGCTTTAACAGAATCGAAATACGAAAAGACCTGGGGGGCATCGAAAGAGTAGTCCTGGCTCGCAGAGCTTAACCTTCCTGGATTAGGGGGTCGTATGTGCAAAAGAACTCCCCTTCTTTCGTTTGTCTTCTTGTCCGTTATCTGCCTCCTTCTTCCTTCGCTCGGTTTTGCCACCAAAAGCAGGCTTATGGGCATGGGGGAT
Source organism: uncultured Ignavibacteria bacterium (assembly GCA_964588675.1). Taxonomy (GTDB): domain Bacteria; phylum Zixibacteria; class MSB-5A5; order MSB-5A5; family SM1-73; genus SM23-73-3. Next base: position 7,381 of record CAZPRG010000026.1, read on the forward strand.
CTGTCGATTGTGATCGAGGATGAATCCAACATGATCAGCCTGTGGGACTTCACCGGCAATCCAGCGGGATTGCTGTCCGACGAGGAGACCTCCGCCATATGCAGCGACTTTTTGTACGATGACTACGAGATTCAGGATGTACCTTTCTTCGCGAGCTCCGAACACTATCCTTTCCTCACTGGTTCAACTTTCAAAGCGGCCGGCAGCCTGCTTCATTCTATAACCTGGCTCAGCTTTCGCAGGGAGCAGGATCTGGCCGTTGGCTTGGGAGGAAGCTACATCCGCCGCGACACCGACGCTCGATATGACGATCACAAGTTGACCTATCCCGACATGCATCTGACTTTCTGCAAGAGCGTACGGCCCAACACGTGCGTGGGAGTCGACCTGACTTACCTGGATTATGATTTTCAACTGGAACGCAACATCTACCCTGACCCCTCTGTTGACCGGGTGAAAGTGGCAGATGAGAGAATCGACGGCTTTCGCACCGAGGTTGGCCTTCGGCGGGAGGCTTCGTCCCAGCCGGTCGTCTGGGGAGTGAGTGCGGGCTACGAACGGGTCGATGTAAGCTGGCACTACGTTACCTGGTGGTACCAGCTTAATCCCAATCCCGATTTCATCTGGCCGGTGAGCGACCAGAGCTGCCGAACGGCTTGGTTCTCTTGCCAGCTTATCCTCAACCCCTATCAAAGACTGAAGCTGGGTGCGGACATGAGGCTGCATTTCCAGAACGAAGAGATCCAGGCGGATCGATATCAGAAAGGTTTCAGTTTCAAACTGCGCACCGCCTACGAGGTCTCTCCAGCATTTCGAATGGCGTTCTTCTTCTGGACCGGAGATTCTTTTGCCGAGTACCTCAATCCGGTCTATTCCTATTTTTCGTCGCTGCGCACCGGCGGCTCTGCCACCGAGCTGGGGTTGGGTATGGCTTCCAAGTTGCACAAACGGATCTTGGTCGGAGTAGAATACCACTTTTCGGATTACCCTCAACCGACCTTCTACACCCAGCCCTGGAATCTCGAGACCCACTCGGTAAACGCAGGATTGGAGATTGGGCTTGTTGAGGGTTTCTCGGCGAGGGGTGGCTATATCGGCTCCTCGTTGAACCGTGGTCCCAATTACGTGCATCCGGAGCAGAGCTGGCTGAACAAGTTGACCTTTGGATTGGGGTTCCAACCGCAGAATCCCGATCTGGTGATCGAGTTGGCTTATCGATACGCCCCCGGCGACTATCGAAACTGGTACGGTCAGTGGGACGTCAAGTCCGACACCCGGGGTTTCTCAGTATCCGTGAAGAAGCTTCTGTAGGCTTTAGACAACCCCCCGTCCGCACCGGGTCAGTACAGGCAATCCCCATTTCCCTTGACAAAAGCGGGCCAATTTGATATTATCAATGGTCGCATTGAGAGATCATCAGTAGCATCAGAATGCCCAGAAATGCTTATGAATACGCTGTCGAGCCTGAACAGAGCCACAAAACCGGAGTCGGTCGGGCACACCCTGACTGAGACCACGACTCGCCATTAGATTGCTCCAGGCAGAGCTGGATTCAGAACCGGCTCTGCCTTTTTGTTTTCGGTCTCTAATGAAGGAAAGAAACTATGTCGGACAAGATGCTTGCGGTGATGAAAAAGGAAAGGGCCAAGGGGGCGGAGCTGGTCACGGTGGACATTCCTCAGATCAAGCCCGACGAGGTGCTGGTGAAGGTCAAAGCCACCTCCATCTGCGGGACCGATGCTCATATCTATAATTGGGACGAGTGGGCCCAGGGTCGGATAAAGCCACCCATGATCTTCGGGCACGAATGCGCGGGCAAGGTGGTGCAGGTGGGGGATCAAGTCAGCCGGATTCAGGTGGGAGACTACATCTCGGCGGAGACTCATATCCCCTGCGGCCACTGTTTTCAGTGCCTCACCGGGAAGCGGCACATCTGCCAGAATCTGAAGATCCTGGGAGTGGATATCGACGGTTGTTTCGCCGAGTACGTGGCCATTCCGGAAGTCTGCGCCTGGAAAAACGATCAGGGCCTGCCGTATGAGATCGCGGCCGTTCAAGAGCCTTTCGGCAACGCCACTTACACCGTGATGGAGAGCCAGGTCTCGGCCAAGATCATCGCCATCATGGGCGACGGCCCTATCGCCTGCTTTGCCACCGGGATCGCCAAGGCGGTGGGCGCGGCACGGATATTCGCCGTGGGCGAATTCCCCTACCGGGTGAACCTTCTCAAGAAAATGGGAGCGGACGTGGCCTTGAGCATTCTCACCCACGATCCGGTGAAGGAGATCATGGATGCCACCTCCGGCGAAGGGGTGGACGTGGTTCTGGAGATGACCGGAGTGCAAGGGGCCATCGACAACGGTTTCCAAGTCCTGAAAAAGGGAGGCACCTTCACCGCATTCGGCATTCCATCATCCAAGATTCAATTCGATTTGGCCAATGGAGTCATCTTCAAGGGCGCCAACATCATCGGCATAAACGGCAGGCGCATGTTCGATACCTGGTTTCAGTTGAGCAACCTCTTGAAATACAAAAAGGTGGACTTATCGCCGGTGATAACCCACAAGCTGCCGCTGAAGGATTATCACGAGGGAATGGAGGCGGTGGTTTCCTCGAACAAAGAGGTGGGGAAGGTCGTATTCTTCCCCGAAGCGAAGTAGAAATATTTGGAGTGCAAAAGCTTGCTTTTGCGAAGTACCCGCCCTTGCGGACGCATCGTCCGTGACGGCAATGATGGCGAGGGAGCTGTCAACGGATGTTAGGGATCGGTCAACGGATGCAACGGATTAAACGGATGTCATCCGTTACATCAGTTTAATCCGTTGACCGGTCTTGCGTTTCTTGTTTTTCAAGCAACAAAGGAGCTTTTTGCGATGAGCAACATCGGTTCTTATGACGAACGTGTGAAAAACTTCGATTGGGCAATTGCCGAGAAGGAGTTGGGATACAGGGAAGCTGATCCGTTCAACATCGCCTACTATTGTGTGGACAGAAACTGCGAAAAGGGTCTGGGCGATAAGCTGGCCTTAATCTGGGAGGGCTTCACCGGCGAGGTCAAGAAGTTCACCTTCGAGGATTTGAAGATACACTCCAATTCATTCGCCCATCTACTCCGGGACAAACTGGGATTGAAAGACGGTGACCGCATCGTTATCTTCATGGACAAAATCCCGGAGCTCTACTTTGGCTTTCTGGGAATCCTGAAGATGGGCGGAATCGTGGTTCCCCTGTTTTCTGCATTTCAGGAAGACTCCCTTATCACCAGGCTGCAAAACTCCGGCGCCTCGGCCGTGCTCACCACGAAGAAACTAGTGCCCAGAATAAGGAAGATCAAAGACCGGCTGCCGGATTTGAAACACGTGGTGATAATGTCCGAGGACGAGAGCATCCCGGTCAAAGAGCGAGAGCTGGCCTTCTCATACGAGAAGGCTCCACGGGTTGAGTCATTCGAGGTTTTTCGCGCCACACCGGAAACTCCGTCGCTTCTGCATTACACCTCGGGCACCACCGGCCAACCCAAGGGTGCGCTTCACGTGCACAATGCCATTTTCTCGCAGTCCCTGACCACCAAGTGGGTCTTGGACCTCATGCCGGATGATGTCTACTGGTGCACTGCCGACCCCGGCTGGGTTACCGGCACGTCATATGGCATCATCGGCCCCTGGAGTTTGGGTATTACCCAGGTGGTGCTCGATGGAGGCTTTGTGCCGGAGAAATGGTACGAGCTTATCCAAAAACACAAGATAACGGTCTGGTATTCGGCTCCCACCGCCATTCGCATGCTGATGAAGGCGGGCAAGGAGATCGTGAAAAAGCACGATCTTTCGTCGCTTCGTCATCTCTGCTCGGTGGGCGAGCCTCTTAACCCAGAGGCCGTGATATGGTCGGAGGAGGTCTACGGCCTGCCGTTTCACGATACCTGGTGGCAGACCGAAACCGGCTGCATCCTGGTGTCCAATTATCCCGGAATGAGAATAAAGCCCGGCTCCATGGGAAAACCCTTCCCAGGAGTGACCGCCGCGGTTTTAGATCACGAGTTCAAACCCATAACCCAGAAGAACAAACCCGGGCTGCTGGCGCTTCTGCCGCCCTGGCCTTCGATCTTCCGAAGTTACTGGAAGAATCCATCCCAGTACGAAAGCAAATTCAAAAACGGCTGGTACATCACCGGCGACCGGTCCGGCATCGACGAGGACGGATATTTCTGGTTCATGGGTCGGGATGACGACGTGATCAACACGGCCGGCCACTTGGTGGGGCCGTTCGAAATAGAATCCGCACTTCTGGAGCATGAGGCTGTAGCCGAATCGGCCGCCATAGGCAAGCCTGACCCCATCAACATGGAGGTGGTCAAGGCTTTCGTGGCCTTAAAGCCCGGATACGAGCCAAGCGATGATCTGGAGCTTGAGATCATGAATTTCATCCGTAAGAAGCTCTCGTCCATCGCCATGCCCCAGGAAATAGAGTTCGTGGATTCGCTGCCCAAGACCCGCAGCGGAAAGATCATGCGCAGGGTACTGCGGGCGCAGGAGAGAGGGGAGCCGGTGGGAGACCTTTCGACGCTGGAAAACGATTGAGACCCCGGTCGAACAACATGTGTCGTGTTGAATGAAACTTCTCACCAGAGCTGTTTGAAGCGAAGGTCTTCAAAGGAGTGCAGAAGCTTGCTTCTGCATGCATCGGCTTGCCGATGCACTCCGATCAACCGCCCAGCATAAGTCCCGTTGTTCGCGTAGCCAGAATGACAGTTATCCTGACTGTGCGTTGAATGTCAAAAGGAGGATTTAGATGAAAGAGGAACTGATTGAGTACATCAAGAAGGAATTCGTGGAAGATCCGGATGAGGAGATCGACGAGAACACGCCCTTGATGTCCTCCGGATTAATCGACTCTCTGTCCATCGTCTCCCTGGTGGCGTTCATAGACAAAAAATATGGGGTGAAGATACCCGACGAGAAGGGAACGGTGGAGAACTTCGAGACGATTACCAAGATCATCGACATCGTAAATCAATTCAAAAAATAGGTCGATCCCCGGGACCCTGTGGACGATCTCCGGCCTGCTTTCGTTCGCCAAGTGGCGGGGTACGTCGCCCCGACGTGTGACTGATACTAACGGGCGGTTGGGAAGCAGGCAAGGTGGCTGAGGAGGCAGTTATGGCTTACAGCAAGGCTAAGGAATACTACGAGAGCGAGTTGAAAAGCATCAAAGAAGGAGGGCTGTACAAGGAGGAGCGTTACATCCACACCCCGCAAGCAGCGGACATCGAGGTGGAGTATCCCGACGGCGCACCGGTGAACAAGGTAATCAACTTCTGCGCCAACAACTATCTGGGGCTGTCTTCTCATCCCCAGGTGATGGATGCGGCGCGAAAGGGTTTGGGCGATCGGGGCTATGGAATGTCGTCGGTGAGGTTTATCTGCGGCACCCAGGACATACACCGAGAGCTGGAGCATAAGCTGACCGAATTCTTGGGCACCGAAGATACCATACTTTTCGCCTCATGCATGGATGCCAATGCGGCCATCTTCGAAGTGCTCTTAAGCAAAGAGGATGCCATCATCGCCGATAGGCTGGTGCACGCCTCCATCGTGGACGGCATGAAGCTGTGCGAGGCACAGAAATTCAACTACAAGCACTCTGACATGGCCCATCTGGAGGAGAAGCTGCAAGAGGCCAAGGACGCCCGGTTCCGCATGATCGTGACCGACGGTGTCTTCTCCATGGACGGGGACTTGGCCAAGCTCGATCAGATCTGCGATCTGGCGGATAAATACGACGCTATGGTATGCGTGGACGATTCGCATGCCACGGGATTCGTGGGAAAGACCGGCAGGGGGACGCACGAACACTGCGGGGTGATGGGAAGAATCGACGCCATCACCACCACCCTGGGCAAGGCTCTGGGGGGAGCCTCCGGCGGCTGCGTCAGCGGTCGCGGGGAGATGGTGGAAATGCTGCGTCAGCGCGGCAGGCCGTATCTTTTCTCCAACACCGTCGCCCCGGTGATCGTCTCGGCCTCCATCAAGGTTCTGGATCTGATCTCCCGAACCACGGAGAGAAGAGACAAGCTGGAGAAAAACACCCTCTACTTCAGAAGGAAAATGACCGAAGCGGGCTTCGACATCAAGGAGGGCATTCATCCCATCGTACCCATCATGTTGTACAACGCCAAGTTAGCGCAGGATTTCGCCAAGGACCTGTATTACGAGGGGGTTTACGTCATCGGCTTCTTCTTTCCGGTGGTGGCCCGGGGACAGGCCCGGATAAGGGTGCAAATCTCGGCCGATCACGAGATGGAGCACCTGGATAAGGCCATCCAAGCCTTCACCAAAATCGGGAAGAAATACGACATCCTGGGCAAGAAGAAAAAGGAGATCGTGGATAAGTACGGGCTGTGATCGATCCGGACCTCTTGCCTTGAAGACGATATCCCTCCTGCCCTCCGGTGGGAGGGGTTTTCTTCGGATTGGTCCGTAGAAGCCACATCGGGTGCCATTCTATGTCGTAACAGACTAAGATGTCAAGCAAGCTGTGTCGGGCCGAAAAAAAGGTGATTCCTTGAACCACAGATCCAAAAGAGAGTTCTTTGACGGAGAAGCCGATCAGTGGCACGAGCGCTGTCACCGGAATGATGGACACCTGATTCGCCAACTGGTGGAAAAGTTTGATCTGAAGCCCGCAGAATGGGTTCTGGACCTGGGAACGGGCAGCGGTGTTCTGATCCCACATCTCCTGAATGAGGTGGGTCAGATGGGGAGAGTGGTGGGGGTCGATTTCTCCTGGGGCATGATCCGAGAGGCTGCTAAGGAGGGGGAAGGGAGAGATCTCTGGCTGATCAACGCCTTTGCGGAGGCTCTCCCCCTAAGAGACGGAATATTCGACTGCCTCAGCTGCATGGATACTTTCGCGCACCTGGATGGCAAGGAGGAGGCTTTGGGCGAAATGAGCAGGGTTCTGAAAAGAGGCGGTCGGCTCTACATAATGCATACGCTGGGAAAGAAGGCGTTGGCGGAACGCCACCGGGAGGTGGGGGGCGTGGTGCAGCACGACGTCCTTCCACCCGACAGGAGCATGGCGTCCATGATGGAGAAAGCCGGGCTGTCAGACATTCGGATCGTCGATCGCCCGGACCTCTACCTGGCCAGCGCCAAGAAGTGACATGATCAAGTTGAGCAGCAGACAGATAACCTTAACCGGCCTGTTCATCACCTTGGGCGTGGTCTTGCCCATAGTCTTTCACCAGTTCGCCCTGGCGGGCAGGATATTCTCCCCCATGCACATTCCGGTATTTTTGGCCGGCATCTTCGTGGGGCCGGTAAGCGGGCTGATCGTGGGTCTGATCTGTCCGGCCTTAAGCTTTCTGCTCACCGGCATGCCGCCTCCCTATGCCGTTCCCCTGATGAGCCTGGAGCTGCCGATATATGGGATCTCCATAGGAATCCTCATCCGGATAATCAAGCTGCCGATAATCTCCCTGCTTTTGTCCATGATCTTGGGCCGTTTGGCCTTTGCCCTGGGGCTTTTTCTGTTCGGATTGTTTCTCTCGCTTCCCTACGGACCCCGGGAGTTCATCCAGGTTTCCCTGGTCACCGGGCTTCCGGGAATAGCCCTGCAGCTTATTCTCATTCCCCTGCTGGTCGAGGCCGTCGGCCTGACCAGGAAGTGAAACCACAACTTCCCAGCCACCCTTAAAGCAATGCCAAGCTGTCCCCGACGGGCGGATGTCTTCGCCGGAGTCCGACCGGATAGTCGGTCTTTTTCTCAAGACGGCCCGGTTCCTGCCGATATATCTGACTGAGCCGTCCCTTCTTTGGAAACACGCTAATTCCGCAGCGTAAAGATGGAAACATTCGAGAAAGAACTGAAAAGGATCCAGAAGCGGGACTGGCAGATTTGGGTGCTGATGCTCACCGTCTTCCTGGTCCTGACCTCGTTCATCGTGCTGGTGGTTTTCTACTCCGACCTGGAGCAGCTGTATGAAGAGCAGATAGACACCCGCATGTTCAACTTTTTGCTTTTGGGTTTCGTGGCCCTGTCTTTGCTCTTCATCGGTTACGTGGTCGTCAAGGAGACCGCCATCAAAAAGCTGGAGCGGGACCTGATGGTACAAAAGGTCTCGGCTCAGGTGTTGGAGCAGAGGTTGGCCGAGCTGGAGGCGGTGTTCGAGGTGACCACCCTGGTGAACTCGGAGATGGTGCTCTCCGGTTTGCTGGACACCATATCCAGCAAGGCCCTGCGGGCTTTGGGGGGAGACCAGTCTTCGCTTTTCCTCTACGACCCGCAGATAGGCAAGCTCAAATGCGTATCCGCCTGGGGCCCCAACAGCAACCTGGCCAAGAACGCCGAGATGGAGCTGGGCAAGAGCGTGGCCGGATGGGTGATGCAGCACGGCAAGCCATTGCATCTGGGCGAGGACTTGGATGAGAGCCAATTTCCCAACTTCATCCGAAAGAAAAAGAGAATCGCCTCCAGCCTGTGCGTTCCGCTGATGGTGAAAAACAAGGCCAAGGGCGTTTTGAACATCAGCCTGTTCGACACCAAGAAGAAATTCAGCCCCACCGACCTTAAGCTGGTCTCCATATTCGCGGAAAACGCCGCCATCTCCATCGAAAAGGCGGAACTGTACGAGAAGCTGAAGAAACAGACCGAGACCCTGCGCCACACCATCGAGGAACTGAAAAACACCCAAGACCGGCTGATCCAGTCGGAGAAGCTGAGAGCCTTGGGCAATCTGGCCAGCGGGATGTCGCACGATTTCAACAACATCCTGGCAGCCATTCTGGGCCGGACCGAGCTGCTCCTCAGGCAGGTTGAAGAACTGGACATTCCGGAGCCGGAGAAGCAGAATCTGCGCAAATCCTTGAGGGTAACCGCACAACTGGCCAGCGACGGCACCGAGACCGTGGATCGCATCCAGAAGTTTGCCAGGAGTTTGAAGACCACCTCGGAGAAGGATTTCAGGGAATTCGACGTGAACGCCGCCGTACTGGAGGCTTTGGAGAAAACCCGTCCCCGATGGAAGAAGGATTCCGAGGGCGAGAACTATCACATCGAGATACAGACCGAATTAGGCGAGCTTTCCCATCCCAGCGGCAGCGCTACGGAGATCAAGGAGGTTTTGGCCAACATCATAGACAACGCCATAGACGTCCTGCCGGATGGAGGCAGGATTAAAATCTCCACCGGGATGCGTGGAAACCACGTGGAAATCAAGATCAGCGACAACGGTCTGGGCATGATAGAGGAAATAAAGAGCCGGGTCTTCGAGCCCTTCTTCACCACCAAGAAGGACAAGGGCAACGGCCTGGGATTGAGCGTGGCCTACGGAATCATCTCCAGACACAACGGCCAGATAAACGTGGAAAGCCAACCGGGAGAGGGCACCTCCTTCACCATTCTGCTCCCCGCGTCGGGTCGGCTTGATTCTAAAGCCGAAAGCTCGGTTGCCTCGGAGGACCTCCCAGATGCTACCCAGCCCAAGGAGCAGGCGAAAGTGGAAACCCAAACCACTTAGCCGGTACTGCTTGGTTGGCCGTCATTCCCCCAGCAACAAGCCCTTTCGTCAATAAGCCTCTATATCCCATGATCCCATAGTATCCCGGGGAATGTGCGGGCAACAACTGAGGGCCGGCCTGTTTTCACTCATAGCGGATGGCCTCCACCGGCGAAAGCTGGGCCGCTCTGCGGGCGGGATAGACCGTGGCCAGAAAAGTCAGCAGCATGGCGGCGGCAGCCACGGCAGCGAAATCCAGTGGACGCATGTCCACCGGAAGGGAATTGATGAAGTAAATCTCCGGCGGAAGGGAGACCAAGTTGAAGGTCTTCTGAATCCAGCACAGAAGGTAGCCCAGTGCGGTTCCCAGAAGCACCCCGGCCGTTCCCACCACCAACCCCTCGAACATGAAGATCCTCATTATGCTGGCGTTGGTGCTCCCCATGGACTTTAGGATTCCGATGTCCTTTCTTTTTTCTATCACCACCATGATCAAGGTGCTGATGATGTTGAACGCGGCCACGGCCACGATCAGGCTGAGCACGATGAACATGGCGTATTTCTCCAGCGCCATCCAGGAAAAGAGATTCTTGTGCATGTGCATCCAGTCCAGGGCATAGTAGTGGTAGCCCAGCTTCTCCTCGATCTCCTTAGCCACGTTTCCCGCCTGGTAGAGATTGTCCAGCTTGATCTGAAGCCCGGTCACCCTGGTTCCCAGGTTGAACAGCTTCTGGGCGGCGGCAAGCGATATGTAGGCCATGG
>CAZPRG010000027.1:0-17582 GCA_964588675.1 uncultured Ignavibacteria bacterium
GGAGAGATCCATCCCGATTATCTTGCAGTCCGGCGGCGCTTTCCCGGCGATTGCAAACGTTGCCCTGCCGGTTCCGCAGCACATGTCCAGTATCTTCTCCTGCGGCGAAAACTCGAGGTGCGCAATCAGATCGTCCCGGCAACTGCTTTCCCCTCCGAGCGGAAGGAAACACCACTTCATCAGAAGATCGTAGTAACGGCTGCCGATCTGGTCGTAGTACCACTTATATGTCTTTCTGCTTAGTGTCACAGGGCTTCGGTTCTAATCTAAAGCGATACCACCTCATCAAAGCATGCGTCGTTCATTGATTTGCGGCGAGCGCAGGAGAATTTCCATATCTGTAAACAGGTTCACCTGGCTAATCGACGTCAATGCTTTTGTGGGCAACGATCATTATCTCCATCTCGTCCAGATCGACTGTCCGACGACCCCATTTGCCTGCGGTTCCTCCCCAAACGTTCTCCACATCGAACCCCGCTTGCCGAAACATCAAGACCAGCTCGGTCGGCACGAACCCTCGCTCTCTGACCGACAATTTCTTCTTGCCGCCCCCGGTCTCAAGTTCCATGAGATAGACCGTCGTCATGGTGGTGGGATCGAACTTCCCCTTCTCCACGTCCTCCTGGCTGTACTTCCGGACGGAAGCCAATCCGTTGATGACGGTGAAGATCACTTTGGCGCGGGGTCCAAGTGCCCGGTTGATGTTTTTCAGTATCGAGAGTTCATGATCAAGAGGGTCATCTTCCGTGCTCAAAAGTCCGAATGCTCCCTCACACAGGCAGATGGCCGCGTCAAACGTCGTCTGAGATATAAATCTCGAAGCGTCCGCCTTCACCCACTCCACCTCCACACCGGCGGTGGCCGCAGACTTTTTCGCCTCGGCCAACATGCCCGACGAGATGTCGATTCCCGTGACCTGATATCCCCGCCTGGCAAGCTCGATTGAATGCCGACCGGTTCCACAGCCGATGTCCAGTATGCTGCTGCCGTTGGCAAGATTCAGCTCCTCGATCAGAAAATCGACCTCGGCCTTGGTGTTCTTCGTGAAGACATTTTTCATATACTCGGGCGCATGCCCATCGAAGAACTCCTCCCATACATTCTTAGCCATCGTTACTCCGCCTTGTGCACCAGGATGAATTGCCTGGCGAGTTTTCCCATTTCCTCTGCCAAATCCTCCGACAGGTGAACCTTTTCCAGGCTCTCCTCATCCGCGCTCGCGCTGCTTTTGTATGTCGCTTCTATTATAGCCAAATCCGCCCCTTCCACCAGCTCTCTCAAGGAAGAAGCAGAGCCACAATCTCCGGTGATAGCGACGGTCTCACCCTGATGCAAGATGCGGTACCCCACCGCCGGGATCGGATCAAGTATCCCGAAGCCCTCTATGCCGCCGCAATGAACCATGGGAAAGGCCCTTATGTTGAAATCACCGACCTCGATGTCCGCATTCGGCTGAATCCATTTAAGAGAAATCCCGAAGGGCAGCGTATCAGCGTAACATCCGGTGAAGCCGTCTACGATTGACGATACTTCCCGACATCCCTCGGGAGCCAGGACGGGCAGAACCTCCTTCCTCCCCACCATCCTCAGGAATCCCAGAAGCGAATGCAATCCTCCCATGTGGTCGAAGTGGCCGTGGGTAAAGAGCACGGCGCTGAGCTTAGAAGGATCGAGTCCCTCCGCAAGGAGGTCTCTTATCACCCCATCCCCGGCGTCGATGAGAATGCAACTGTTCCCAGCCTCGAGCCACATATGCTGCGCAACTCCCGCCCTGCTGTATGGGATTCTCACTTCCATCTTCTTTCCGCGCCAACGCCGGACTTGATCGTCTCTGTCGATCATCTACTCCTCGCTCGCAGCAAGAGCTTGCTTGATATTTGAGACTACAACTTCCTGCAAACCAACTCTCCGCTCTCGATGGGAACAACCAGCGCATCCACGCGGTCGTCGGAAAGCACCCTATCCACCATTTCGCGAAGTTGTTCTTTGTGGCTGGTCACGTTATCGGCGACCAGCAAACCTCCTGGCACCATGTTGGGAATCACCTTCTCATAGCAGTCAAGATATTGATCTTTCTCCGCATCCAGAAAACAGAATGAAACACTCTGACACTTCTCCAAGTGTTCTCTGGCGTCTCCTGGCACAAGCTCCACCACGTCTGCAACTCCGGCCACCTCTATTGTTTCCCTCGCCAGGTGGACTTTTTCCTCCAGCACTTCGAAAGTCACCACCTTCCTTCCCACATGCCTGCAAGCCAATGCAAGCCACAAAGCGGAATACCCTCCGCTGGTGCCGATCTCCAGCCAGATTCCTTCCGGGGAGGAAGCCGCCAGCAGAGCCAGGAACTTTCCCGTGTCGGGAGGTACCTGCCTCAGCCTTTCCAGCATGGGTTTTCCCTCTGCTTTCTCCTTCTTGCTGCGAGCCTCCAGGTAATGCATTCTTTCTTCGATCTCTTTGGGTATGTCATGGAACATCCGGTCATCTCCTCGCGAATCTGAAACGTTTGCCTTCAACCGTTCATTGCGCGTTTGAGTTTCTCTGATGCAAGAATCAAGACAAAAGACTATCCGATCTGTCTGGGGCCTTTGCGCACGCGGCTGACCTCTGGCAAGAAGATAATCAACTCCTGTGGACAAATCAAGAGCGTGCAGAAGGGGAAAAGGAGGTACGGTTTGCTGTCTATTCTTTAGTATCTATTCTCTACTCTGAGCCTTGGTCGCACTCTTCACGTACTTTGCCGTGAAGGGACAGACCGAGATGCAGATTCCGCAGATGGTGTCGTCGAGGCCGATCTTTGCGGTCGCGCGCTCCCTGGCTGCGTCGGCGCAGGCAAAAGCATCGAAGAACTCATGGCGCAAAAGGCGCGAATTCCAGTTTTTGCCGGAAGGCGCTCTTCCGGGACAGGAGTCCACACACAGCCTGCATTCGCCGCAGCGAGAATCCACGATAGGCTCGGCCGCATTCAACTCTGCGTCGGTCAGGATCGTGGTCAGGCGGGCGGCCGGGCCGTACTCCTCGGTGACAAGCAGCGCACACTTGCCGATCCAGCCCAAACCGGCGTGGGTGGCAACCGTCTTGTGCGGAAGCACTGTGCTCTGCGTCCTTTGATCGATGCCCGCATGCGTGGGGCGCTTGGGAATCGCCCGATGGCCCGAGTCTTCTATCATCCTAGCCGCGAATTTGGCCAACTCCCACAAAAGAGCGTTGGCCTGTCGGTACTCGGCATGATACTCCTTGGTGGGCCCATCATGGATCGCGGCAATTACCACCGCGTCCAGCGCAACCGCCATCGAAACGGCAAACTGCATGGAATGGCGTACCTCTTCCGGCAACTCGCTCAGATCGGCGAACCCGACCAGCGACGCTCCCTTTTCGAGCAATGTAGATTTTATCTCGTCACCTATGGTCTTCATGGGCAGACTGATTTGAGGTCTCGGTGTACGAAGTTCTGTTAGAGCTTCTTTCTGAATTCAAACGCGGATTTCGGATATCCCAGTTTCTCCCAAAATCCGTGCGTACTTGTTCTACGGAGATCCGAGCTTAATTCGATGCCTTTGGCTCTGCCCGGTTTGACGATCTTCTCCTCTACGAACTTCACCAGCGCCTTTCCGATGCCCCTGCCTTGATGTGACTGGTCCACGATCAGCTCCTCGATGGTCGCAACCTTCCCTTCGTAGAACACGGCCCACCGGAAGGAGACGGTGACCACTCCCAGAAGGATGCTGCCTTCCTCGAACCCGTAGATGCGATAGTTGGATTCCTTGATGTACTTTCGGACCACCTTTCTCATTTCCTCGTAGTCTATCTGTTTGTCCGGCCATAGTTGATGAAAAAGTTCGACCACCCGGCTGAAATCCCTATCCGTGATCTCCCTGATCATCTGATTCCCTCTCACAGCTACTTGCGCTTATTCACCTGCCTTCCCACCTTTCAAATAACACCACGTCCGAAAGAGGTCGGCGGACGACGCCTTTTGTGTTTTGCCTCCCTGCTGGAATTTGATTTACTCTACCGACTGAATATACAAAATCTAAGGGACGATGGAAAGCTAAATCGCGGCTTCTGAGGCGAGGAGAATCTGTCCTTCTTTATGTTGTACACTCCGCGGCGGAAAGCTTGCGGCACAGACCGCCCAGCTTCGGATAATAGGTCTGGTGTTCCGAATTTGTTACATATTCTTCGATCATTTCCTCCGCACCATCTCAACGCATTCCGTGGGGCACACCTCTGCGCACAGGCCGCAGCCGTGGCGCTTCTCGCGATCGACCACCAGCTCTCCGTCGCTCATCTTTCTGGCCTCAAAGTAACACACGTCCGCGCAATCTCCGCACAGCGTGCAGCCATCCGTTTTGGTCATCTCGATCAGATCCCCTTTGTCGCACACCTCGGCGGGATCGAGAAAATACCCACAGCAATCATCGCAGCAGAAGCAGATGCCCTCTGTTTTGGTCCTGTCTTTGTCGTTGCGGAAGGGTCGGCTCACCAGGTTTTTCTCTTTTGCCTCGTGGAGGATTCCCTCTAGCTCGCCGCGCGAAATCTCTTTTCTGTCGCCCCCTCCGCTTCCTCCGATATCCGGCTTAAAGAGCAGGCAGACGTCTATCCGCGACCGGGCGCATTTGTTTTCGCGTTTCACCCGGCACCCGCAATCCTCCACCCAGTAGCGCTCGAAGCGGCCAGCGATTTCCTTAGCCTGCTCCCAGGTGCAGACGTAATGAAAAGCCAAGTTCTGGTTGTCCATGATTCCTCCTTTTCCCCAATATAACACGCCCCGCCAAGCGCGCAAGCTCATCTCAGGGGGCGGACACGTGCTCGTACTTGCTCGATTCAGGGAATCATCCTGAGCTTGCCGAAGGATCGAGCTGTGGGACGCGCGATCGACTCATGCGTCAAGGAAGTGAACTTAAGATAGGCATCAGTGTTTTCCCCTTTTCACTGCCTCCATTACCAATATCTTATCCCCCTCTTCGAACGTCTTGAAATCGTAATCTCCAAACTCCGCTGTGATCTCGAAGCCGGCCTCCTTCAACAGCCCATGCAGCCTGGGGCGATCGATAACGCCAGCCAATGATACCTGCTCGATTCGTTCTGTCAGCTTCCCTGACTGGTATATCTCAAACGCCAAGAGCCATTCCATTCTGTCGTTCGGCAGGAGCTTGCTCCCCACAAAGCGCCGATACTCCTTGTTCCCGCGGGTCACACTTCCCGCCGCAGACAACGGGCTGTCCTTCATGTATCCCAGGCCCACGTCGAAAACCAGCTTGCCGCCGGGCTCCAGATGTCTGGCAATGTTGAGCAGGGAGCACAACCTCTCGTCGTCGTCTAAGAAATGATCGAAACAGCCGGAGAGCATGGCCGCGGGAAAAGTGCGATTAAAATCGAAAGAGGAAGCATCACCGGCTATGAGTTGGATATTCTCGGCAAGCTCCGGATGTCCTTCCAACTTCTTCTCGAACTGCCTTCTCATGGCGGGTGAAGGTTCGACGCAGAAGACTTTGACGCCTTCCTCTGCCAGCGGAAGGGCTATCCGACCCGTGCCTGCGCCGATATCCAGTATCTCACCCGCCTCAAGCCCATAATGCAGGAATAGCCGGATGTTTTCCTCGGCGTCAAACAGGTCGTACAGATGAGCGCATTTCTCGTAGCCAGCATCGCGAATCACGGTTTCTATCGCTTTCCGGTTTCACCTGAGTGTGCACAGTCGGGCTAATCATGCTTTCAGAAGAAGTTCATCATTGCCGACCCACACCACGAGATACGGATATCTGGCACGCTTGTGCTTCAAGTAAATCAAGAATGGCCTGTTAAACTCATATCTGAGGGGTACGCCCCTTACGGCTTCCACTTTCGCCCACGATCTGAGAGCAGCGCCTCCCTCATTTAACCCAAATCGAATCCACTGCAAGGCTGACGAAATAAACCACTCTTCCCAACCTTCGTTCTCAAAGGACCTGTTCAGGAGCTCTTCGAAAGAATGTTCAACATTGAAATGCAACTTGGGTACCACTAACCAATCCGGAACGCGGGTCCGGGAGTTTGATGGATTCTGCACTCTTTTCATTACTGATTCAACAGTTGCTAGAAGACTATCCTTAGGCTCCATCAGCGCGAGAATCATCTCATCATCTTCAGATTTGCATTTCAACTGGAGGATTATATCCGCCGGTGTCCGAGAATCGGCGGAGTCGGCGGAATACTGCTCAGGAAAAATCTGCTTCAAGAGCTTTGTCTCAGGGCTATCGTCATCCTCATCCGTGCGGTCAACAGAATCGAAGAAGCTGGTGCGTCCGGCGATGACCGAAACCTGCTCTCGTAGTTTATGATACTTCTCGTCGAGCTCAATCCAAGAGTAGCCGAAGGCCTTCACATAACTTTTCTTCCCGTCGGATTCGAACATCATGGGCCTGGGGAGAACTTGGAACTTTTCAGGGAATTCCAGGTTCTTGCTGAGATATGCATAGGCTAAAATAGGTTTGAGTAATTGGGGGATATTCGCCCGGAGCTCGGGAGGAGCCTCCTTCCCGAACTTGTCCTTCAATGCTTTGTTCAGGCCCTCAACCAGCTCAGGTGTACATTCCCCCGCCATCGCCAGGTAGCAGTCATCCGACAGATCGTTCTTGGTGGAAAGCCGTTTGTTCAGCAACTCGGCCATGCGCGGTGCTCCTGCCAGGCGAACCTCTTCCTTTACTACATCATCCTGCAACTGATTCCAAGCCAACTGAAAGGTCGAACAGTAAATCAGATTCTTCCCCGGAGAAATCTCCTCCTCCATATGGGGTGTAATCAGGGTACGCTTCAATTTCTTTGAACTTACCAGCTCGGGCTCGTCGCTTCTAGCGCTTCTGTTCATCTCGCTCACCTCTTCTGACAAATGAATATCAACAGGCGACGACGTAGGGTATCGCCTCCGTACTACCCACTCTCTCGGTGTTCTCCTTACAATAAGATATACTTTTCAAGTGGTCCATCTGGTGGAGAGCTTGCCGAGGAATTCGAGAGGTGTTTCGTTCGTCGCGTATGCCCGGTTTATGAAGCCATCAAGCAGCGGAAAAACTTCGCTGACAATAGTGGCTGCATCCTCCTAAGGCCGACTTATTGACCGAGGTCCAGAGTAATTCGATTTTCGTCGATTGCAATCGTGCCGCTCCGGAAGCAGTTGACCTCAAGATTGGGACCGGTCATTCCAGCGCTCTCGAACCGACGCTCACCCGTCTCCGCAATCTGAACCGGTTTCCCATTCAGCGATATCGAGGTTATCTCCGGCACGAAGAACACCAGTTTTTTGGTTCCCGCGTCCCAGTTGTTCTCATCCAGCAACCCGGCATCCTGCAAACGGAAGAACAGGCTGGTGTCCTGTACCGACTGCAAAACGTAAATGTCGAAATGACCGCAAAGCTCCTTGGTGCCTTTATCCATCAGCCACTTCTTGACGGATGACGAGCGGCTGCGCCTCAAATTCCTGCCGCTCAAATCGATTTCCACCCGATAGCCTTCCTGCGACTCAAAGGCGCTCAGTGCATCATTGAATCCCCGGGTGTAGTCGCCAATAAGGCTATCCGTTGCGGCCAGGACTTGATCGTAATCGTAAGTCTGTTCGGCCTTCTGGACGAGGCCGTCCAACTCATCCTCTTTCACGCCCAGCTTATCTCTTAGAAGCTGTGCGTAAGTGAAATCCGGCCCCGCCCTCTGAGCCTGTGCTTTCCAGTCGATCTTGAAATAGTCCAGCAAGAAACCCTGGGCGCTTCCCACCGGATATATCCTGTTTCTGGGCATGTCCTCCGGCGAGACCGAGTTGCCGGTGATGCGATTCCGGAAATCGTCGAGCAGATATTGGGGCATTGAAACAGAGCTGAAATCTCTGGACAAGGGCGTGGTCAAACCCGAAAGAGAGGATTTGTATTTCAGACGCGTGAAGACATCGATGCTTTTCAACTCCACGTACTTGGCGGTCCCTTCGTTGATTTCCTGGCCCTGCTCGTATCGCGCCACAAAGGGATCGGACTGTTTCCAGCGATGATCCCGCACCGCCACGAATTGCCTGGTTAGCTTCCGGCATCCGGCGTCGTCTCCATCGGCTGCGGCCTCAAGCGCATCCATCAGAAGACGCATCTCCAGGTAAGCCAAAGCCGTGTTCCCGTCATCCTCAATGGGATACTTCTGTTCCCGCTCCCAGGGAATCTCGCCGAAAGCAGGATGCTCGCCATACTGCTGATATTCATGAAAGTTCTCGTGAACGACAAACGCAAAGAGTTCCACATTGGACTTTTTGAGAAAAGGGACCGCGGCGAAATCCACCGTGTCGATGGAAAGACCGAAACCAAGCTGCCCGGATAGATCCTCGTACAGCCCCTCATACACCTGCACGTCAGTTTCCAAATCCGGCCAGTCTTTGGGATAGGCTGTGAAGCCTTCTATTTTCTTGGGGCAGTTGAACAGAAAAGCCCTATCGGGCGTGTAGAACATGAACGGTCTTCGGGAAAGATCATACCCCGGCCAGACAGAATCCGGGAATTGCTTGAACAATTGCACCACCCCCTCGCAGACTGCAAGCGCTCTATAATCTTCTTCGGGCAGCTGTTGGCCGTCCAGATCGGTGGCAAAGGGTGCCAAAAGAACGAATGCCGCCAACCCGGCAAGAATAGATGACGCAGTTACCTTCGATTTCATGGTCGCATCTCCTTCCTGTTTATACTTAGGAAACGAAATGAAGGAAAAGGAGGTTTCACTAAGTCTGCCCAAACGCTTTCGGGATCGAGCCTGGGTTTCTGTATTGGTTACTCGTAGGGACAGCCCTCGTGGCTGTCCCCTTCAAGATTGGAAAAACAACGAACTCTTTCCCTTGATTGTCTGTGTCATTCTGATCCCCCGTACGGGGGAGAAGAATCTCAAGCCGAGATGCTTCGCTGCGCTCAGCATGACAAATTGGCTGGGTGGCCCGGCCTCTTGCCAAGCCGGGTCTACAATACGAGACATCCAGTTTCAATCCCTGTGTCCTCAAAGACTCATCCTTTTGATAATGCCATATGCAATCAGCGTAATCCACCGGCTGGGCAGCCTCTTCTGCCCGAAGTCGAAGCCCGACCAAACTTTATGCACCGACTCGGCGTGGAAACGCCCCTCTTCGTCTCGTTTTTCCAAGAGCAGGCCCCTCATCTTAATCATGCGCCGGTCGCTCCTTATGGATTCAACCTGCGAGAGCGCATCCAGGTATTTCAGGATGCGATATTCGGTGAAAGGATATTGCAGTTTCTCCCATCCTTTGCCAATCTGTGAATCGTGCCCGGCATACTTGATCTTCCCTCTGTTTTCCCAACACCGCAACAGGAATTCCGCGCTTCTCGAAGCGATCTTGCTCTTCTTAAGTTTGGGATTTCGCACCAGCGCGCTCAGAACACACAGCGTGGCAAATGCACAGCTCGGCTCTTTCTCTCTCGGCCCGCCGGATTGACCGGTGTTCTTGCACCAGAAGCCGCCGTCAAAACGCTGCCGCTGAATGAGCCAGTCATAAGCTCGGTTTAATCGTGGATCAGAGGCATATCCCAACTTCGCCAAAGACTCGATCAGTATGCCCGTGAAGCACTCAGCCGGGGTTGGGGGCGGCGCCCAGCCGAAGCCGCCTGAGGGAAGTTGGGTGCCGAAAACATACTCGCAGGCCTTGGCAATTCTCCTGTCTTCTTTCGTGAAACCGAAGTCAGCCAGGACGCCCAACAGCCAGAAGGTTGTGTCTTTCTTGGGCCACCATTTGAAGATATCCTGCGAAGTTCCCCAGTAGCCATCCTTGTTCTGCCGGGCAAGGATTTGCTTGACCAAGCTATGCTGCCGAACCTGCCTCTTGGCTTTCTCTACCTCCTTGTCACTCTCCGGCCTTTCCAGGAGGTCCATCAGAGTACGATACCTGACAAAAGGCTCGCCGCTGAGAAGCCAGTCAACAGGCGCTGACTGCAGGAAGCTTTCCTTCTTACTTGCCATCATTCTCCGGGTCTCCTGTGGCGTTCAACACCGAATATAGGCGCTGGCGGATGCTCAGGCAAGGATTGAAGTTGTTAGAGAAGCAGTTGCAAGGAGGGACTTGCGGATGTCGGAGATGACTTTCCTCTCCCCTCAGGGGAGAGGACTAAGGTGAGGGGTGGTTTTGGACCTCTTAGCTCTCCCTTTTCCTGTTAGTTACGGACGCCTCGTCCGTGGTGTTATACAGTAGCGGACAAGGTGTCCGTTACCAAGTAGGGGGCGGAGTAAGCATCTCAAGTCGAGATCCTTCGCTACGCTCAGCATGACAAATTCGCTTGTCATTCTGAGAGAAACCCTGCGCCGTGTGGCGCAGGGCGAAGCGAAGAATCTAAAAAACAAAATGCTTCCCCCGCCGTTGGTGGGGTCAGCATGACAGGCTTGCTGCGGACAGCCATGAATCCTGTCCCTACCCATAAACAAAAGAACCGCCTGGCTTGCGCCCGGCGGCTCCTTCGCATTTCTCGGCTTCCTCCGAGCGCCGACGCTTTATGCAGACTTCAACTCCGATGTGCACATCGGGCACCGGGTGGCTTTGATCGGAATGGTGGAAAAGCAATGCGGGCATTCTTTGGTGGTCGGCTCGGCTGGCGGAGCTTCCTCTTGCCGCTGGAGTCGGTTGATGCTGCGGATGAGGAGAAACACGGCCAAGGCGACTATGACGAAGCTGATGACGGTGTTCACGAACAGGCCATAGTTGACCGTGACCGCGCCCGCAGCCTGGGCGTCGACAAGCGTGGCATAGGGACCCGCCATTTCCGCGCCGGATTTCAGGGTGACGAACAGGTTGGAGAAATCGACGTTGCCCAGCAGAAGGCCGATGGGCGGCATGATCACATCCGACACCAGCGATTTAACGATGGTGCCGAAAGCCGCACCGATAATGATACCCACGGCCATGTCCACCACATTGCCGCGCATGGCGAATTCTTTGAACTCCTTTAACATGAAGCTCCCTCCTCCTTAAACAGTTCGTGGTTCATAGTCCGTGGTTCGTGGTTTGCAGCTCACCAACAATCGATTAGCATGACGCGTCGAGCGGGATCCTTCTCCGATCCGTTGAATCCGTCCCTACAGGTCCGTATGGGCGTCGGGTCGCTTCATCCGCTGGCGACACCGACGGCAAAGTTGAGAACAACGACTACCCTCTTCGTCTCTTCACTATATGCAGGTGCCACACGCTTCCCGTCCCCTCAAGCTCAAATCATTATTGGGATTTGTCAAGGAATTTCTTACGTTTCGGGACCGATGCCCGGGCCTTTCTTGGACCGAACGTCGCCTCTGGCCAGCGAGGCGAACACGCCGGCCACGCACAGCGCGGCGAAAATCACAAAGGCCGTCTTGGCGCTTCGCAGGAAAAGCGGATAGTTCTCCGGGGTGATCTGGGTTCTGCCCAGATACAAGGCGAAAACCAGCATGGCGATTCCCATGCTCAACATCTGGCCGGTCAGGCGCATGGTGGCCAGCGTGGCGGAGGCCACCCCGTAAAACTCCTTTTGAACCGAGCTCATCACCGCATTGGTGTTGGGGGACGAGAAAAGGGCGAAGCCGAAGCCCAAAAGAGCCAGGCTCAGTATGATGGAGTTCAGGGCCGTGGTCTCGCCCAACGATGCAAACAGTGCCAGCCCAACGGCCGTCAAGGCCATCCCGGAGGAGGCCACTATTCTCGGTTCGATTTTGTCGGAAAGCCTGCCTGCCAAGGGCGAGAATACCGCCATCATCACCGGTTGGGATATCAACACCAACCCCGCTTTCTCCGGAGTGAGTCCTTTGGTGTACTGCAAATACAGGCTCAAGAGAAAAGCGGTGGCCGAGGTAGCGCAGTAGTTAATCAAAGCCGCCAGGTTGGAGAAGGCAAAAACCACGTTGTGTCTGAAAAGGTCCGTGTTGAACACCGGACTTTCCGTCCTCATCTCCCATCTGACGAACGCCATAATGCCCACAACCCCCAGGAGGATCAGCCATATTGCGGAGCTTGCGGGCAAAAGCGAGAAACCGTACATCAAGGCCACCAGCGAAACGCCGTATACCACAGAACCGGCCAGATCAAATTTCTCCCCTTCGGCCCCAGCCCACTCTCCTTTCAACTTCCAGAAGGTCAGGGCCACTACCACTAACTCCAGCGGAACGTAGGAGACGAAGATGGCCCTCCATCCCAGATGCTGGGTCAAGAACCCACCGACAAAGGGTCCTAGAGACAAACCCGAGTAAACCGCCGCCACGTTTATCCCCAAAGCCTTGCCCCTCTCGCCCACTGGAAACACCGAGGTTAGAATCGCCACCCCGGTGCCGAAGATCATGGCGCCGCCCATTCCCTGCAGCACCCGCAGGAAGAGAAACTGAACCTCGTTGGACGAGATCACCAGGCCCAAGGAGGCCACCAGATCGATGCATATTCCGATTCTGAATATCTTCTTCCTGCCGTGTATGTCGGCTATCCTTCCCATGGGGACCAAAAACATGGCTGCGGCCAGTAGATATGAGGTGACGATCCAGCTTAGGGAGACGGCATTCATGCCGAATTCGCCGCCGATGGAGGGCAGGGCGATATTGACCGAGGAACCCATAAAGGGCGTGAGAAAGGAGGCCAGCGTGGCCACCAGCAGGGCCGGTCCTTTGTCTTTGGACTTCTCCGCGTCAGAGGCGTTCATGTGATCGGTTGTCCTCAAGCTTCTGGCTCCATCCGGGCCGGGCGAGAAAGACGACGCGATGAGGAATCTACCCGCTGCCGGGTGAAGTTTGCAGTTCCGGCTGTGACCTGCCCGGTGCTATTTCCCTCTGAACGAACTTCTTGAACAGAAAGAAGGAAACCGCTGCAAACAGAAGGCCGCCCAGTCTCACCGTCCAGATGACCCCCAGCGTCTGTCCCAGGGTTCCGGCCAGAAAGCTCCCGATGGGCATGGTCCCCATAAACATCATGGTGTAAAAGGCCAGCACCCGGCCTCTCAGTTCGTCCGGAATGATCTCCTGCAGCAGCGTGTTGCAGGTGGCGATCAAAGTAAGCATGCCCCAGCCTGTTCCCACCAGAACCAGCATCGACAAATAGAAATTCTTGGAGAGGGAAAAAAGAAAAAGCGAAACGAAAAAGACCAAAATTCCCACCTGCAGATATCTCAGCTTCTCCTCGGCTTTCCGGGAGGCCAGGCTCAACCCGGCGGTTATGGCCCCTATTCCGATGGCGGCCATAAGAAATCCCAGCCCCCGGGGACCCGCCTTCAATATGTCCCGCGCGAAGATGGGCATTAGTACGGCGTATGAAAAACCGAAGATGCTCAAAGAGGAGGCCATCAGTATCAGAGCCAGCACCCTTCTGGTCTTCTTCACGTAGCCCAGCCCCTGCTTGAAGCTGATCAAAAGAGAGCGCCCGACGGACCGGTAGACGATATCGTCCATCTTCATCATGGAAAGCCCGGCTATCACCGCCAGGTAGCTTAATCCGTTCACCAGAAAACACCCCGCCTCTCCCACCAGGCTTATCAATATGCCGGCCGCGGCCGGACCCAGTATCCGGGCGGCGTTGAACATGGTGGAATTCAAGGCGATGGCATTCAAGAGATCTTCGCCTCCCACCATCTCCTTGACAAAGGACTGTCTGGTGGGCGCGTCGAAGGCATTCACCAATCCCAAGAGCAGCGCCAGGATCATCACATGCCACACCTTCACCATATGGGTAAAGGTCAGAAATGCCAGGACCAAGGCCAAGGTCATTGCGGAAATCTGCGTCAGGATGAGGAGTTTCCGCTTTTTGACCCGGTCGGCCAGCACGCCCGCCGGCAGCGAGAAGAAGAAAACGGGGAGAGTGCCGAAAGCCCCCACCACTCCCAGAAGAAAAGCGGAATTGGAAAGCTCCAAAACCAGCCAGCTTTGAGCGGTGCTTTGCATCCAGGTTCCGATCAACGAGACCATCTGGCCGAACCAGTAGAGCCGGAAATTCCGATGGCGCAGCGAGCGGAAGGTCAGGTAGAATTTGCCCTGCCGGATTCCCGCGGCAGCCAGCTCCAAGCTTTTTTCGGTCTCGGACATGTGATGAAGATCAAGGAGTACAAAGCCCTTCTCTCAAAACAAAACGTCTTGGCTCAGACTTCCGAATTATACGGGAAAGGCAACGGGTTTCAAAGGCATTTCAAGATTGCGGTGACGAGGAACTTCGGAGGTAAAAGTCCGTAGGCGGGCTTGAAAAGTCAAGGCCGGGGCAAACCGGGTGATATGAGTGTTGAGCCGTCATCTCCTAACCTCCGCGCCTTCGCAGGCCAAAGGCATTGAAGCATCCTGTCGGATCAGGGATACCTCGGATACGGAACCGGAAGCAGGTGACATTTGGCCGCCCGATATGTCTTGGGGTCGCAAAAAGACAATGTCCCCGTGCTCACTCGACTTGCCGCGAGCGAGCCGGCAGCCATGTCATTTCTTTCCAAGGGGCATGATGTATATGACTGTCTGGTTCTGCGGTAAGTTCAGAGCTGTCTTCACCTCGTCCGGCGTAAAGCCTCCCATCACCACGGTTCCGATTCCCAGCGAGACTCCCTGCAGGTAAACGTTCTCCGCGGCATGGCCGGCTTCCAGGTACATCCAATTCGAGTTGGTCGCGCGATCCGCCTGGCCGGCAATCACCAACGCTGCAGGAGCTTTCTCGATGGGAGCCTGTCCCGCCGCTTCGAACAGCTTGGCTTTGGCGTCCCCCTCCATGACTTTGCTCAGTTCGTGCCCCTGCGGTTGATACAGATACATCCCCTGCGGGAGGTCCGTGACGTTTCCGGCCAACAGGTAGACGTCGAGAAAATACATGGCCCTGGCGGACGGAGCAGTCCTCTTCCCGCTTTTTTCGTCGGTGATCCCTTGAGCCGCCCACAAGATCTGCGAGATTTCGGCCAAACTCAGAGGTTCGTCCTTGTACGTTCTGATGGATCTTCTTTGCGCCAGTGCTCTCTCCACCGACACCGGACCATCCAGCCTGGGCGGCGGCAGTTTCACCCTCCCCGTTTCCCATCCTGCCGGTTGGGCCACGGTTGCTTGGTCGTCCGTGTGCCCGGCCGAAAGCATAAAGCCGGTCAAGACCCCCACGAATGCCAGAGCTGCGACGAATCCGAAGACGCGCCTGTTCACTGGTTGCCTCCTTTCGACTTGGTGAAATTGCAGGTTTTTTTGCCCCCGCTCCGGAGCACGAAGAGCTTTCCCCCGGTTATCCTGGATACGATCTCTTCCTGCTGGTAATGATGATCGTTCACCGACAGGGTTCCGCCCGGCTTTAACACCCGGCGCAGTTCCCCGAGCACGGCATCCGGCTGATCCAGGCCGTGCATGACATCGTAGAGAAGGGCAACGTCGATGCTGTCGGCCTCCAGTCCGGTCGCGCAGTCGGACTGGATGGTCTGAATGTTGGATAAGTTCTCTTTCTCTGCCCGCTCCTTGACCCGCTTGATGGCCAAAGGATGAATATCCAGCGCGTACACCTTCCCTGTCGGCCCCACCAGCCGAGAGGCGACTAGGGTATAGCTGCCCGGGCCGCAGCCATAATCCAGTATGTGAAAGCCGGGCTTTATGTCCACCTCTTTCAGGACGTTTTTACGCGGCAGGAAAAAGTCGCGAAACCGAAACATGAAGCTCATGCTCTTGAAATGAGAATCCGACATGGGTTCACCCATTTCCTCCTCCTTTCCGAACAAAATGCTTCTGCTCTCCCAACCGACAGGCCTGATTGAACCACAAGGCCTCTTCAGCGTCGCATTTCCCTTTCGAAAAAAGGCCGGATCACCCGACCGGTTAAGCTCTGGTAGAGGGCTTCGATGATGAAGGCCGATCCCACCATCAACGCCACTATCCACAGGTCCTTGGGCGATCGCAAGCTCGTCTGCCATACCAATGCGGCGAGCGCAGCCAGGCACGCCGCCAGCCCGCATCCCGAGATCCATCTTTTGCCCGCGGTCTTCTTGTAGAGACGCAGGTTACTCCCGTTGACGGCCGCAAAGATCAGAAGAAACCCAGCGCTTCCCATTACGGAGATGCTGGAGAGATCGAAGAGGTTGGCCGCAAGCAGGGTAAGACCGGAGGTGATCAGCAGACCTTCCACCGGCCGATTCCAGATCTTCCTCTCCAGGCTTTCGGGCAGCTCTCCCTCCTTGGCTATGATATAGCTAACTCGGGAGGCCCCGTACAAGGTAGCATTGATGGCCGAGGCCGTCGACAGAAGGGCGGCGATGGCGATAAGGGTGAAACCGAAAGAGCCTAAAGAAGGCCTGGCGGCAACGGCCAGAGCGTAATCCTCGGCAGCCACGATCTGGCTTACAGGAAGAATGCCCACCGCCACCACCGAGATCAGCACGTACAGGATTATGACGAATCCCACAGCCGACCAAAAGCCCAGGGGAAGCGTTTTTTGGGGGTTCTTCACGTCTCCCGCCGTGTTGGCGATCAGCTCGAATCCTTCGTACGCCACGAAAATGACCATTCCCCCGGCAACCAGGTTCAAAGTGTGGGGCCAGGCCGGCGGGAGCAGTCGGGTGATCTGTACGCCCCACAACCCGGTGGCAATAAACAAAAGCAGGATGGCGATCTTGAATCCCACGATCCACTCCTCCGATTCGCCCACGATCTTGGAACCGTAAACGTTCAGCCCGGTCAGAAGAATCACGATCCCGCTGATGAGAAGGTGTTTGGCATATGGCTGCAAGTGGGCCGGAAACAAGTGGGACCCGTAACTTCCGAAGGCAAAGGCATACAGCGAAAGCATCACCACGTAACTCAGCCACAGAAGCACGTTCAGCCCGCCGGTGAAAAGACCGGGCCCGAAGGCCTGGTTCAAGAATTCCACCGTGCCTCCCTGGCTGGGGAAACAGACCGACAGCTTGGCGTATGAATAGGAGGTCACCAGCGCCACCGCGCCTGCCAGGGCGAATGCCACGGGGGTTCCGCCCCGAGCCAGCTGAACCGCCAGACCCAGCACGGCGAAGATTCCGCCCCCCACCATTCCCCCCACGCCGATGGCCACCACCGACCAGAATCCGACTGTCCCGCCGCTCTTTGTGGGAGTGCTCATGGATTTGGCTTTCCTATCAAGAAAGAGGACTCCCGCTCATGGTGCCTTCGACGGGTCCCAGCTGGTGCGCAGGTCCCGGTCGAAGGAATCCAAAAGCTTCATGTCCTCATCCGAGATGGCGAAATCGAATACCTGGGAGTTCTCTCTGATCTTCTCTTTCCTCGACGATTTGGGTATAACCACCACTTCTTTCTGCAACGCCCATCGAATCAGAATCTGCGCCGGGGTCTTGGAATACCCGGCAGCCACCTTTCCTAGCTTGGGATCCATCAGCATGTGGCCTTTGGTCAGCGGGCTGTAAGACTCCAGTTGAATGTGGTGCGACCGGCAGTATTCCAGAAGATCACTCAAATGAAGATAGGGACTGAATTCCACCTGATTCACCGCCGGAATGGTGGAAGAGCTCTGCGGAAGCTCTTCCAGATGCCAGGTCATGTAGTTACTTACGCCGACGGCCCGGCACTTGCTCTCGGCAAGCAGGGTTTCCAGCGCTTTCCAGGATTCCTGGCGCAGTCCCTCCACCGGCCAGTGGATCAGATAGAGGTCA
>CAZPRG010000028.1:0-17493 GCA_964588675.1 uncultured Ignavibacteria bacterium
GAGGCTGGACATCCACCCCAACGGATCTGTAACTCGGTTCGGGGCGGGATGAATTGCCGCCCCTATGCCGATATGCGAGGAATGGCTGATTCATAGGGCAGGGCATTCAGCCCTGCCCTGGTAGACTTTTACGGAGGTTGGACATCCATCCCAATGGGTCTGTGATACGTTTCGGGGCGGGATGAATTCCCGCCCCTATGCCGGATATGCGAGGAACGGTTTATTCATAGGGCAGGGCATTCAGCCCTGTTCTATAGACTCTAGCGATTTCTTCGTAACCGAAGTATTCCACCATCACCTCACCCCCTGGTCCCCTTCTCCACCGTTTGGAGAGGGAGAGAAGAAGGGGGAGAGGTTTTGACTACGTCATGTGGATTGGTCTGCCGTCTGCCTTCAAGATCGCTTCCCTTATCGGCTCGCTTAATGTTGGATGAGCGTGAATGGTGTCGATTACATCCTGAGCTTTCGCTCCCATGTGGATGGCCAAGGTCAACTCGGCGATCAAGTCCGTGGCCCGGTGACCCAAGATCTGCGCGCCCAGGATTTTTCCCGAATTCTTCTCCACCACCACCTTGACGAAGCCCTCGGTCTCCAGCTCCGCCTGTGCCCGGCCGCAAGCCAACATGGGAAACTTACCCGTTGTGATCTCTAACCCTTTTTCTTTGGCCTGTCTTTCATTCAACCCCACGCTGCCGATCTCGGGATGGGTGTAAATGCAGGAGGGAACTGCCGTATAGTCCATCTTCTTGTCGTGGCCCAGCGCATTCTCCACAGCCACCTCGGCTTCCATAGATGCGACGTGCGCCAGAAGCCAATTTCCTATGCAGTCTCCGGCGGCGTAGACATGAGGCAAGTTGGTTCTCAGATGGTCGTCCACCAGTATGGTGCCGCGGTCCATCTTGATTCCCAGCTTCTCCAATCCCATATCCTTGGTGTTGGGCCTTCTTCCCACCGAAAGCAGAATCTTCTCCGCTTCCACTTTGGTCTCTTCTTCTTTGGTCGAAACGGTGACCGTCTTGCCGCCGCCCTTCCCTGCATCTATTCGCGTGACCTTCGAATTAGTGTAGATTCTCATTCCCGATCGCTCCATAGACGCTCTCAATGCGGCAACCACCTCCTCGTCTTCCCCGGGAATGATTTGCGGCAGCATCTCCACGATGGTGATCTGCGTGCCAAAGGAGTTATAGATATAGGCGAACTCGCATCCGATAACCCCGCCCCCGATGATCAACATGCTTTTGGGAATCGAATTCAAGGACAGCGCGCCGGTGCTGTCGATCACACCCTCCAGTTCGATTCCCGGAACGGGAAGCCGGATGGGAACCGAGCCCGGGCAGACCAGAAACCTGTCCGCCTTCAATTTCTCCGACGTGCCGCCTTCTTTCGCCACCTCTATCGTGCTCTCATCCAGGAAGGCGGCCGTGCCCTTGACCACGTTGACATTGCGAGCTTTGAGCAGGCTTTTCACGCCGGTTACCAGGCGGGTTACGGCCATCTGTTTTCTCTTCATCACCAACGACCAGTCCAACTCCATCCCACTGGTCTTCAAGCCCCAACGCGATGCTGTCTTGAGCGTGGAATAGGTATGGGCGGCCGAGGTCAACACCTTGGTGGGAATACAGCCCACGTTCAGGCAGGTTCCGCCCAACTCCTCTTTTTCGACCACGGTCACATTGGCGCTCAGCTGCGCCGCCCGAATGGCGCCCACGTATCCGGCCGGTCCTCCGCCGATGATTATCATGTTCCTGGCTTGATCGTTCATGATCTGTCCTCCCGGTTGGATGTCAGAAGATCACCTAAATGGCAGGTTCAGCAGTCAGGCCACCAATTTACGCCCACAAGGCGCTTTTGTCCAGAGCTTTGTCGAATAGTAGGGACTTGCTAAGGTTGGCTTTCCCGATCCGGGATGTGAGTGAAGCGGGCTACGCACGTTCGGAGTTTTGTCGAAACTCCTCCTTCAGGATTCCCATCATTATAGTATTGTAGTACCGGCCCTGGCGATAGCGATCCTGCCTGAGGACTCCTTCTTTTTGGAAGCCGCACTTCTCGTACGATCTGATGCCTCTTTGGTTGAACTCGAACACCCGCAGGTAGACTCGGTGAAGATTCATCTGGTTGAACGCGAAATCGAGTATGGCCAGCATGGCGTCGGTGCCGTATCCTTTGTTCCAGTACTCCTTCTTTCCTATGACGATGCCCACCTCGGCGTTGCTGTTCTCCCAATCTATCTTGTGCAGGCCTATCCCGCCCAGATAGACTCCATCTTTGGTCTCCAGGGCGAAGGTCTTGTTCCTCTGGTTGTCGGTAGCCAGGGCCGTTTCTATCCACCTTTCCTCCTGATATTGGGAGACCGGATATCTCATAAGCAGATTGCTTTTCACCTCAGGATCATTTATCCATTTCATGATCTCGTCGATATCCCTTTTCTCTATGGCCCTGATTCGAACTTCTCTTCCTTCGATCATGGTTCACCTCGCTTTCCCGTCTTTTCACCAGGGAGAGAGGAGCCGGGCAGAACGGAAATTCACTTGTCTCATCTGCTTGACTTCAGTCTTTCCAGCCAAGTCGATTCCTCCGACCCGACGTAGTCCTCCTCAAGTGAATAGACCGAATCCTGCAAAGCTTCGCGCAATGATATGAACGAGTATCCCGAATTCGCATAGAACTCGAGAATTTGATCCAAAGTCTCCGCGTTGATCCGGTTCAGATGCAGAAGCAGAATATGTCTGACGTCTCTGCCCAAAAGCTCCTGCGCCAAATCTTCCGCTTCGGTGGTCTTCCTCTTGACCTGCTCGAGATATGCAATCTCGACCGAATCCTGCTGTCTTTTGTCGCTGGATCCCCAGGCTTTCAGGAAGAGTTCATTGTAGTCCGGGTCCCTCAGGTTTATGGTCACCGGTGCGATAACCCAGCCATTCTCATTTAGGAATTTCCCGATGGCTCGCTTCCTCTCCGCCGTGTTGCCCTCATGGAAATAGGGAAACCGAAAGTAAGTCAGACTTGGGTTACGCTTCTTCAGGATCTCCCGCAGTGCAGAGGCGCCTTTGTTTACGTCCGTTCGAAAAGTGCCCGGTCTTACATTGTCGAAATCCGTGTGGTAGTATGTATGATTGGCCAGTTCGTGTCCATGATCCAGCTACAAATCGAGAATGTCGGCTTTTCCATTCAGACGGCCGGCGATTACGAAGCCGGTGGCCCTCACGTGGTACTTGTCCAAAACCTCGAGAATCCGCCGATTGACCTTCAACTGGTCCTGAAAGACGGCTATGTGCGATGCCGGCAGATCGTCGAAGGTGATAGCTATCTGTTTTCCTTCGGTCGCGGAAGGCGTGCCGAACAATAGCAGCACCAGCATACAGACTATAGACTTTGTCACGTTTTCCTCATGCTTGCAGTATTGCCGCCCTTGTCAAAGACTCGTACCTTTCATGCGCCGGCAAGCGATAGGACGGACACCCAGCAAACGGTTTACTTAGTAATTGGTCAACTGGTCGATCTTACCGCGACTTCTGGCCACGTGCTCCAGCGAGCGGTAAATCCAGTGGGAAACCAAAGCCAGAGCCAGAGTGGTCGCCGCCATTATGCCGATCAACTGCACGTCGGAGAGTCCGCTTAAAGTGGGACTTAGGCTTTTGCCCAGGACCGAACGTCTCACCAGCTCCAGCCAGTAGGTGAGAGGCAGTCCCTTGGACACATACTGCAGCCACACCGGCAGGATGTCTATCGGATATATGGCACCGCAAGCCAGATAGAATAGCCCGGCCATTCCTTCGGTCAGCGTGAAGCTGTGATGCGCGGTGATCAGGGTTATTCCGGCCAAGAGTATTCCCAGACAGGTGATGATGAAGATTCCCATCGCCACGGAGAATATCAATAGAGGATAGTTCACCGTCGCCAGGTTGACCGGAATCTTCAGGACCAGGATGCCGAAAGCCAGGGTGATGATCACCGCCACCGTGGTGAGGATCATCTTGGCGGTACCGCGGCCGAACAAGTAGTAATACATCCGGATGGGTGATATGTAGATGTACCTGAGCATCTGGTAGTGTTCGCGATCCTCGTGTATGACCCAACTGACGCCGAAGAGGACGTTGAACACGTACATGAAGAAAGCGTTTCCCACATAGATGTAGGCGAACATGTCCATGCCGGTCTTTCCTCTGGTTACCACGTAGTACATCACCACCAGGATCAGCGACGAGGCCAGCGGCCGGACGATGGAGTAGATGGCGAACAGGAGTGGATCGGTCCAGTTGGACTCCATGGCCCATCCCAGTTGACCGGCGGTCTTTATGGTTCTTAAGTTCTCTTTGGTTTTGGTAAACATCTCAGTTGATCTCTCCTTATTACCTCACCCCCTTGATCCCCCTCTCCATGAATTGGAGAGGGGGAAGCCGGGGAGGTTTCTATTGCCATCTTAACGTAAGCCGGCCTTCTTTCTTGCCCAGTTTCTCCATATATTGCAGGGCATACTTGGCCGCCACCAGGAAGGCGACACATAGGAATAATAACGCGCCTATCTCCAGGTTCACGTCTATGAATCCGGATTCTGCGCCGACTTTGAAGGCCAACTGCCTCATGGCATCCAGTCCCAGAGTCAACGGTATCAGCGAAGCTCCCAGGCCCACGGCGAAACCCAGATTTCTCACCGGAAAGAAAAACCCGGACAACAGATGAACCGGTTCCTGCAAGAGCGTGACGCCGTGCCAGGCCTCCCGTCCGTACAGCATAAAAAGCGACGAGAAGACCATGCCCAGGCCGTACAACCCCATCAGGGTGAGGATGAACACGGCCAACAGCTTGGGGAAGCTGATCACAGTGAAGTTCACCTTGAAGATCAGGCTTCCCGCCAGGAAGATGCTTGCCGCTCTGGTGGTGGCGGTGAACATGCCCCCGGACGCCATGCCCAAAAGCAGGGACATCCTGGATATGGGGGCGATCAGGTACAAATCCAGATTGCCCACCTCCTTCTCCCAGTAGAACTGCGCGGCCATGCTCCACAGAACGTGTATCCAGTAAGCGCTCATGGTTCCGCCCAGGATGACGAATCCGACATACTCCTCCGGAGCCTTCAGGGCCTTGTACACGTAAACGTATGCAGCAGTGCTCAGGATGGGAAGCAGGGTGTCGGTGAGCCACCAGCTCGGCTCGCGATTGGCGCCCACCACCCGCACATAAGCCCGGGCGATTATGGCTTTTATGTTGGTCTTAAGATCAGTTTTCATCCTTCAGTCCTCTTCCCACCAGGGCGACGAAAACGTCTTCCAGGCTGGGCTCCATCTTGGAGAGGGAGATTATCCTGGAGTCCTTTTTGCTCAAGAACTCGGTCACGCTGGATATGGCGGACTCATCCTTGAGGATGAACTTGAGCTTGGTCGTGCCCGAGTGATTCCTGTGCTCGCAAGCGAATTGCTGCACGCCGGCGACTTTCTCAAACTCCTCCATGCCGTTGGGCGAGAGGGGAACCTCGATATGATAGACCGCCTCGCCGGCCAGCGTTCTCTTCAGATTCTGCGGCGTGTCGCATACCAGAACCTTTCCTTTATCGATGACGGCCACCCGGTCGCACAGCTCCTCCGCCTCGGCCATGTAGTGCGTGGTTAGAAGTACGGTCCTTTCCGGGTTCTCCTTCATCCAGGTTCGGATGTAGCTTCTCACGTCGCGGGCGATCTGCACGTCCAGACCCAAAGTGGGCTCGTCCAAGAACATGATCTTGGGATCGCACACGAAACCCCGCATGAAATTGAGCTTCTGCCTGAGACCGGTGGAGAGCTTGCCGATCTTGGTCTTGGCGAACTCCTCCATTTTCAGAATCTTGAGAAGCTGGTCCACTCTTCCCAGCGCCACCTTGTTGGGGATGCCGTAAAACTGCGAGAACATCCACAAGGTTTCCCTGACCGTTAAGATTCCGTAGCCGCAGTGCTCGCCACCGGAGACCATGTTGATCAACCTTCGGACCTTCTCCGGATGGTTCACCACGTCTATGCCGTCTACTAAGGCAGTTCCGGAAGTAGGTAGAAGCAGGGTGGCGAGAATCTTGATCAGGGTGGTTTTGCCTGCGCCATTGGGACCTAAAAGCCCGAATAGCTCGCCCTGATGAATGTTGATGTTGGCGTTATCCAAGGCAACCAGCCTGCCGTCGCTATTGCCGCTTCCTTTCTTGTTCTTCGACTTCTTTATCTTGAAGAACCTGTTCAAACCCGAAGTCTCGACTGCGAAATTCATGTTTGTTCCTTTCCCTATAAACTAAAAACCGTGACCTACTCTGCATAGGTCACGGTTTTGTGAAGTTCCGTTTTAAGCGCCTATTCAGAGTAGCCTCCTTGGTCCGGGAGTGTCGACCAAAATGGGTACACTGGTGCCTTGTGCGCGGCAGTTGTCAATTGAAAGCATCTTAAAGCCCATTAAAGTGTGCACCTCCGAATGATTCAGATTCGCTACTCGTTTAGCATCGTATTACGAAATTTAAGGCAAATGGTTTCCTTGTCAAGAGAAATTTCGCGCACAACTGGTTTTTTTCGACCTTCTTGGGAACGAACAGGGTGTCCGTTCCCGACAGGAGAGCCGCACGGTGCGACGCTATTTGTCCTTCAATTGCCTCAACGCTGCCCGCACCGCTCCGTCCTTAGGGTGGTCGGCGGCATAGGCTTTCACCCTCTCTCGATACTCGGAGCACTGGGCATCGGTCTGGTGACAGTACTGATACCTGAGCATTGAGAATCGCCAGTCGTCGCCGACCACAGGCTCAATGTATGCAAAGAGAGTATCCAGATCGGGATAGCGCCCGGCCTTCTCGAATTTCGGTGCCATGCGGATGATTAAGGTCAGATACTGCAACCAGGCGACCCGGGCAGCGTAGCTTGAGTCTTTTGGCGCCCCTTGTGTTGCATGCTCGAGTTTCCACTCCCCGGTGAGCTTAGACATCAGCAGATTAAGAACATCAGCCTGTTGCTGAATAGAGTCTTGGTATGAGTAAACCAGCCCCAGATCGACCACCTGCCGGCCGAACCTCTTCCCGACTCCACAACTTGGCGCCATGTATACGGCCGGATGCTCTCGACTCTCTGCCAGATGGGTGACTATCTCCACCAGAGTCGTCTGCGTTCGGCCGGTGGATGGAGGGACGGGGAGTGTATCAGCTGGCGAGAGATTCAATGCTTCTCGGCTGCGACCGTCGGTTTGCAGAAATCGACGGTAGTGCGGCGCCACCAGGAACGGGAGCGAGACCACCAGCAGGTCCGGCCGAATTCCTTGCACCTGCTGCAGATACCAGGCCGTGTATGTGTCCGCATCCCCGTTGGTGAAGAAGACCCCACCCGAGTCCATGAGAGTAAAGCAGTTGCCAATCCATTCAACTGTCTGAAATACGGCCAGCGAGTCAGTAACCCTCACCCGAGGATGCAGGCGGCCGAAGAAGTCCACAAGAACCGACCTTGCGGAATCATCACCTTGAGCCTCTCTCAAAGCCGATAAGTTGTCAAAGAACTTCTGAACCAAGGTGTACTTCCCGGACGCCATCGGAGTCACGGTGATCGAGTCGGAGAGAGCACTCAAGGCAGACGCCGCAGGAGACGATTTCTGTCCATCGCCGGCATGGTCACACGAAATGACCAAGGCCAACCAGATCAAGGCCCTCGGTAGAAGAGACTTCCAGATCAACATGCTTCCCCATTTGCTGTTTGCACTGCGTTGGAACATCCTCACATGAATTGAACTCTCCGATTCCTCCATTGTCAAGCGAATTTCGACTCTTGCGGATTCTCGCGGGGCAACGACAGCCAGATTCACACCGTGGCATGATACTGCCGAAAAACAATATGGGGGCCGCTTCCGTCGGCCATTCATTGGGTTGGAATGCACGTATTATTGTGTTGTGCGCCTGCAACTTTGTGGAAAATTCTCGCTTGACTAAGACGGAATAAGTCTTATCTTGATTTGACAAAACGTACGAGCAGCGGACTTTCCCGCAACTTTGGCTTCCGGAGGTGAAGACATGGCCCCACCCTCAATGGGCAAATTCTGGCGAAAGCCCCTCGATTCCGACAAACTTGAAATTCCCCACGGCGAGTTGCACATCATAAAAGAAAGATGCAAAGGATGCGCGTTCTGCGTGGAATACTGCCCGCGCGACGTGTTGGAGCTTTCCAGCGAGTACAACTCCAAGGGATACCACCCGCCGCACGTGGCGAAGGAGGACACCTGCGTCTTCTGCGGATTGTGCGAGATGCTTTGTCCCGAGTTTGCCATCTACGTGACGGAGAAACCGAAGCAGAAAGACAAACCGGCTGAGCAGGAGGTAAAGAAAGTTGAAAGCTGATCCCAAAGGTGTGTTAACCGGAGAGCATTATCTGGATGGTGACCATGCCTGCTCGGAGGGAGCCATCGCAGCAGGGGTTCGCTTCGTGGCCGGCTACCCCATAACCCCTTCCACCGAAGTAGCCGAAAGGATATCCGAGCGTTTTCCGGAGGTGGGCGGCATCTTCATTCAGATGGAGGACGAGATGGGCTCCATGGCGGCCATAATCGGGGCTGCCTGGGGAGGTACCAAGTCCCTCACCGTCACCTCGGGGCCGGGTTTCTCCCTGATGATGGAAAACATCGGACTGGCAGCCATGTTGGAGACCCCCTGCGTGGTCATCAACGTGCAAAGGGGCGGTCCCTCCACCGGACTTCCCACCCTTCCCGGACAGGCAGACATGATGCAGGCCCGCTGGGGATCGCACGGCGATTACGAGATTATCGCGGTCTCTCCCAACTCCCCCCAGGAATGCTTCGAGATGGTGATAAAGGCAGTCAACCTTTCGGAGCAATACCGGGTGCCGGTGATGGTGATGACCGACGAATGCGTGGGCCACATGACCGAGAAGGTGGTGATCCCGCCGGCAGATCAGATAGAGCTTTATCCCCGGCGCTATACCAAGCTGCCTCCGGGCGAGTACCTGCCGTACAAAGCAGGCAAGGACATGGTGCCGGAGATGGTCAAGGCCGGGGACGGATACAAAATCCACGTCACCGGTTTGACCCACGACGAGAAGGGTTACCCGGTCATGAGCTGGCAGGCTCAGGAGAAGCTGGTGAGAAGGTTGGTGGATAAGATAAGGCTGCACGAGGACGATCTGCTGGATATCGAGGAGATGCAGATGGACGACGCCGAGGTGGTAATCTTCTCCTACGGCATCAGCTCGCGCGTATCCATCCCCGCTCTTCAGAAGGCCAGAAGAGAGGGAATAAAGGTGGGACTTCTCCGCCCCATCATATGCTGGCCTTTCCCGGAAAAGAAGATCAGACAGCTGGCGGACAAGGTGAAAGCATTCGTGGTGGTGGAGATGAATTACGGACAGATGTACTTTGAAGTGGAGAGATGCGTTGCCGGCAAGGCCAAGACGGTTTTGATTCCGCACGGAGGAGGATGGGTGCACGATCCGGAAGACATCTACAAAGCCATTAAGGAGGCGGCGAAATGAAAGCAGTAGACACACTCCAGACGCAGGAGGCCGCAGAGCACCCCATGGAGGCTCTGTTGCGGATGGATCGCATCCCGCACATCTGGTGCTCCACCTGCGGAATAGGAACCGCGGTGACCGCCTTTGCCGAAGCCCTGAAGAAGAGCACCATTCCGCTGGAGAAGGTGTGTGTGGTGTCGGGGATAGGATGCACCGGAAGAGTGGCCGGCTACATCAAGCTGGATTCGTTCCACTCCACTCACGGCCGGGCCATTCCCTTTGCCACCGGGCTGAAGCTGGCCAACCCCGAGCTGAAGGTGGTGGTTTTCAGCGGGGACGGCGACATATCGGGAATCGGCGGCAATCACCTGATTCACGCGGCCCGGAGGAACATGGATCTGACGGTTCTGTGCGTCAACAACTTCATCTACGCCATGACCGGGGGACAGGTGGCAGCCACCACCCCGCTGACCGCCAACACCTCCACCTCACCCTACGGGAATTTCGAACAGCCCTTCAATCTGTGCCACCTGGCGGAATCCTGCGGAGCGGTTTATGTCGCCCGCTGGACGGCTCTTCACGTGCGAAGGCTGGCCCGGTCCATGTCGGAAGCCATGAACAAAAAGGGCTTCTCCTTCATCGAGATCATCTGTCCCTGCTCCACACTTTATGCCAGAAGGAACCGGCTGGGCAGCGGTCTGGACCTGATGAAGTTCTACCACGACAACAGCGTGATCAAACACGGCGCCGACACCAGGGAGCTGGGGATCGAATATCAGAAGAAGATCGTCGTGGGCAAGTTCGTCGACCGGGAGAGGCCCCCGTTTATGGACGCTTACAATACCTGGATGAGGGGAAAGCTGAAGGAAAAATTCGTTGAGCACGGAGGTCCCCAATGCTGACAGAGTTGAGATTGACCGGATTCGGCGGGCAGGGGGTGATCCGTTTCGGATACCTTCTGGGAAAGGCGGCATCCATTTACGACGGAAAGCAGGCCACCATGACCCAGAGCTTCGGGCCGGAGGCGCGCGGCAGCGCCTGCAGCTCCCAGGTGGTGATCTCCGATGAGCGGGTTCTGTACCCTTACATTACCGTTCCTCATATCGTGGTGGCCATGTCTCAGGAGGGATTCGTCAAACACGCCGAAAACATAAGAGAACGGGGCACCCTGGTCATCGACGAGGATCTGGTGAAGCCCGAGCAGGTCAAGAAGGGACTGAAACTTTACGCCATCCCATCCACTCGTTTCGCCGAGGAGATGGGCGCCAAGATCGTAGCTAACATCGTGATGTTTGGCTTCTTCACGGCGGTGACAGAGCTGGTGGAGGCGGAGTCGGCCAGAAAGGCCATCCAAAGCTCCTTCAGGGAGAGACTGGTCGACATGAATCTGAAGGCCTTCGACAAGGGATACGAGTACGGTAAGAGGCTTCTGAGCGAAACAGGCAAGGCGAAAAGCGAGACGCCGGCAGGCGCCTAAACGGATTGGAACCGGAGACCGGAGAGGTGCGCGAGTCGCGCCCGGATATGCCGGCAGCGGTCTTGCCTTGAGCAGGGCACCGGTTTTTCGTCCCGAGGCATGCGACGCCAGCTCGAAGTCGGAAGAAATCTGGAGGTACGGTGAAGGACAAAGAAAAGAAAGGCGCTTTGGTAATCGGCGGCGGGGTGGCCGGAATTCAGGCGGCGCTGGATCTGGCCGATGCCGACTTTCAGGTCTACCTGGTGGAGCGATCCTCCACCCTGGGCGGCAGGATGGCCCAGATAGACAAGACCTTTCCCAGCATGGATTGCGCTATATGAATTTTGGGCCCGCGCATGCTGGATGTCGGTCGACATCCCAACGTTAGGCTGTGGAGCTACTCCGAGGTGGTCAAGGTAGAGGGGGAGCAGGGTAACTTCACGGTCACGGTAAGAAGAAATCCGCGGTTTGTGAACGAGGACACCTGTGTAGGCTGCGGCGACTGCGCCAAGGCCTGTCCGGTGATCGCCCCCAACTATTTCGATCTGGGGATGGGGGCCAGAAAAGCCATCTATGCGCCCTTTCCCCAGGCCTCGCCCCGCACCTACGTGATCGACCGGGAGGTCTGTCTGAACAAGACCATACTGGTATGCGAGAGCTGCTCCCGAGCCTGTAAATTGAATTGCGTCGACTTCGACATGCTGCCAAAGGAGGAGACCGTTAACGTGGGGGCCATCGTGGTGGCTACCGGATTCGACGAATACGATCCCCGCAGTCTGACCAACTACGGATACGCCCGCTACGAAAACGTTCTGACCGGACTGGAATTCGAGCGGGTACTGAACGCTTCCGGACCCACCGGCGGCCATCTGGTTCGGCCGTCCGACATGAAGACGCCCAAGACACTGGCTTTCGTTCAATGCGTGGGCTCCCGATCGGTGGGGGAACGCGGCTATCCCTATTGTTCCTATTTCTGCTGCATGAACACGGTCAAAAACGCCCTTCTGGCCAAGACCCACGAGCCGGGGATAGAGAAGATATACATCTTCTACATGGACATCAGGGCTTTCGGCAAGGGGTACGAAGAGCTTTTTCTACGGGCGCAGGAAGACCCGGACGTGGTCTTCTACAAAGGTCGTCCTGCCAAGATTCAGGAAGATCCCGACACCAAGGATCAGATAATCTTCATCGAGAACACCGAGACCAAAGAGGTGGAGAAAATCCGGGCGGACATCACCGTTCTATCGGCAGCCGGGGTTCCGGCGGCCGGGACCAACGAGTTGGCCAGGATACTGGGAATCGAAAGCGACAGCTCCGGGTTCTTCAAGCAGAAGGATCCCACGTCGTTCTTGGAGTCGACCCGCGACGGGATCTATCTTTGCGGAAGCGCAGCAGGTTTGAAGGATATCACCGACTCGGTGGCTATAGGCTCGGCCTCGGCGCTGAAAGTATCGGAGCATCTCAAGGGCCAGCAGGTGAAGAGGGAAATCGAGAAGGTCGAGCCGATCAACGTCGACGGCCAGCCGAGAATCGGGGTTTTCGTCTGCCACTGCGGCTCCAACATCGGAGGGGTGGTGGATGTCAAGGCGATGGAGGAATACGCCAAGTCGCTGCCCGGCGTGGTACACGTGGTGCGCGACCTTTTCATGTGCTCTGATGGCACCCAAAGGCTGATGCAGGATCACATTAAGGAGCACAATCTCAACCGAGTGGTGGTAGCGGCGTGCACGCCCCGCACGCATGAACCGATTTTCCAGGAGAGCTGCCGCAGGGCGGGCCTGAATCCCTACTTGTTCGAGATGGCCAACGTGCGCGACCAGTGCTCCTGGGTGCATACCCACGAGCCGGAAGCCGCCACCGAGAAGGCCAAAGACCTTCTGCGCATGGCCGTGGCCAGAGCTTACCGGTTGGAGCCTCTGGAGAGAAGACAGGTTCCCATGAACCCGGAGATTCTGGTGACCGGCGGCGGAATCTCGGGGGTACAGGCCGCACTGGATTTGGCTATCAAAGGCGAGAAGGTTACCCTGATCGAAAAAGAAAAGGAGCTGGGAGGCAGAGTCAAGGAGTTGGACCGGCTTTTGGGCAGCCAGTTGACCGGAAGAGAGTTCATCGAACACAAGCTGGAGGAGCTTAAGAGGAAGAAAGTCCGGGTTCTGACCTCTACCAAGATA
The DNA here is from genome assembly GCA_964588675.1 of uncultured Ignavibacteria bacterium. Taxonomy (GTDB): domain Bacteria; phylum Zixibacteria; class MSB-5A5; order MSB-5A5; family SM1-73; genus SM23-73-3. The sequence goes on from CAZPRG010000028.1 coordinate 13,071, forward strand.
AAGGACGTGAGCGGCTTCGTGGGTAATTTCGAGATCACCCTGGAAACGCAAGCCTCGGCCAAAGGCAAAAAGCCCAAGACCGAAAAGGTCAAGGCCGGTGCGATCATCCTGGCCGTTGGCTCTGACATGTACGATCCTTCGGGCAAGTTCGGTTACGGGAAGTTCCCTAATGTTCTGACCAATATGGAGCTGGAGGGGCTGCTGGGAGAAAGCGAAATCACCATCGCGGGCAAGAAGCCGGAGAACGTGGCTTTCATCCAGTGCGTGGGCTCCCGCGAGAAGGGCGGTAACGAATACTGTTCCCGTTACTGCTGCCAGGTGGCCATAAAGCAGGCCATACAGCTTCAGGAGCGGGGAATCAATTGTGTGGTTTACTATCGGGACATTCGCACCTTCGACAAAGGTGCGGAGGAGGCGTACAGAGACGCCAGGGGAAAAGGCGTCCTGTTCGTGAAATACGACGAGAAGCACCCACCAGAGGTGGAGGGGAACAAGAAAGCCAGCAAGATCAAAGTGTATCAAACCCTCTACAAAAGGGAGCTGGAGTTTCCCTTCGATGCGGTGGTATTGTCCGTGGGCATGGTACCCAAGGAGAAGGATTTCGCCGAGCTGCAGAATCTCTTTAAGCTTCCGAGGGGTTTGGACGGATTCTTCCTGGAGAGGCATTCCAAGCTGGGACCGGTGGAAACCAACACCGCCGGTATATTCATCTGCGGTTGTGCCAATGCTCCCAAGGGAATATCGGACAGTCTGTTTTCCGCTCAGGCTGCTGCCGGCAAAGCCGCCATCCTCACCTCCAGAGATCATATCGAATTAGAGCCGGTGGTCTGTCAGGTGGTGAACAGCGATCTTTGCCGCGCTTGCGGAATCTGCGTGAAGATATGCGAGTTCAATGCGCCGCAACTGAAGACCAGAGGCGACGGGGTGATGGTTTGTGAGATAAACGAAGCCTTGTGCAAGGGTTGCGGCACCTGTGCCTCCTATTGCCCGACCAATGCCATCACCGCCCGCCACTTCACGGACGAGCAGATCGACGTGATGATAGATACGCTGTTGGTGTGGGACAAATAATGGCTCAAGACCAGGGAGAGATCGAGAAATGAAGCTGAGGGTAGTGTTGGAGCCAAGCGACGAAGGCGGATATACCGTCCACGTCCCCTCGCTTCCCGGATGCATCAGCGAAGGCGAAAATGCCGAGGAAGCTCTGGCGAACATTAAGGAAGCCATAGAGCTTTACCTTGAACCGACGGGCAGATAGACGTGATGATAGATACGCTTTTGGTGTGGGACAAATGATGGCCTGAACAAACAGGAAGATGCGTAGGTCCGAAATGCCCATCAGGGCTTTCGGACGCGGGATGTCGGATTGTCCCGGCGCTGGAGACATATCCGACTTATAGATTACTGCGGAGGATGTTCGGATGCAAATCCTGACGGCATACATTGAGAAGGATTCGGAGACGGGACTTTACGTCGCCACGGTTCCCGCGATTCCCGGTGCCCACACTCAAGCAGAAACGCTGGATGAGCTCCGGAAGAATCTCGTGGAAGTTGTAGAACTCTGCTTGGAGGAAATGGACCCTGATAGTAGGAAGCATCTGCCCGAATTCGTAGGAATACAGCAGATTGAGGTCTCTCTGTGACGAGACTGGTTCTCATAGATGCCTTTAGGATGGAGAGGCTTCTCTTCAAGCTGGGTTTCGAGAGGGTGCGACAGAAGGGGAGTCACGTTTTCTACCGACATCCGGACGGCAGGTTCACTACTGTTCCGCACCATAAAGGAAGAATCCTGGCCCGTCCACTTATCAGGGAGATATTGAAAGAGATAGAAATCGGCGTGGAGGAATACAATCATCATCTCCAGGAATTGTGACGCTAGTCGCAAGAGTTGCGCGTCCAAAAGTGATCGGAAGCGGTTATATGAAAAAACAATCAGACAACTTCGACCCCCGAATCGTCGTCTTCGCCTGCAACTGGTGCTCGTACGCCGGAGCGGATACCGCCGGAGTGGGCCGGATGCAATATCCGCCCAACGTCAGGCTGATCCGGGTGATGTGCTCCGGAAGGATCAGCCCGGGGCACGTGTTCCGGGCGTTCGAAAAAGGCGCAGACGGCGTCATGTGGTCCGGGTGACACATCGGAGATTGCCACTACACCTTTGGCAATCACCGGGCTGCGGAGCAGTTCGAAATAACAAGGAAGCTGTTCGATCTACTTGGTCTTGAGAAGGAAAGACTCAGGCTGGAGTGGTTTTCTGCCGCCGAAGGGCAGAGATTCGCCAATGTGATCAAGGAGTTCGTGGAGGATGTGAGGAAAGTCGGCCCGAGCCCGCTCAGAGATGGCAATAAGGCGAGGAAGGCAGCAGAAATTGAAAATGCAAAATGAAAAAAGCAAAACTCAAAATTGCAATTCAGAGTTCAAAATCGAAACCCAATGCACGGGCAGCCGAGAATTTGAGAGAGGTCTATGCTAGACGAACTTCATAAGAAAACCAAAGCGTACCTTTGTCTGGATTGCGGCAAATGTACCGCAGTGTGTCCCGTGTCCAGAGTCAATCATCGTTTCTCGCCCCGGAGGCTTCTGACCAAAGCGGTGGGCGGAGGCAACGAGAATCTGCTGTCGGATAAGACCGTGTGGACCTGCCTCACCTGCATGCAGTGCCAGCAGAGATGCCCATCGGACATCGATTACATCGAATTCACCCGGATGATCCGGCAGCACGTGAACCACGACGGCCAAGAGGCGCCGTGCTCGCACGGCGGCGCTTTGCAGTCGTTAATGAAGATCATGACCGCCTCGGAACTCAACCAGAAGAGATTGGGATGGATCACACCCGATCTGAAGACCTCCGAGAAATCCGAGTATCTATACTTCGTGGGATGCCTTCCGTATTTCGACGTTTTCTTCACGGACATAAAAGTCAACTCGTTGGACATCGCCCGGTCCACCCTGAAAGTCTTGAACTTCCTGGGGATCGAGCCGCAGGTTCTTCCCAACGAACGATGCTGCGGGCATGACCTCTTTTGGATGGGGGACATGGAGAATTTCCGGAAGCTGGCGGAACACAACATTCAGGCGATAAACGAATCGCACGCCAAGAAGGTGATAACTGCCTGCCCGGAGGGTTTCGTCACGCTGAAGTTCGACTATCCGGAGATTTTCGGACCTCAACACTATGAGGTGCTCCATATATCGGAACTGATTGTTGAGACGCTCACCAACCACAAGAGTGAATTGAAGAAGCTGAGAAAGAAGGTTACCTATCATGATCCTTGCAGGCTGGGACGGTTCGCCGGAGTCTACGATGCGCCCAGGGAAGTGATTAAGGCCTCCGGGGCGGAGTTGCTCGAGATGCCCAAGAACAGAAAGAATGCTATCTGCTGTGGCACCTCCTCCTGGGTGAACTGCGACGCCTACTCCAAGATGATTCAGACCAACAGACTCAAAGAGGCCAAGAGCACAGGAGCGGAGGTCTTGGTCACCGCCTGCCCCAAATGCCAGATTCATTTCACCTGCACACAGAGTGCCGAAGGATATCCCAAAGACGACAAGATAGAGATCGTCGATCTGGTCAGTCTATTCGCCCAGGCCATAGCATAGATCGCAGGCACACCGAAAGGAGATTCAAGCGACATGACCGCTTCCGATCGGCAGAAGATAATGGAGATTATGAAGGAGGCCCAGAATTTCGCATTTCTCGCAACCTCCGAGGGCAGTCAGCCCAGAGTTCGCCCCATGGCCACGATGCTGGGCGACGATATGTCCATCTGGATGGCCACCTCGGGCAAGTCGAGAAAGGTGCAGCAGATAAAGAAGAACCCGAAAGTGAGCCTGTCTTTTGTTCAACTCCCGGAGGGAAACACGTCCGCCACGGTCTTGGGCGAGGCCGTGATCGTAACCGACATGGAGGAGAAAAAGAAGGTTTGGAAGCTGGCGACCTACGACCCGGGGCAGTTCTGGCCTGACGGCCCGGAAACGGAAGATTTTTGCGTGCTGAAGATCAACATAAAGAAAATCGAGTGGTGGGAGAGTTTCGAAGGCGGAATGAAGATTTACGAACCTTAGAGAAAGGTTGAAGAATTGTTCTTGCGTAGGGACAGGGCTTGTTGAGCCTGCGAAATCCCGCCATGGCGGGATCCCTGTCCGAAGTGGGCTCCAATTTGTCATGCTGACTCCGCGTTTGGCGGGGGAAGCATCTGGTTTTAGATTCTTCTCCCGCCTGCGGCGGGATCAGAATGACAACAAAAGCAGTAGGGACAGGGCTTGTCCCTGTCCACCTCGCAACCGAGGACAGCCACGCGGTTCGGCAAGCTCACCGTCCTGAGCGAAGTCGAAGGAAGGGCTGTCCCTACGATGTCGATTCGCTTAATTAGGACAGAACTCGTATTGTTTAGATAGAGATTGGAATTTTCGATTATTTGAC
>CAZPRG010000029.1:0-16811 GCA_964588675.1 uncultured Ignavibacteria bacterium
GGGGCGGGAATTCATCCCGCCCCGAAGCGAGTTACAGAGCCGTTGCGGTGGCTGTCCAGCCTCTGCAAGAGTCTACAGGGCAGGGCTGAATGCCCTGCCCTATGGATGAGCCGTTCCTCGCATATGAGCATAGGGGCGGGAATTCATCCCGCCCCGAACCGAGTGACAGAGTCTTATTGGGGTGGGGGTCGAACCCCCACCCCAACCTGTAAGCGTCCGGACAAAGGGCAGCTGACTACGAAGCCGAAGTCGGTGGAACAGACATTCCTGTCTGTTTCATCATGGTCAGACAAGAATGTCTGACCCACCTTTCAGTCAAAGGGGAAGGTGACACACTCGTAGGGACAGCCCTTGTGGCTGTCCGTTTTGTCAGTGGGAATACTTTTGCGCCACTAGATCGTACAGGACGCCATAGATACTCCGACGACCGTGGCATATTACCGTGCTCTTGCCCTGGTTGACACCGGTCTGCCAGAACGCAACCCCCTGCAGTATTGGCTCATCCGCCCTGGTTTGTCCGTCTTTCAGTCGATGCACAGGCACGTGCCAAAACCCTCCGCCGCTCAAACCACCTAGGTTCTTTGGAATACCACCTCCTGATGCATGATCCACCACAGTCTCCATATAGTCAAAACCGCTCTCCGTGTATTCTCGTTCTACCCCGCCGATGCTCACCACGTTCCGAAAATCCTTTATGTCTGCGCACTCGGATGCCGACGGTTCGCTGGTCGAATATGCGACCGGATGACCACTCAGTGTCCAGAAACCCAGTCCTATCTGTAGAGATTCTGATAGAATCCGTTTTCTCCTCTTGTCAAGATTCAAGAAATACTTATGTGCTTCAATGAAATCAAGCTTCTCTTGGGACAATAGCAACACAAATGCAAGGTCAGGCCCCCTGGCGCGCTCATTCCTTTTTGGCGCTTCTACAACGTGAACATACTCTCGTGGAATCATAAAATGATGCTCTTTCGACTGAATCGACAGTCCTAGGTATGGTGACTCATCCAGAATCTTCTCTATCACATGCCTGGCCGTCAAGATTCCTTTCTTTGACGCCATTTCTACAAACGTGCCTGATGCAGCGAAAGATGCCTTGTGGCGGTTTCCCTGCACCGTGAACCCGACAAGTGCAACAGAGCAACCCGCTATGCTCTCCTTCATTGTGTCCCTGTTTGACAGCTTGTCAAACATTTCTTTCACAGTTGCCATCTCCATATCTCGTATCGTTGAGCTCCAGGCAGTTGGTAATCAACTCTTCAACGGGCGACCAGTAGGCCCGTCACCGCTTAAACCTTCTTCTGAGAGCCAGAAGGAAGAATGCAAGTGTTACTGGGCCTAATATGGACTCGGCCACAAAGAGAGTATGCCCCCAGTTGTTGATAGTTGTGTATTTCTTGTCGCGGATGAAAGAGAACACAGACATGCTATACAAGAAACATGTATAGTAATCTCTTAACTCGTGCCATGTGGGCGCAACTGACTCAAGCGAGCCAAAATCCAATTTGTAGCTGATCTGTTGACTTGGTGGCGCGCCAGGATCAAAGGCCACCGGTTGTATGCCAGCAAACATCAGAAGAAGAGGGAAGAGAAGAAGTACAGCAGCTATCCAGCACAGAGATCGGTAGTAGCTCTCTCCATATTCGCTGACGATTTTGTAAAACATGAGAGGAAGCTTCTTCAAGACATTCTCTTCTGCCTTTCTTGTCATCTCCATTTCACCAATGTAGAAATCACCAGCTATAGGATAAAGCAGGCTCCTTTCGAAGTTTGCGCGGAGACCTCTATAGAGGTGCGCAATCAAACAATAATCCCGCTTCCTTATCATCGAATCATCATAGATTTCGTCAAACACGCGATTTCTACCCTTTTTCTTTGGCCTGCTCCAGTCCACATCAGTGAAGCGAACCTCTCGCAAGTCTGTTTCAAGAAATCTGAATTGGCTCAAGTCAGTTTTCCGAAACTCCACCCTCTCAGGTCTCGCGAACTTAACTCCGCGAAAGTCGACCGGTTTTCTTGGGCTATTCCTATCAGATACCTCGCTTCCCATTGTGAAAGCATCCTCGAAGACAATGTCGCGGAAGACGGTATCACCTTCGAACTGACATCCTGTGAACTCTGCCTCGCGTCTGAAATGAGCGGACTGAAACCTGGTATCACCCTTAAAGATACAACCCCGGAAGTTGCTCTCAGACTCAAAACGGGTCACACTAAACTCACTTTCTTCCTGGAAACGAGACCCTACAAAATCAACGATACCGGCAAAGATCGCATGTCTGAAGTTTGCCTTGCCAGCAAACTCAGTACGCGTGAATCGTGCACCGGGTCCGAACTTTGCCTGCCAGAAGGACACAGGTTTTTGAAATCTCACAAGAAGGAAGTCACATCTATCGGCGAACACGCAACTAGCAAAGTTGGCAGCGCCATCGAACCTTGCAGTGGCAAATACGGCAGGACCCTTAAATGATCCACCCAGATAATCACACCGATCTCTGAAAATCGCACCTGCGAAAACAGCCTTACTCTTGAAACCAGAATTGTTAAAGACCACCTTACCGTTGAAGATAGCATCGGTGAAGTCAGCCTGATCTTGGAAGACAACCTCCTGAAGGTCAACGTCCCCTTTGAACACAACCTTCCAGAGAATAACTTGTTTCTGGACACTCTTTGGGAAGACTATTCCCTCAGGGAAAACAAACCGTGTGAAATCACAAATCGCCAGTGGGCCGTCCCCGAACATTTGGTCCAAGTCGCGCTGAAATTGGCTGACACTTTTACTTTCTCTCTTCGAGTGAAAAATACAACATTTGTCATCGTGAAGCTCACGACCGCAGGGCTTGCCGTTTGACATTTCCACTTGACATCTTTTTGTTGGCTCAGACAAGTTATCCACTCTCTCGCCTTCTTTTTCGGTACTTTGTTAGAATGGAGGCCGACCCCGCCTGGCTGACATACGGGAGCGATGCCTTTCCCCTGGGCGAACAGGACATTGTCGGCAAAGACGCCGCTATTTCGCTATATTAGAAGGGTCACAAAAATAGTCAAGGTATTTCTTGACAAATCGTATAAGTCGTGTATATTCGAGTTTTGCCGTTTTGCGACCATAGGTTCAGGAGAAAACCAATATGAGAAAATCGCAGCTTTACCTGATACTTCTGATTTGTTTCCTGCTGGCAGCCTCTTTCTACGCTCTTTTCCCCAGCATCAAACTATGGAGCATGTCTCCGGAGGCAAAACAAGAACTCCGCAGCACCGAGCCGCAGGATTTGATCAGCCTGGAGAAGAAAGCCATAAAGCTGGGGCTGGATCTCAGAGGCGGCATGCACGTGGTTCTGCGGGTGGACCAGTCCAAGCTCAACGAAAACGAAAGGTCTGACGCCTCGGATCGGGCGCTGGAGATCATACGCAACCGCGTGGACCAGTTCGGGATAACCGAACCTCTGATCCACAAGCAGGGTGCCGACAGGATCGTGGTGGAGCTGCCCGGGCTTCAGGACGTGGAAAGGGCGCAGGCTCTGATCGGGCAAACGGCCCAACTGGAGTTCAAGCTGCTGGAGGACCCCGAGAACACGACCAACATCTTGAAGAAAATCGACGAGGCGCTGGCCAAATCGGAGACCCCACCTGTGGAGGGTGAATCCAGCCAGGCCCCGCCGGATACGGGGAAGCAAGCCAAGGCAGAGGAAAGTGTGGTGCAGGATCTGTTCGGCCAGCAGGAGGCGGATACCAGTCAGGATACCGTGGGTTTCCTGGAGGAAGAAGAGGAGCCCCTTCTGGAGGGAACTCCTTTCACCCAATACCTGGAGTACAGCCAGGGAAGCTCGTCTTTCCGCGTGTCTGCGCAGGACAAACCCAAGGTCGAGCTGCTGCTTAGCAAACCTCAGGTGAAAGAGGCTATTCCCGATGACGACGAGTTCGACTGGTCCACCCGAACCGAAATGGAACGGGGCGAGGAGTACTGGGGATTGTACCTGGCCAAGAAAAGAATGGAGCTTTCCGGCAAATACCTAACGGACGCCAGGCCCCGGCTGGATCCCCAGTTCCGCAGGCCGGAGGTTCAATTCACCCTGACCAAGCAGGGGGGAAGGATCTTCGCCCGGGTAACCGGCGCCAACATAGACAAGCCCCTGGCCATCACCCTGGACGGAAGGGTGGAGTCGGCGCCCATCATTCGCTCCAAGATCCGCGACCAGGGGGTGATCGAGATGGGCGGAACGGCCAGCTTCGAGGACGCCTCGGACCTGGCTATCGTACTCAGGGCCGGAGCGCTGCCCGCCCCGGTAAAGGTGATCGAGAACCGGATCATCGGGCCCTCCTTGGGGCAAGACTCCATCCGCAAGGGGACCAACGCCGCCATCATCGGTTTCCTGGTGGTTCTGCTTTTCATGGCCATATACTACCGGGTCTCGGGCGTCATAGCCGACGTGGCTTTGATCTTCAACCTGACCTTCCTCATGGCCGCTCTGGCCGCCCTCCACGCCACCTTGACTCTTCCGGGAATCGCCGGGATCATACTCACCGTGGGAATGTCCGTGGATGCCAACGTGCTTATCTTCGAGCGCATCCGGGAGGAACTCCGAACCGGGAAAACCATTCGGGCGTCGATAGAAGCGGGATACAAAAGGGCGCTTTTGGCCATCGTCGACTCACACGTGACCACGCTTATTACCGCGGCCGTGCTGTTTCAATTCGGCACCGGGCCGGTCAAAGGATTCGCCGTCTCCTTGAGTCTGGGAGTTGCCATCAGCCTGTTTACGGCCGTGGTCATCACCCGGGTGATCTTCGACATAAGAAAGCAATATCGCGTCCTGAGCATATAAATGCGGGAGTAGCCTGACATGTTTGAGATAGTAAAGAAAACCAACATAGACTTCATGGGCAAAAGGTACTATGCCTTCGTGGTTTCCGGCATTCTGGTGATTTTCGGGATAGTGGCTTTCCTGGCCATATTCTTAGGCAAGGCCGATCTGGGAATAGACTTTGCCGGCGGCACCATGATACAGGGCAGTTTCGAGAAGCCGGTGAGCATCGGCGAGCTCAGAACGGCCTTGGGCAACAGCGGCTATGCCGACGCCGAGATACAATCCCTGCGACGGGAGACCGCCAACTCCTACTTGATCCGGGTCAAGACCACTACCGACGAGGAGGTTACCGCCATATCCCAGGGCATCCTGAGCGCGCTGGCCAAGGAGTTTCCGGAGAACAAGTTCAACATGGACTCGGTCGACGGAATCGGGCCGGCCGTGGGAAAGTCCCTGCAGAGCCAGGCCCGCTTGGCGGTTCTCATTGCCCTGGCGGGTATTCTGCTTTACATATGGATAAGATTCGACTTCAGGTTCGGCGTGGCCGCCACCATCTGCACCTTCCACGACGTGCTGGTGGTATTGGGACTGATGTTCGTACTTCATCGGGAGATCACGCTTTTGATCGTCACCGCCCTTTTGACCCTGGCGGGATACTCTTTGACCGATACCGTGGTGGTTTATGACCGCATCCGGGAAAACCTCAGGCTTTTTCGAAGGAAGGGCGATTTCGCCAGCACCATAAACGCCAGCGTCAACGAGGTGCTGAGCCGGACCATCATCACCTCGATCACCACGTTTATGGTGGTTTTCGTCCTGTTCTTGTTGGGAGGCGAGGTGGTGCACGACTTTGCGCTGGCTCTGATGATCGGCATACTCGTGGGAACCTACTCCTCGGTATTCGTTGCCAGCCCCATCATCGTGGAATGGGAGAGAAGGTCACCCAAGAGATTCAAGTAGATGGACTTACCGGACGAATTCTTAAGGCCGCCTCCTCGGAGGCGGCTTTTTTCTTGACTATGCAAGTCCATGTTCCCCGGACGAATACTCGGATCTGAACAGACGCCATCCCCCAGTCTCAGAACCCGCTGGGGACTATTGGTCACCCCAAAGAGAAACCTGCATCAAACCTCACCCCTCTTGTCCATCCTGGTCCTGCCCGCCACGTATATACATTGGAAGCCGGGCTGGCAAACGTCATCAAACCCTCGATTGTATAAGTATATTGTGAAAAGGCTTGCCGTCATCTGCATAATTTGTGCCATGAGCTCGTTGGCCGTGGCCCAAGACCTGGCCCAAGGCCCCAGTCAGAATCCTTCGGCCTTCACCATCGCCCGGCTGAAGTATGCCGGCGGCGGCGACTGGTACTGGGGATCATCCGCCATTCCCAACATGCTGGAGTTCTTGAAAGAAAACACCAACATACCGGTGAGAGACGAGGAGGTCAGGGTCTCGGTGATGGATGAGAATCTATTCTCCTATCCCTTTCTGTTCTTGACCGGGCACGGCAACATAAAATTCAACGACCAGGAGCTGGACAGGTTGAGGGACTATCTCACTCATGGCGGCTTTCTCTTTGCCAACGATTCTTACGGACTCAAGGACGCTTTCTTTCGGGAAATGAAGAGGCTGTTCCCGGACGAGGATTTGGTGGAGCTTCCCTTCAGCCACGGAATTTACCACTGCTTCTACCAATTTCCCAACGGCCTGCCCAAGATACACAAGCACGACGGAAAGCCGCCTCAGGGTTTCGGGATATTCCAGCAGGGAAGGCTGGTGGTGTTCTTCGTCTACGAGTCCGATATAGGAGATGGCTGGGAGGACCCCCAGGTGCACAACGATCCTCCGGAAAAACGCGAGGCCGCGCTTAAGATGGGCGTCAACATCATCACCTGGGCCTTGTCTCATTGAATGAGTCGAAGCGTGAAACGGTTCAATCGGTTGCCATAGAGAGATTATGATCGATTCAAACAGTTCTCAAAGCTACCAGACGCTGCTTGATCGGCTGGCATCCCTAAGGCTGGCATACGCCAAAAACCGTGTTCTCCACGGCACACTGCTGTTTGTGTCGTTGACCCTGGGTTTGGCGTTTTTGGGTTTGTGGATGAACTCCGTTCTGGTCCTGCCGGTGGCGGCGCGCGTACTCTATTTGGGCCTGGCCGCTCTGATATTGGTGATAGTCTTCTCCTATTTCTGTATCCGGCCCATTTTGCACAAACCGGGCTTGGAGGAGCTGGCCCTGAAGGTGGAGGATAAGTTCCCCGGGCTGCACAACCGGCTGATAGCCGCTCTTCAGCTGTCCCGGCACTTAAAGCGCAATCCGGAAGGATACTCCACTGATTTGATCGAGGAGGTCATCCGGCAGGCGGAATCCAAGTCCCGTGGATTGGATCTCAAGAGAATCATGGATCGCACGCCTATGCGAAGGATGGGACGATTGGCCGCGACCCTGGCGGTGCTGTCGCTCGTCTTCGGATTACTCTTTCCTCTGTCATTGAAAACTTCTTTCTACGTTCTCTCTCATCCCTTGACCGAGTTCGCCCCGGCGCAGAGATTCTTCTTCGTGATCTCGCCGGGAGATGCCGAGGTGGTCAAATTTTCCGACCTGCGGGTAAAGATCAACGTGGAGGGGGAAAAACCCGGCAACATCGACTTTTTCTGGAGAAACCAAGGCGCAGGATGGAACAAGGAGAGGCTCTCCTCGGCCAAGCCGACCGGTGGTGCCGCAACTCCGGAGGCGGCCCAGCTGGAGCCCGACTTCGTCTGGCAATTCAAGGAGGTAAAGAGGAATATCGAGTACTATGCCCAGGCCAAGGGAGTAAAAAGTGAGCTTTACACCATCACCGTGGTGGACAAACCCCGCATCGTGGGACTCAAGCTCACCTTCGATTATCCGGCTTATACCCGGCTCAAGCCGCTGGTGGTGGACGAAAACGACGGCAACATAACCGCCATCGCCGGCACCCGGGTAGGGATCGAAGCCAAGGCCAACAAACAACTGGATCGGACGGAAATCGTCTTCTCCGATTCCACGGTCAAGCCTGCCAAGGTAGACGGCAATGTGGCCTCAGGCGACATACTGGTCCGGAAGGATGTCGGATATCACCTGCGGCTTTGGGACCCAAGCGGCAACCAGAACCCGGACCCCATCGAGTACAAGATCACCAAGCTCGACGATCAGTATCCCACCGTGGATATCCTGGAGCCGGGGCACGATCAGGACTTGAGCGAGAGCATGCAGGTGGGGCTCCTTCTGCGAATTTCCGACGACTACGGTTTCTCCTCGCTCAAACTTAAGTATCAAGTCATGTCCGGTGATCAGGAGGCCGAGGAGAGGACCCGGGAGATCGAGATCCCGCAGAAGAATCAACCCCAGGCCTCGGTGGAATACGTCTGGAGCTTATCCGATCTCCCCTTAGTCCCCGGCGATGTGGTCAGGTATCGGGCGGTGGTCTACGACAACGACACCTTTTCCGGTCCCAAGAAGGCCGAAAGCCAAACCTATCATCTCCGGCTCCCCTCCTTGGACGAGATGATCGCCGAGGTGGAGCGTGAGCAGGAGGGTCAGATCACCGATCTGGAAACGGTGCTCCGCGGGCAGAAGGATCTGAAAAAGAAAATCGAGGATCTGTCGCAGGAGATGAACCGCTGGACCGGCCTGGACATGGACTGGCAGAAGAAGCAGCAGATGGAGGATGCTCTGGACAAGCAGCGCAAGCTGGCCAGCGATCTCAAGGACGTAGCTCAAAAGATGGACCAGAGCATCAAGAAGGTACAGGAGAACAAGCTGGCGGCTGCGGAGATGGTGGAGAAGATGATGGAGATCAAGAAGCTTATGGAAGAGGTCGCCACTCCCGAGTTGAAGGAGGCCATGCGAAAACTGGCCGAGGCGCTGAAGAACATGGATCCCGAGCAGCTCAAAGAGGCCGTCAAGAACATGCAGTTGTCCGCCGAGGAGATGCTGAAGAGACTGGAGAGAACCCTGTCTTTGCTCAAGAGGATGCAGGCCGAGCAGAAGCTAAGCGACCTGGTGAAGATGGCCCAGCAGATGGCGGAGAAGCAGGATCAGATCAATCAGAATGCCCAATCCTCGGACAAGGAGGATCTGCCCAAGCTGACCTCCGACGAGAATCAACTTAAGGATCAGCTGGGCCAGTTCCAGGACAAGCTCAAGGAATTCTCCGATCTGGCTTCCGAGCTTTCCATGCTTCCTCAGGAGAGGCTGGAGGATCTGGAGAACATGCCCCAGGAGTCGGGGGTCGAGCAGAACATGGATCAGATGAACTCCCAGCTGTCCAAGATGAACCGGTCCGGGGCGCTCAGCTCCGGCGGCTCGTGCCACAAGAAGCTGCAGCAGATGAAAGACCAGTTGACCTCTGCTCAGGACGACATGCAGGCCGCGCAGAAGGAGGAGATCGTGAAGGCCATAAGAAAGTCGCTCTACGACGTCTTCTCCCTCTCCGACAACCAAGAGCAGCTTTTCGATCAGGTCAGCCTGCTGGGTCAAAGGGACCTGGCCCTGAGGGATCGGGCCGGCGACCAGCAGAATCTCAAATCCGCCGGCATACGGATCTCCGAGGATCTGGAGGCCCTCTCTCGCATCACGCTGTACGTCAGCCAGGACGTGCTCCGGTACGTGGCCCTCTCCGTGGCCGGTATGCAGGAGGCCATGAGCCGGTTGGACGAGCGCCAGAGGGAGATCGCCACGGACGAGCAAAAGGAGGCCATTTACGACTTGAACCTCACCGCCCGCAAGCTCATGTTGGCCATGGTTAATGCCCAGAAATCCTGCAGCGGTTCCGGCATGCAGGAGATGTTCGAGAAGATGAAAAGCATGTGTGACAAACAGTGCGGCCTCAACCAGGAGACGGCCCAGCTGGGCCAGTGCAACAGCGGCCAGGGAATGAAGCTGTCCCTGGACCAGCAGGCGGCCATGCAAAGGCTGGCTGCCGAGCAGGATGCGGTGAGAAAGGCTCTCTCGGAACTGGAGCGCGAGTTTGGTAGCGGCTCGGAGGTTGCCGGCCGTTTGGACAAGATCGGCCAGGAGATGAAAAAGGTGGTGGAGGATTTCGAGAGGATGCAGGTGGACCAGGGAACCATGGACCGACAGAGCCAGATACTCTCTCGGCTTTTGGATGCCGAGAAATCCATGCGAGAAAGAGATTATTCCAAACAGAGAAGGGCCGAGGTGGGAGAGGACGTGGTTCGGGCAACCCCGGATCAACTTTCACCGGAGGTGGGGCAGCAGGACGTATCCGCCCAGGACAACCTCTCCAAGTACATGCAGGAAGGCTACCCCAAGGAATACGAGCAGCTGATCAAGGAATATTTCAAGGCGCTGTCCGACGAGAGGATGAAGAAGTAAGAGCCGCCGAGCTTGGCTGCACCCTATCGACAGACCGTCGGGGCAGGGCTAAGCGCCCTGCCCTGTTTTTGTTTTGTTCTTTCCGCACTCTTGATGGATCATGCATAATCCCAAGATTTTCTCCACGCCCGCTCCCAAAATAAAAACAGAGTCCCGCACGCAGCGGAACCCTGTCCGGAACTGAAAGAATCAGTTGGGAGTAATCCCATAGTAAGTATCGACACACCGAGCTCCAGACTTTAGTTTTTCGGGCTATGCTGGGATGCGACCGGTGGAAAGATCAGTGACGTCACTGCTGGTTTCTGTATCGCTCCAGCAGTTGCTGGGTCTGCTGGTCGGCGGGGTTGGCTTTCAGCCAGTTTTCGAGGAGCCTGACCAGCTTGTCCTGCTGCTTATTGATGATGTAAAGCTGTCTTAATATTTGAAAGGTCATCCTGTCCTGGGGACTGATGTCGTAGGCCTTCTCCATGGCCCTTTGGGCATCCTCGAACTTCTCCTGGGCCTGGTAGGCCAGCGCCAGATACTGATGGTACAGAAGGAGCTCGGGATATCTGGCCGTTAGCGTCTCCATCCTCTTCTCATAAGCCGTCAGAAGGCTGTCGGCTTGTCGCGACTCCCCCTGGTCCTGGAGTGTCCGGTAGAGCTGTAGGTAGGTCCGGTAGTAGTCGGGCAGCACTTCCATGGACTTCTCCATCTCGGCTATGGCCTTCTCCGTCTGGCTCTGATTGCGATAATAATCAGCCAGGTCGAGGAATCTCTCGGAGTAGTTCATCAGAAGCCCGATGGTGTTGTCGTCTTTGTACACGTTTATGTCCGCCAAACCGCGATAATTGTATACCTCCCATAGATTGTGGTGGAATTTCACCGGGTCCAGCATGTCTTTGCCTTCCTCCGGAACGAGTCGATCCACCAGGCCCTCCTTGATTACGTGGTCGTCCAAACCCACCCGGCTGCTGGACGGGGTGGTGCGTGCGAAGTAGAACGGGTATTCCCACTGGTTGGTCACCACGATGTTTTCCAGCATCAGATCCTGAATCCGCAGGAACACTCCGGCCTTTTCGTCCATGTGGGGAAACAGAAACGTCCTCTGCTGCCGGATTTGATCCCAGTATGGCTCCTGGGGATAAGGAACCACCTGACCGTCCGGCATTCTGGTGGGAATCCCCTTGATCTGATTATAGGTCAGGCTGATGGGGACCTTCCAAATATCCTTGAGCTGCAGGATGTACCAGTCCGCATTCAGCAGGCTCAAGTTTATGATCCTCACGTCCTGCCTTATCTTCTCCACGTTCTGCAGAAACCACAAGGGAAAGGTGTCGTTGTCGCCGTTGGTGATGAGCATGCCGTCCTGATCGCAGCTCATCAGATGATTGTAGGCATAGTCGTAGGGAATCCAGTTGCCGGTACGGTCGTTCCGTTTGTAGTTTTTCTTCAAGGCCAAAAGCGGCAGGATCAGAAGTATCACCGCCAGGATGCCCAAAGTCGGCCGGAGCATTTTGGACTTGTTCTCCAGCAGATGACCCAGACGCCAGATGAGCCCGAATGCTCCCAACCCCATAGCCAGTGCGAAGAACATGAATCCGGGGGTGAAGAAATAGTCCCGGTCACGCACCTCCAGGCGGATGATCTGTCCGGTCATTTGATCCGGCCTGGTGCCGTCGGCGAAGTTCATGTAAAAGATCAAACCCAGCGTGCAGGCCAAAATCAGAAAGATCAGCACCACCCCCTCCCTTTTCCTCTTTCTGATCAGCTCCCATATCCCGAAAAGTCCCAAAAACGTGGGAATGAACCACAGACCCTTGTGCATGTATTCTTCGCGGAAGAATCCCCAGAATCCCATCCTCTCTTTGGTTCCCAGTTGGTTGGCCCAGCTGCCGCGGCGGTGAAACATCCGGCTGATCATGCTCTGCTGCCCGTACTGGCTGCGCTCCAAAAAGCTCTTCAGGCTGGCCCAGGTATCCGGGTCGTTCTCGTCTATGGCCGGGTCCAGAGAAGATCTGATGGGGATGAAAAGCTGGCAGGAATAGCCCGCCACGCCGGCGCAGGTGATCAGAAAGCAAAGCGTCCAGGCCTTCTTTCTTTGGGCCGACAGGCTGAACATCAGGGTGATGAAAAGCCAGGCCCCCAACGCCACTAGAAAAGGCGTGACCCGGTGAACCACCAGCGCCAGCACCAGCCCGGTCACCCAGAAACGCCAATCCAAAAGCCTGCGGCGGTCGGTCAGAACGATCAGCAGGAACAGCCCGGGCACCACCAGAAAGACCGTCATGTGTATGCCGGTGGAGAGCATGGCCAGGTAGGCGATCAGCACCAGCAGCCGGTCTCCTTTTTTCTCGGCCAGATGGTCCATCCACACCAGAGTCAGATACAACATCAGCATCATTATGAACATGGAAAGGCCATACACTTCCGCCTCCACCGCATTGGACCAGAAGGTCATGGAAAAGGCCACGAACAGGCTTCCCACGATCCCGGCCACCCAGCGGCCTATCGTGATCCACAGGCTTTCATGGTCTTTGCTCCACCTGCCCGCCAGCTTCACCGTCACCAAATAGGTCAGCCAGACCGCCAGAGCGGAGGTCAGGGCCGAGAGGAGATTGACCCTGGCCGCTATCTGGTCGAAGAGGGGAATCTCCGAGAATATCCGCGCCATGACCACGAAAAGAGGGGTTCCCGGAGGATGAGGAATGCCCAGAATGTAAGCGCAGGCGATGAACTCCCCGCAGTCCCAGAAGGATGCGGTGGGGGCCATGGTCTTAGAGTATATGCCGAAGCTGAACAGGAAGACAAAGATGGATATCAGCAGGGAAACCCGATCCTGCCCGTCATACCATTTGCGCAAGCCGTCGCTCAATCTTATGCTCCCGAGCCGTGGACAACGTCGATTATCACCCACATCCCAAATGGTTAGGGCAATATAGGTCGATCCCGCCGTTTGTCAATCCAAAAACCGCCTTGTGGTTTCCTTCCCCTCACCCTGACCCTCTCCCCAGACTTCGTAGGGGTCGGATTCATCCGACCCGCTCTCGACGGCTCTGGTCGATGCGCCGGAAACCAAGCAGGGTATGCTTATAAGATTGCCCTATGGTCAAAAAGCCACGCCGGCAAGCCGGCGCACTCCGGTCTGCCCCTCGTCCGATGAGCATACGCTCCCGTCCGGGAATCGGACAATTACGCCACCACAGAAAACATTAAGTCTCCACCCAAAATGTCCGAAATAGGACAGGGGGACACAAACTTCAACCCATATCAGGAGGTCGTATGTTGATCTGGTGCGGAATGCTTCTATTCTTGGGAGTCGCCGCCTTCTTGGATTCACTTTTCACCTTTGGCGAGATATTCCGCAGAATCAACTCGGTCCTGTTCATGCTGGTCTCTTTGGGGCTTTTAGTCAGGGTCAGCACCAAGATCAGAATGGCCACAAGAGAGGGAGAGCAAAAGCGGATCGAGGACTTGGAAAGACAGGTGGCGGAGCTGAGCCGAAGGCAGAAGGTGGAAGCGAGCTAAAGACTCGGCGGCAAAAGCGTTTCTCGATGAGAACACAGGTCGGATGGGACCCGACTTGAGAGAATTCCTCTGCTATCCCGAGGAGGCAGGGGTGATTTCTGCCTTCAAATCCCTGAGCTTGTCCCGCACGTCATCTACGTAAACCGAGCGTTCATAGTCCTTCAATAGCTTCTCGTAAGCTTCGATGGCCTTCTGCTTTTCGTGGAGGTCATAGTTGTACACATCGCCGATAAGCATCTGGGCCTGGGCGCGGTACAGGCTTTCGGGGAACTTCTCCAAAAGCTCATTTAAGGCTTTCAGAGACTCGCTGAACTTCTTGTCCTGCCTCAGTATCCTTGCCTTTTCCAGTTGAGCCAGATCCGAAAGCTTCTTGGATTTCGACGAGATCAGCTCGTCCAATTTGGTCACGGCCGAGTCGGAATCGCCCTCCACATTGTCCAGGAGGGCTCTTGCGAACTTGGTCAGAAGCGGCCGGTCCAGCTCCTGGTTCTCGCTGATGACGATGCTTCTCTCCAGGCTGTTGTTGACGTACAGTCCCTTGGGAAAATCATCCAGCATCTGCCCGTATCCGGCCAGCGCGGTTTCGAAGTTGCCCCGGAAAAACTCCAATTCGGCCAGCTTGTACTTCAGCTCCTCCTGTCTGGGACCGGACCTGGAATCATTCAAAGCCTTCTCGAAGAGCGCCTGCGCGCTGTCTAAGTTTCCTTCGGCCATCATGCAGTCGCCCAACCGCACCAATGCGATGGGATACTGCGGCGCATCCCGGAAACTGGAGATGATCATCCGAAAGTGGCCATAGGCCTGCTCCGGGTCTTTCAGATCGTATAGCTCGATCTCGCCGATCCGGTAATGCGAAAGAGCCGTTTCAAGCGGAAAGGCCGCTGCGTAATCGTCTATTATGGACTGGTACGTCCCGATAGCATCCTGATACTTCTCCTGTCCTTCCTGGGCATAGCCTATGTACAGCTTTGCCGCCACCACCACTTCCCGGGAGGGCTTGGCGGAGACCAAAAACTGACTGGCCTTCAATGCCTCGTCGAAATATCCGCTGGTGTGGCACATGTGGATAAAGGTCAGGATGAGCTTTCCGTCGGATTTGGAAAGCTCGTCCACTTTCTTGTAGGTCTCGAATGCTCCTTCCAGGTCTTTTCTGCCGAAAAGCATATCGCCATACAGCCTTTGCGAGAACAGGTCCTTCGGATTATTCCGAACCCTCTCGCCCAGGGCCGCCTCGATCTGATCTAGGTGCTCTTCGCTTTGAATCAGCCGCATGACCCGGTCCTCCACCACGTTGAACTTGGTGGAATCGTCGCCCATGAACAGGAAATATTCGTCCACGGCCTGCTTGTAGTCGAACAGAGCTTCGTACAGGCCGGCGAGGTCAAGCGAGAAAAGAGTGGGATCTTTCAACTTCATGCGGGCGCGCTTGTAGGTATCCATAGCCTCGGAGGTCAAACCGTTTGCCAGATAGACATTGGCCACCTCGCGATACACATTCGGCCCCTCCGGCAGAAGATCGATGGCATGGTTTAGGTTCTGCCTGGCTTCCTCATCCCGATCGCTCTTGAAGTAGAGGTCTCCCAGCTCCGTGTACAGCCGCCAGTTGTCCGGGCTTTGGGCCATATCGGCCTTGATGATCTGCTCCACTTTGTCATACTGCTTGGCGGAAAGATATGCCTCTTTGTAGAGCTGGTGTATGTCCTTGGTCTCGCCGTAGACGGACTTCATTTGCTCCAGCACCTGCAGCGCGTCTTCTGCCTTGCCCCCTCGTATAAGCTCGTTCACCAGGTCTATGTTCTTGCGGTAATCGTCCTTCTCCTGCTGGGGCGGAACAACACGAAGTATGCGCGGCTCTACCTGTGGCTGCTGAGCGGAAGAGGTGACAAAGGCTGAGCCAAGCAGGATTAGGAATATGGCTAAAGCTACAAGCTTTTTCATAAGCGAACAAAACCCTCCAGTTTTATATGTATTATACGCCCCAGCCCCCGGAAACGAAGCAGTTCCAATCAACAACAAAGGTCTACACGCGTCATTTGGCTGCCGCGGTGTCGGGCGCAGCAACAGGTGTCTGCCACTGTAAAAGCAGTCTCACAATTGCCCAAATCGGAACACAGTCGGCAAGGCCGTAGTTGATAGTCACGCCACAGGTATCTTGACCTTGGAAACCCTTTATCATACCGATAACCCTTCCGCTTTCAGCCAAGTAAACTGGGCTGCCGCTGGCGCCGCGATTTACTAACATATCAGCCTGGAAGGAATTGAGGAACTCCTGGTCACCCTCAGGACCAATCCACTCAGCACAACTGAGGATTCCCCGGTGGGTGGTCAACCAATGATAAGTCCTTCCGAATGGCCTGGTTCTCTGATCAAGGTCATATCCAGCACATGCGAGGTCGACTCCCTCCCTCGTCTCCTCCGTGCTCCCGAGTTGGACTGGAACTACATTCAGAGAATCCACTTCTCCTGGACGGAAGGAGACTTGGAGCAAAGCAATATCCCGGTCCTCGCGACTAGCTACCACCGCTGCTTTGTAGAAATTCTGATGATAATGGAACCTCACCAATATATGCGAAGTATCAGGAATGCCCACACTACGTCCGTACTTAAGGGTATCGAAGAAAATATGGCTGCAAGTTGCCAAGACACCACTCTTGTCAATTAGGAATGCTGTTCCCTTGCTAGCGATCGAGGGAATACTTGTAGACACATTTACATATGCAATCCCGTTCTTTATGCTGGAGACAATATCGGGAAACGACGTTTGCGCGACCGGGTCCTCGGCGGCGTTTGGTTGGACTGGCGTAGCAGTGCCCCCTAAGAATACCAGCCCAACGAAGATCATCGCTATCTTGAACACTTGAACCTCCTGAAGCTATCGTTCTGAAGTGTTATACACTTCTGAATACATCGATCGCCCTCACCGCGAAATCCGCGATGAGATGGGTGAAAGGTAGTTAATGTTCCCAAACAAGTATTAGGACAGTTCCATAACTGGGCATGGCCACCGACTCTTCATACAGAAACCTGCTTTCGCAAGTGTGCGGGTCCTCTAGCCAGAACGACGGGTCCACGGGCTCTGGCTCGTGAGGTGGCGTTTTCCCGTTGAGAAAGTACTCTCCAGCTCCAGACAAAACGTG
>CAZPRG010000030.1:0-16758 GCA_964588675.1 uncultured Ignavibacteria bacterium
AGTACAAGAACAGAATCATCAACATCCACCCGGCGCTGCTTCCCTCCTTCGGCGGAAAGGGCATGTACGGCATTCATGTGCACGAGGCGGTGATAAAATCCGGCGCCAAGGTCAGCGGCGTAACCGTGCATTTGGTGGACGAGATTTACGATCACGGCGCCATCGTGCTGCAGAAAACCGTGCCGGTTTCAGACGACGACACTCCGGAGAGCTTGGCCGAGCGAGTGCTCAAGGTGGAGCACGAGGCCTATTCCGAGGCGCTCCAGTTATTCGCTGAGGACAAAATCGAGGTCAAAGGAAACCGCACTTACCTGAAGAAATGACCCACCAGCCCTCCGCAGACGACAACTCCAAATACTCAAGATACTTAGTCTACTTAATCGTGGGCACGGCGATCTTCCGCCTGCTTTACATCAACGCACTGAATCTGGCGCCCCAGGAAGCTTATTACTGGAACTACTCCCGTCATCTGGCATTAAGCTACTTGGATCATCCGCCCATGCTGGCCTATATGATTTACCTTTTCACCAGCATCGGCGGACAAAGCGAGTTTTTCGTCAGGCTGGGCTGCGTGCTCTTGGCCTCAGGACTGACCTTGGTGGTCTACTTCACTGCCAAAACGCTTTTCGACGCGAGAACCGGCTTTTACTCCGCCCTGCTGCTGAACTGCGTTTTGGTTTTCTTTCTGGGATCGATCATCGCCACGCCGGACACGCCCATGATGTTCTTCTGGGGGCTTTCGCTGCTTCTCTTCTCCAAGCTGGTAGTGACCCAGGAGAAGAAATGGTGGTACCTTCTGGGTGTCGCCACCGGTCTGGCCTTGCTCTCCAAATATACCGCCGTATTCATCGTCCTTTCGGTTTTCCTCTTTCTGGTCTTTTCCAGGGAGAATCGAAGGTGGCTTTTGTCAAAGGAGCCTTATCTGGCTTTGGTCCTGGCCATGCTGGTCTTCTCTCCTGTGATCCTGTGGAACGCTCAGCACCACTGGGCGTCGTTTCTTTTTCAGTCCTCCCGGCGGGCGGGTGAATTGGGCGCCTTTTCGGCTGCGCACTTTTTCGGCTACATCGGCTCACAGATAGGCGTGGTCTCCCCCCTGCTTTTCGGCGGTTTGATTTATGCCGTCGTTAAAAGTGGCATATTGGGATTCAGGCAGAAGAATCAGAGATACTTGCTCTGTTTCTTCTGGTCGTTCCCTCTGATTGGATTCTTCACCCTGGTGGCCACTCACTACTGGGTCAAGATGAACTGGATCACGGCCGCGTATCTTCCCGCGTCGATGGCTGCCGTGGCCCTATACTTCGCGTATTTGGCGAGGGGACGACGATGGATAAAAACCTTCGGCATTTCGACCCTGATTGTTAGCTTGATTTTTGTTGCGATAGCCCTTATCTTGCCGGTCGTCAAATCCATCCCGGTGTCGTCGTCGCTGGACACCGTCAGCGGATGGAGAAAGCTGGCTCAGAGAGTGGAGAAGGAGAAGGCCGGGATGCCGGAAGGAACCGTGGTCATAGGCTACGAGTACAAAGTCGCCAGCGAAATCGCATTCTATGCCTCTATGGAGACCTATTCCAATAACTTCGTGGGCCAGAATGGCTTGGAGTACGATTATTGGTCCGATCCCAATGATTTCGTGGGGAGGGATGCCGTTTTCGTCTACGATGACAGAAACCGGTACAAGGCCCCGGAGAGGTTAAACGAGTTTTTTGATTCAGTAGCGGAGTCCGATCCGCTGGAGATATACCGGGCCGGCAGGCGGCTGACAACTTTCCACATCCTCAGATGCTTCGGTTACAAAGGCCCCGGGGCTGCCTCCGGGTCGTGAGACAGGCAGGACGTACTGCTCTATTCAACGCGAACGAGGAATTGAGGCAAGAAATGGAAGAGGCTCTTTTGGAAACCAGCATCAGCGAGTTCCCCTTGTTCTCCAGGGGGAAGGTGCGGGACGTTTACGATCTGGACGATAAGCTTCTGATCGTGGCCACCGACAGAATCTCTGCGTTCGATGTGGTGCTTCCCAACGGCATACCCGGCAAGGGAAAAGTCTTGACCCAGATGTCGCTTTTCTGGTTCGATCTGGTCAAAAACGTTGCCCCCAGCCACCTGATCACCGGCGACGTGGACCAGTACCCGGATACGCTGAAGAAACACCGGGACGTTCTGGCCGGAAGGTCTATGCTGGTCAGGAAAGCCCGGCGCATCGACGTGGAGTGCGTGGTGCGGGGATACATCGCGGGCTCTCTTTGGAAGGAGTACAGGAACAAGCTGGTATATGAGGGTAAATCACACAGCGTGGAGCTCTACGGCATTCAGCTTCCCTCCAATCTGACCGAGTCGCAGAGGCTACCCTATCCCATATTCACCCCCACCACCAAAGCGGAGGAAGGCCACGATCTGCCTTTGACCTTCGATCAAGTCAAGAGGATGGTGGGAGAGAGTCTCGCCCAGGAGCTGCGCAGCAAGAGCATGCAGGTTTTCAAAAGGGCGGCGGATTATGCTGAGAGAAGGGACATGATCATTGCCGATACCAAATTCGAGTTCGGCACGCTTGAGGGAAATCTGATTTTGATCGACGAGATTTTCTCATCGGACTCCTCCCGGTTCTGGGACAAGAACGTCTACAAACGAGGCCGGCCTCAGGAGGCCTTCGATAAGCAGATAGTGCGGGATTATCTGGAGTCGATCCACTGGAACAAGAAGCCTCCCGCCCCCCGGCTGCCGGAGGAGATAGTGCAGAAGACGTTGGAGAGATATCAAGAGGCATACAGACGATTAGTGAATTAGGTGTTGGGCTTACCTCACCCCCTCTTTCCCCCTCTCCATGAAACGCAGAGGGGGATCAGAGGAAATGGTCTCATGGCAAAGGAGATTGATGATGGGCAATAAGGCAACCGGAGCGGTGAAGATAAGGCGGGCGCTTATCAGCGTTTCCGACAAGACCAATTTGATAGATTTAGCTAGGGCGCTGGCCAAGTTGGGAGTGGAGATAGTCTCCACCGGCGGCACCCAGGCGGCGCTGAAGAAAGCCGGGATCCAGTCGATCTCCATCTCATCATTCACCGGCTTTCCGGAGATTTTGGGCGGGAGAGTCAAGACGCTGCATCCCAAGGTGTTCGGGGGCATCCTGGCGAAGAGGGACGACCAACAGCAGAAGAAGGAAGTGACCGAACAGGATATCCGGTACGTCGACCTGGTGGTGGTCAACCTATATCCTTTCGGCGAGGTAATAAGCCAGGAGGAGATCAAGCCGGATGAGGCCATCGAGAACATCGACATCGGCGGCCCCAGCATGCTGAGAGCCGCGGCCAAGAATCATCAGTCCGTGGCGGTGGTAGCCAATCCGGAGAGGTATGCCGAACTCATCCGGGAGATGGAAGAGAACCAAGGCACCTTGTCCTTGGAAACTCGTCAGAGGCTGGCTTCGGAGGTATTCCAGCACACGGCTTATTACGACAGCATGATAGCCGGCTACTTCAAAGGTCTGGTCCCGGCGAAAGACGAAGAGTATCCCCAGTACCTGACCCTGGGTTGGGAGAAGGTGTACGGTCTCAGATACGGAGAGAATCCTCATCAAAAGGCGGCCTTTTACAAAAATCCGGGTTTCAAGGGAGCCAGCATTGCCCGCTGCCAGGTGCTTGCCGGAAAGGAGCTTTCGTATAACAACATCAACGATCTGGACGCCGCCCTGGCCATGCTCCAGGATTTCCCGGACCGACCTTTTGCCGCGGTCCTGAAACATACCAATCCGTGCGGTGCGGCCTGCGGCGACACCCTGGCCAAGGCTTACGAAGATGCTCTGGCCTGCGATCCCGTCTCGGCATTCGGCTGCATCATCGGACTCAACCAGATAGTGGACATGGAGGCAGCCCAAAAGGTACACGATACCTTCTTCGTGGAATGCGTTCTGGCACCGGGTTACCAGCCGGAGGCGCTGGAGCTTCTGAAAAAGAAAAAGAACCGGAGATTTTTGGCCTGCCCCGATCTTCTAAGCTCCCGTAGGGTAAAAGAGGATGTGGTAAAGGTCATCCAGGGCGGAGCGTTGCTGCAAAGCCCGGATGATTATCAGATAAAAGAAAGCGAGCTGAAGGTCGTAACCCAGACTGCTCCCACGCCGGAGCAGATGAAATCCCTGCTCTTTGCCTGGAAGATGGTCAAGCACGTCAAATCCAACGCCATACTCCTGGCTCAAGGGGAGAAAACCGTAGGCATAGGCGCGGGACAGATGAGCCGGGTGGATTCGTCCAAGATAGCAGCCATGAAAGCAGGCGACCGGGCCAAAGGCTCGGTTTTAGCCTCGGATGCATTCTTCCCCATGCGGGACGGCGTGGATGCCGCCGCCGAGGCGGGCGCGGTGGCCATCATCCAGCCGGGAGGCTCGAAAGGCGACGAGGAGGTAATCAAGGCGGCCAACGAGCACAAGATGGCCATGGTTTTTACGGGGATAAGGCATTTTAGGCATGGATGATTACTAAGGGTTCGAGGGTTCAAGGGTCAGAGAGTCGAAGGGTCAAAGTTGTGGTGATCGATAGGGCCGTCTGCGAAACTGCTTGATTTCGAGTTCGAATTTCGTTATATATTAAGTGTCGCAGTCCCTGGTTTCGGACTCAGGGACAACATTCGTCCAGAAGCATCGAGTTGATGTCCTTTGGCTCGGTGTTCCTCTTCCGACAAAACCATGCTCAGCGGAAAGAAGATAATCGTGGGAATCACCGGGGGCATCGCGGCCTATAAGGCCTGCGAGATCGTCCGCCGGTTTAAGAAACTGGGCGCCCAGGTTGTGGTGGTGATGACCCAAAACGCCCAGAAGTTCATCACCCCCCTGACGTTGGAAACACTCTCCGAGAATGAGGTGGTCACCGAGATGTTCCCGGAGCAAAAGGTGGTGGGTATCAGGCATATAAATCTGGCGCACTGGGCCGATCTGATCCTGATAGCTCCGACCACGGCCAATGTAATCGGCAAAATCAGAGCCGGAATCGCAGATGACATCCTCACCACCGTGGTCATCTCCACCAAATCGCCGGTGATGTTCGCCCCGGCCATGAACGTCAATATGTGGGAGAATCCCATTGTCCAGGACAACGTGGGACACCTGAAGAAGTTGGGTTATCGGTTCATCGAGCCGGAAGAGGGCGATCTAGCCTGCGGGACCGGAAAAGGCAGGCTGCCCGAGCCGGACTTCATCGTAGACCAGGCGGTCAAACTCCTGACCGGCAAAAAAGACCTAAAGGGCAAGTCCATACTGGTGACCGCAGGACGAACTCAAGAACCCATTGACCCAGTGAGATACATATCCAACCGCTCCAGCGGGAAGATGGGATATGCCATTGCCGAGGCTGCCCGGAGAAGGGGCGCGAAAGTCACGCTGATAAGCGGCCCGACCGTTCTGGCCTCCCCTCCGGAAGTGGATTTGGTGAGAGTTCAGTCAGCCAGGGAAATGCACTCGGCGGTCAAGTCCCTTTTTGCCAAGGCGGACGCACTGATTATGGCAGCCGCCGTATCGGATTTCGTGCCTAGCATCCAATCTCAGGATAAAATCAAGAAGAACCGAGAAGGGGTTGTGCTGAAGCTTGAGCCGGGCGTGGACATTCTCAAGGAGATGGGAAGGAAAAAGGGCAAGAAAATACTGGTGGGATTCTCCCTGGAAACGGAAGACGAGATAAAGAACTCCAAGAAGAAGCTGGCCGACAAGAATCTGGATTTGATCGTGGTCAACAATCCCAACGTTCCCGGTGCGGGCTTTGAGGTGGATACGAACGTGGTCACCTTGATCGACAGGTCGGGAAAAGCCACCCGGCTTCCCTTGCTCTCCAAGACCGAAGTGGCGGAAAGGCTGTTGGACCGGGTTAGTACCATGCTGAAGAAAAGCAGCAGGAAGGGATAGGGAAAATCGCGGGGAT
This sequence comes from uncultured Ignavibacteria bacterium, assembly GCA_964588675.1. Taxonomy (GTDB): domain Bacteria; phylum Zixibacteria; class MSB-5A5; order MSB-5A5; family SM1-73; genus SM23-73-3. The sequence continues at coordinate 5,898 of CAZPRG010000030.1, forward strand.
GCTGCATGTGACAAACAGAAATGTCTGTCCCACCAAGTGGGTAGGTCAGGCATTCCTGCCTGACGTAGCAGAGACGGAGAAGGGCCTTCTTGGACAGACAAGAATGTCTGTCCTACCAACAAATAGGTCAGGCATTCCTGCCTGACTGACGTTTTTCCGGTTCGGCAAATCACCCATGACGACGGCGGACGAAAGCTACGAGAGAATGCTGCAGGCATTCGCGCTTACCAGGAACTTCCTGCTGCAGCAGGTGGAGCTGGGTTTTGACGAGGTCTACACCCAGGGCAAACCCAAGAGTGTGACCATCAAAACCCCGGAGGTGCGTTCTCCCCAGGCCCTGGTGGACTTCTATCACCGGATAAAAAACTGCACCAAATGCCGTCTGGCCGAAAGCCGGAACAAGTTTGTGTTCGGGTCGGGTAATCCCAACGCCGACTTGATGCTGGTTGGAGAGGGTCCGGGAAGGGAAGAGGATTTACGGGGGAAACCCTTCGTAGGGGCCGCCGGTCAACTGTTGGATAAGATGCTGGCGGCAATCCACTTCGAACGGGAGGAGATTTTTATCACCAACATGGTGAAATGCCGTCCTCCGGAAAACCGCGATCCCCTGCCGGATGAGATCGAGACCTGCAAACCGTATCTTTTCGAGCAGATCAGGCTGATCGGGCCCAAGATCATCCTGGCCTTGGGCAGAGTCGCCGGACAGGCGCTTTTGGAGACCAAAAGCGCTTTGGGCCAGTTGAGAGGAAAAGTACATGATTGGAACGGCATCAAGTTGATGGTTACCTATCACCCGGCAGCGCTTCTCAGATACCAGCAATACAAGAAACCCACCTGGGAGGATTTGCAGCTTCTCGAAAAGGAGTATCACAAGTTGGTTGGGTAGGCCGGATTGCCTCCGGACGAGCATATGCTCCCGTCTGCGCGATTCGAAGGTAAGATATCCAAAAGTGCCCTTGGCGAAATCGATGAACATCCGTTGAGTCCGTTAAATCCGTTGACAGCTTGGGAGTAAACAACCATGGCCAATCGAAAAAGCTCATCTGTATCCCAGACGGGCCGTCCGGCCGGCGGACCGGAAAGAATACCGCCGCAAGCCATAGAGGTCGAGCAGGCGGTCTTGGGCGCCATGCTTCTTCAAAAAGAAGCCATCGGAAGGGCGCTGGAGATAATCGACAAGGACTGTTTCTATCGCGACGATCACCAGAGGATATTCGACGCGCTGGTGGGTCTATATGACAGAAATCAACCGGTGGACATCGTTACCGTGTCCGACGAGTTGACCAAACGCGGGCAGTTGGACGAAGTGGGCGGCAGAATGTATCTCATCGAGCTGGCCGAGAAGATCGCCACCACCGCCAATATCGAATACCACTGCAATATCGTCCTGGAGAAATCCACGCTCCGCAAGCTGATCAACACCAGCACCCAGATAGTCACCCAATGCTACGACGCAACCCGGGAGGTGGACGACCTTCTGGACCGGGCGGAGCAGTGGATCTTCAGCATCTCGGAGAGGAGAATCCGGGAGGGCTTTATCTCCCTGGGAGACTTGCTCCCCCATACCTTCGAGGCCATCGAGGAATACCAGAAAAAGGGCGGTATTATCACCGGCATTCCCACCGGCTTTTTCGAGCTGGATACGCTCACCGGCGGCCTGCAAAAGTCCGATCTGGTGGTGGTGGCCAGCCGACCCTCCATGGGGAAGACCGCCTTTTGCCTGTCCGTGGCCGAGCACGTGGCCATCGAGGCCAATATCCCCGTGGGAATCTTCAGCCTGGAGATGGCCAAGACCCAGGTGGCCCAGAGGATGCTCTGCAGCCGGGCACGGTTCTCCACTCACAAGATGAGGACCGGAAAGATCAGCGATCACGAGTACAGCAACCTGGCCATGGCCGTGGGTCCCTTGGCCGAGGCCAAGATATTCATAGACGACACCCCCAACCTGGGAATCCTGCAGATGCGGGCCAAATCGCGAAGACTGAAGGCCCAGCAAGACGTGGGACTGGTCATCGTGGATTATCTCCAGCTTATGCAGGGACCGCGCGGCATCGAGTCCAGACAGCAGGAGATTTCCATGATCTCCCGTTCGCTGAAAGGGCTGGCCAAGGAGCTGGACGTTCCGGTGATAGCCGTGTCGCAGCTTTCACGAAAAGTGGAGGATCGGGGCGGCGACAAGAAACCCATGCTGGCGGATCTGAGAGAGTCGGGCGCCATCGAGCAGGATGCGGACGTGGTGATGTTCGTCTATCGTCCGGAGTTCTACGGCATAGAGAAATTCCGGGACGGAAATCCCACTCAGGGAGTGGCGGAGATAATCGTCAGCAAGCACCGAAACGGGCCCACCGGCGAGCTGCGGCTGACTTTCTTAAGAGACTTTGCCCGATTCGAAAACATGGAATTCATCCGCAGGGAGGTTCCCATATAGACCTCCAAAGGGGTGAGAGTGGCGCGGTTTTCCTATACTCCCGAGAATATCTTTGCTTGCGTGGGTCGGAAGACGCTTACGTTCTTCGAAGACGTGGGTGGTTTGGTCCTTCTGATAAAAGACATCTTTCTGGGCTTACCCAAGGCATTTACGCGATTCCATCTCACCGCCGAGCAGATGCTGATGATGGGGGTCAATTCCCTTCCTTTGGTGTTGATCGTCTCGGTTTTTACCGGTGCCGTCACTGCGGTGCAGGCGGTATATCAGATCTCCGACTACGTGCCCATGCGATATCTGGGCACGGCGGTGGGAAAAGCCGTGATGATCGAGCTGGCGCCGGTTCTCACCGCTTTGGTGGTGGCCGGGAGGGTGGGCGCCGGGATTGCCGCGGAGCTGGGAACCATGAAGGTCACCGAGCAGATCGACGCACTCAAGACGTTGGCACTGGATCCGGTGGAATATTTGGTGGTCCCCAGGGTGGTTGCCGGTTTCATCATGGTGCCGGTTCTGACGATTTTCGCTGATGCCATCGCCGTGAGCGGCGGGTTGGGGATTTCCGCCACGACGCTGAACGTTCCTCCTTACGTGTTTCTAAACAGCCTGAAATCGTTCTTCAAAACGATGGATTTGTTCTCCGGGCTTTTCAAGGCCGTTGTTTTCGGTGGTATCATCTCCATAATCGGGTGCTATCAAGGTTTCCGGACCAGAGGAGGCGCCGAGGGCGTGGGCCAGTCGGCCACGCGGGCAGTGGTTCTGGCATCGGTGTTGATATTGATCGCAGACTATGTGGTAGCGACCATTCTCTTTGGATGAGGTGTGGTGAGCAGAAGGCGGAATCAGAAGTTCTAGCGGTGGACGGTGGACTGTGGACCGCGGGCGTTAGTTATATGATCGAGATCCGAGACGTATCCAAGAGCTTCCGCGACAATCAGGTACTCACCGGGGTCGATCTGACCATCAAGAAGGGTGAGACCATGGTGATCATCGGACGAAGCGGCTGCGGCAAAAGCGTGCTTCTCAAGCTGATCATGGGGCTTTTGAAGCCGGATTCAGGAAGGATACTGGTCAGCGGCGACGATGTCACCTCTCTCAGAGACAAACAGATGGCCAAACTCAGGCAGAAATTCGGCATGTTGTTTCAAGCCTCCGCCTTGTTCGATTCCATGACCGTGGATGAGAACGTGGGTTTGGCCTTGCGGGAGCACACAAAACTCTCGGAGGACGAGATCGGCCAGAGGGTGAAGGACAGGTTGAAGATGGTGGGGCTTTCCGGCATCGACGAGAAAAAGCCGGCGGAGCTTTCCGGCGGAATGAAAAAACGGGTGGGGCTGGCCAGGGCCATCGCCATGGACCCGGATTACGTCCTGTACGACGAGCCTACTACCGGACTGGACCCCATCATGGCGGACGTGATCAACGACCTGATGATCAGCCTGAGAAACAAGCTCTCCATAACCTCCATAGCCGTGACCCACGACATGGTTTCGGCATACAAGATCGCGGACAGAATCGCCATGCTGTATGAGGGAAAGATCATCTTCGTAGGAACGCCGCAGGAAGTCAAGAATACCAACGATCCTACGGTGAAGCAGTTTATAGAAGGCAGTGCGCAGGGACCGATTCCGGCGCTCTGAAACCGTCCACGGTCCGCAGTCCGCCGTCGGCAGCTTAAAACCAAGCACACTCAAATGAGCTTCAAATTCGAGAAATTGGAGGTCTGGGATCTCTCGCTTGATTACTCTGACAAAATCTATGAAGTCGCAAGCCTTTTGCCTGATAAAGAAAAGCACAATCTGCGGTCTCAGATGATGAGATCAGTTACCTCCATTTCTCTGAACGTTGCGGAAGGTTCCACCAGTCAAAGTGACGCGGAGTTCAGCCGCTTCGTGGGGATAGCCATAAGATCATGCATAGAGGTTGTCGCCTGTCTGCATTTGGCAAAAAGAAGGGGCTACATCAATCAAGAGGTATTCACCGGAGCTTATGAGTTCGGCGAGAAGTTGTTCGTTAAACTCCAGGCTTTGAGGAAGAAACTAAGATGACGTGCGGGCTGCGGACTGCGGACCGCGGACTGAGGACATTCAGATTATGTTAAACCCTCATAAGACGAAAACTGTGTACTTCTGCCAATCCTGCGGCCACAAGTCGCTGCGCTGGATAGGCAAGTGCCCGGACTGCGGTGCCTGGAACAGCATGGTGGAAGAGAAAGTCACCCCGCATCGGGCCAAGCGTCCGGTGGAGAAAGCCCAAAGCACGGCATTAAAGGAGGTGGATTGGGCGGATGAGGATCGGATCCGAACCGGCATGCGGGAGTTTGACCGGGTGGTGGGAGGAGGAGTGGTTAAAGGATCGGTGGTTCTGGTGGGCGGCGATCCGGGCATCGGCAAGTCCACCTTGCTTTTGCAGATTTCCGAAAAAATAGCTTCACAATTCGATAGAGTTTTGTATATTACCGGCGAGGAGTCGTTAAAACAAATCAAGCTGCGGGCTGAGCGCTTAAGAATCAACCCCAATCGAATAAACGTACTGACCGAGACCAACCTCGATTCGATCCTGGACGTTCTTCGGCAGGATGTGCCCTACATGACCGTGATCGATTCCATCCAAACCACCTACACCCCCAGCCTGGAGAGTACACCCGGCAGCATAGGCCAGATCCGGGAATGCGCCAGCTCGCTGATCGGCTTTGCCAAGCAGAGCCAGAGTCCGGTCTTTTTGGTGGGACACGTGACCAAGGACGGTTCCATCGCCGGTCCCAAAGTGCTGGAGCACATGGTGGACACGGTGCTTTATTTCGAGGGAGAGAAAAGCTGTCTTTTCCGCATATTACGGGCGGTGAAGAACCGGTTCGGCTCGGCCAACGAGATCGGCGTGTTCCAGATGGAGGAAAGAGGGCTGATGGAGGTGGATAATCCCTCCGTGCTCTTTCTGCCGGAAAGGGCCCAGGAAGTTTCCGGATCGGTGGTGGTGTGCTGCATGGAGGGAACCAGGCCGCTTCTGTTGGAGCTTCAGGCTTTAGCCTCTCCGTCCAGCTACGGCACCCCGCAGAGGGTGTCCTCCGGTGTGGATTACAAGAGGTTGGCTTTGCTTTTGGCCATCCTGGAAAAACGAGAAGGGCTGTCTTTGGCATCCTTCGACGTGTTCGTCAACCTGGCGGGCGGCGTGAGGATCGAGGAGCCGGCCATGGATTTGGGGGTGGTGGTGGCCTTGGCCTCCAGCCTTAAGGAGGTGCCGGCGGACCGGAAGTCGGTGGTGATAGGCGAGGTGGGCTTGGGGGGCGAGGTACGGGCAGTAGGTCAAATAGAAAGGAGGATCAAGGAAGCGGAGAAGTTGGGTTTCGGACAATGTGTGGTTCCGCACGGTAATCTCAAGGGGCTGAACCGCAAGTTCGAGGTCGAAATCAGAGGGGTGGGAAGCATTCGAGAAGCTCTGGAAGTTATGTTAACCTGAATCCTTCGCACCAATGGAGGTGGAAGATGCGGTTGAGAATCAAGAAGCTGTTGAAGGGGGGAGAGTACTTCGTCTCTTTTGAGAACGTGGACTTCAACCAGGACGAGATGGAGAAGATCGACAAGTTCGGAATGCCCAACGTGGATTTCAGCCAGGATGGTCTGGGCACGCACAAGCTCAGCGAGATCAACGTCTCCCTGAAGTGCCAGAATGTGGAGGAGGCAGAACACTCCATCAACAGCGTAGCGCAGAACATCAAAGACCGGCTGATCGAGCTTCTGGCCCAGGTTGACAACTTCACCGGCGAGGAAGTGGTGGAGCTTTGATCGGCTTGGTGTCTGGAGCCTGTCCGGTTCTGATGCACAAGTTCTAAAATGTCGGATATCCAGCAGCTGACTGCACTGTCCGGCATTTTTCTTTCTCCGGCTACCCAGAACATTCCTGGTGGGGGCGAATGTGGAGATTCGCCCGTCTTCTTAGGCGTGGGCGGGGCTGAAGATCCGCCCCTGCCTTGCTCCCTTAATCCCCTTCACACCCGGACGGGTGGCCGATTGGCCGGAGAGAGGGAAACAGGCGGAGGGGCCGGTAGATTAGGGTTGACACCCAACCGATTAGATGTGATCTTTGTCTCATGACCAAGCGAAAACGCACCAAAAAAGTCTGGGTGGGTAAAGTCCCTGTAGGCGGAGGCGCGCCTATCTCGGTCCAGTCCATGACCAAGACGGATACGCGCGATGCGCCCTCCACCGTCAGGCAGATAAGAAGGCTGGAGAGGGCCGGCTGCGAGATCATACGGGTGGCGGTGCCGGATAGGGAGGCTGCCTCGGCATTGTCGAAGATCAGAAAAGGAATCGGAATTCCTTTGGTGGCCGACGTTCATTTCGACTACCGACTGGCTTTGAAAGCCATAGATGCGGGTGTGGACAAGCTGCGCATCAATCCGGGCAACATCGGGGCGGATTGGAAAGTGAAAGAAGTGGTCAAGGCGGCAAAGGAGAGGAAGATTCCCATCCGGGTTGGGGTCAACGCCGGCTCGCTTCCCCGCGACATCAGAGCCAAGTATAAGGGAGCATCTCCGGCCGCGCTGGCGGAGGCTGCGCTTAGGCAGATGAGAATCCTGGAGGATTTGAGTTTCGATAAGATAGTCATCGCCGTGAAAGCCTTCGACGTGCCCACCACCGTTGACGCCTACGAGTTGATGTCGAAGAAACGAAAATACCCTCTGCACGTGGGCATAACCGAAGCGGGACTGCCTTTGCCGGGCTCGATCAGGTCTGCTCTCGGCATCGGCATACTCCTGGCCTCCGGCATCGGCGATACGATAAGGGTATCTCTGACCGGCGATCCGGTTCAAGAGGTGGTCGTCGGGTACGAAATTCTCAAAGCCTTGAACCTGCGGGAGCATGGTCCGATAATCATCTCCTGCCCCACCTGCGGAAGATGCGAGATAGACATAATCTCCATGACCAAAAAGGTCGAGCGGGCGGTGAGGAGTATCGACAAACCCATCAAGATAGCCGTCATGGGCTGTGTGGTGAACGGACCGGGCGAGGCCAGGGACGCGGATGTGGGGATTGCCGGTGGAAAAGGGTACGGCCTTCTTTTCCGCAAGGGAAAGATCGTCGGGAAAGCCAAAGAGAAAGACCTGGTCAAGGCACTTCTGGACATGGTGGATGGTTTTTCGAGATAGAAGCATCCGCTGCGCGTCAATGGTCGGGAAGGCGAAGTACGCCCGGGTAACTTCCCCCCGAAGCCAATAAGAGGCAGGAGACAATGTGCCCGTCTTGAATCTGCTTAAGAACATGCGTCGGATGAAAAAGGGCGTGAACTTAGAGGCCGGGCAGGTGAAAATCCTTCGGGAAAGGCGCTTCCGGAGTCTCTTAAGGCACGTCCTGAAAAAATCCAAGTTCTATCGAACATACTATGCCGAGCATGGAATAAGCGCTGATAACATTGAGGGAGTGAGACTGGAAGACCTGCCGATGATCGACAAAAGCATCATGATGGAGCATTATGATGATTTCGTTTGCGATTCCCGGCTGGCCAGGGCGGACCTGGAGCAGTTCATCAGCGATCCTTCGAACCGGGGCAGAAAGTACAGGAATTCATATCAGGTCATCCATACATCCGGCTCATCGGGGACCATCGGTCTTTTCGTATACGGGCCCAAGGACTGGGATATGCTCATGGCTTTAGTCCTCACCAGAGTTTCCAAAACTCAAATCAGTCCTTTCAGAAAGTCAAAGCTGGCCTTCATTGGGGCTACGGACGGGCACTTTGGAGGAATATGCCTGGTACAGGGGGCTCCTCGATTGTTAATAGACCTGTTGCCTTTGTCCATCAATAGTCCTCTCACAGAAATCTGCCGAAAGATAGATCGGTTTCAACCGCACGCAATAACCGGCTATTCATCGGGCATTTGCCTTCTGGCTCAAGAGCAGATAAAAGGGAATATAAACATCCATCCCCAAAGAATCATTGGCGCCGCAGATCTGCTGACTTCGAAGATGAGGCAGACCATCAAAGAGGCTTTCGCAGTTGAACCGGTGAACTTCTATGCCGCCTCCGAATCGATCGGCATGGCCGCCGACTGCGATACTCACCAGGGTTTCCATCTCTTTGACGATTGGCACTGTTTCGAGATAGTCGACGACGACATGCAGCCGGTGAAGCCGGGAGAACCAGGAAAGCTTCTGCTGACCAATCTGTACAACTACACTCAACCCCTAATTCGCTATCAACTGCGAGATGAGATCGTCCTGGACGATAGGCCCTGCGAATGTGGATGTCCTTTCCCGGTCATCAAGAGCTTTGCCGGGCGACAGGAAGAATTCCTGTGGTTTGAAAAGCCGGATGGAACGAGAGAATTCATTCACCCCATAGTGATAGTCGAGTTTTTTGTACCCGGTCTGGAGAAATTGCAGATCATCCAGACCGAAAGGAACAGGCTGTTGATGAAGGTGATGATCCGCGGCAACAGGGACGACGCTCTTTCGGCCGTTCGCAAGAGGATGACCGAGATTCTCGAAGGCAAGGGACTGGAGAGGCTTGTCGGTTTCGAGGTACAGGTGTTCGACGGTATCGAAAACGATTCCCAAACCGGGAAGTTCAAACTCATAATCCCATTGAAGCAGTCGCAGGGGCCCGATTCCCGGACGGGGCCGTCTGGTTATGGAGCCCTCAGGGCCTAGTGTTTCCCTAATCCCACCGGACAGCACTCTGGATTTTAGTAGGTGGCAAAAGATGATTAGGTGTAGCAGCTGCGTGTTGCCCGAATCCACGCCAGGTATCCGATTGGACGATCGGGGGGTGTGCAACTATTGTCGCTCATATCGAAAGCTGACGTACAAAGGCGAAATAGAGCTGCTTAAGCTTCTGGACCTGCATCGACGGCCGGGCAGCAGGTATGACTGCATCGTGACCTTAAGCGGCGGGCGTGACAGCAGCTATACCCTGCTGAAACTGGTCAAAGATTACGGCATGAAGGTTCTGGCGGTGAATTACCAAAACCCGTTTGCCGATCCCCAGGCAAATGTCAATGTCCGGAATGCGAAACGCAAGTTGAGCGTGGACCTCGTCGGCTTCAAACTCAACCATCGCATCCACGAGAGAATCTTCAAGAACAGCGTGACCGCCTGGCTGAAGAGACCCTCGCCGGCATTGGTTCCAATGATGTGCGTGGCCTGCAAAAACCTGTGGTTGGAGATTCTGAAGATCGCCAAGCGAAACGACGTGCGCTTAGTGGTCAGCGGCGGGAACAGGTTCGAGCAAATCTCCTTCAAAAGGGTTCTGCTCGGCACCTCGGCGGACGAGGGGGCAGAAAGGGCTCTGATCAAGGAGATATTCGGCATCCTGAAGCAGACCTCGGGAAATCGAGCATATTTCAAGCCTCAATTCATCCCCTGCTTGATTAAAGGCTATCTGTTCGGACATCCCTATGCGTTGGGTTCAAGGCTCTTGGGCCGGGGGATCACCGGAATAGACTTGTTCTTCTACCTTGAGTGGAACGAACAGGAAGTCCTATCGAGGATAAGATCGGAGCTGGACTGGGACTATCCCCGCCGATCCAATTCAAGCTGGCGCTTCGACTGCAGGATAGGGCACATGAAGGACTTTATGTACATGAAAACGCTGGGAATGACAGAGCGGGATGACTTTTACTCCAAGATGATCAGAGAAGGTCAGATGACCAGGAAAGAAGCTCTGGAAAGACTACAGGTGGAGAATGGGTTTTACGTTGAACATATAAAGCAATTGCTGAATGAAGTTGGGATACAACGTTGCGATATGGAATGGCCATAATTCGTGCGCGCATTCGATGGCGCATTGTCTCTTGGAGGAGGTAACCCGATGACGGTAGGAAGAAGATCATATCCAATGTGGCTGGCGTTGTGCCTGCTCTTGTTGGTGTCGATCGTGTGCAGTAACGCGCTCGCCGATGATTTGGACTTATTTGAAGTCAGAACAGTCGACGTTCTGACCAGCGACGGTGTCCGGCTGGCTACCGACCTATACCTCCCCGGCGACGGGGATCGCTTCCCGGTGGTTCTGGTCAGAACGCCATACGGAAGCAAAAGCGACGCATGGCTGGGAGAGAATCTGGCTGTGGCCGGCTACGCCGTGGTCATCCAGAACGTTCGCGGAACGAACGGGTCAGGCGGTGACTTCGTTCCCTTCGTGAACGAGAAAAAAGACGGGTTGGAGACTTTGCAGTGGATTCTGGCGCAGCCCTGGTCCAGCGGAATGGTGGGGCTGTGGGGATCGTCGTACAGAGGGTATGCCGCCTTCGAAATCGCAAGCAGCGGGCATCCGGGCGTGGTGTCCTTATTCAATCTGTCCGGCTGGTCGGATCTGAAACCCTTAATGCAGCACGGGGGAGCATTCCATGTGATGGCCCATTTACCCTGGTTCTACATCTATGCCGAAGGACAGCCCAACCCTCCACCGGCAGCCTGGGACAGCATATTTCAGACCGTCCCGGAG
>CAZPRG010000031.1:0-16695 GCA_964588675.1 uncultured Ignavibacteria bacterium
GTATTTCCCTGTAATCTCGAATGTTCCAAATCACCAGGTCGGCTTTCTTGCCGACTTCTATGCTGCCTATTTGGTCTGCCTTGTCGATGGCGTAGGCGGAATTGATGGTTGAAGCCGTCACTGCCTCGGCCGGAGTCATCTTCATCAGCAGACAGGAAAGGCTCATGATCATGGGCATGGACTCGGTGAAAGAGCTTCCCGGGTTGAAATCCGTCGCCAGCGCAACCGGCAGTCCGGCCTCTATCATCTTCCGCGCAGGAGGATACTCTCTCATGCCAAGTCCAAAACAGGCGCCCGGCAGGAGGACGCCGATCACTCCGGCATCTTTCATCATTCGGATACCTTCGTCATCTACGAACTCGAGATGGTCGGCGGAGACGGCTCCCAATTCGGCGGCCAGCTTCGATCCGCCCAGGGCAGACAACTGATCCGCGTGCAGCTTGAGCTTGAATCCGTGCTTCTTTGCCGCAGTCAAAATCTTTCTGGATTCCTCTAAGTCAAACACGCCCTTCTCACAGAATATGTCACAGAAAACAGCCAGCTTCCTTCTGGCTACCTCCGGGATCATCTCGTTTATGATCAGGTCGACGTACTGGCTTCTTTTGCCCTTGTATTCAGGAGGGACCTCGTGCGCTCCCAGGAAAGTGGGGATTAGGTCAATGGGATGACGATGGTTCAGCTCTCCTATAACCTCCAACATTTTGATCTCGTCTTCCAACGACAGGCCATATCCGCTCTTGGCTTCAATGGTAGTGGTTCCGTAGGATAACAGTCGATCGAGATAGGGCAGGGCGAAGTCGATCAGTTCCTGCTTGGATTTTGACCTCAGCGCCCTGACGCTGGACTTTATGCCCCCGCCTGCGGCAGCAATCTCCTGGTAGCTTTTTCCGCGCACCCGCATGTCGAATTCTTCTTCCCGGGTAGCGGCGAAAACCGGATGCGTGTGGCAATCGACAAATCCCGGAAGAACCACTTTATCCGCAGCGTCAATTACCAATGTTTTCCCGTCGACCTTGGCCTCCTTCAGAACGTCCTGGGTTTTGCCGACTGTCACGATTTTCCCATCGGAGACGGCAACGGCTCCATCTTGGATGATTCCCAGTTCCTCCAAGCGTTTCTTTGTCCGAGGGCCCCTTTGATCCGATCGCAAGGTCAGAAGCTGACGGGCGTTACGAATTAGCAGATCGATGGGCTTCATGATAACAGTGACTGTCTAAAAGAAGGAACCCAAACGTAGGGGCGAATCTTCAGATTCGCCCTCATACGGGCGGAGCTGAACCTCCGCCCCTACATCCTATTGCTCGATTTCATCCCAGGTGCCCAGATACGGATAATGCTCGGGCCTTTGAGCCAAACCCTTTCGCACGGGGTTGTTCAATATATAATCGGCTATCTTGATCGCATCCTCGCTCATCCTGACAATGTGATCATAGAAACTACGTTGCCACAGAGGCTGCCCATACTGCCTCTTGTACCGGAAACCTGTCTGACTCTTGAAAGCCTGCACGAACTCAGATATTACTACACCAGAGTCAGCCGGATTCAACAGAAGGTGCAGATGGTCGGGCATGAGGCACCAGGCATACACTTTGTAGCCGCGATTCAATTTCTGTTCCCTGAGGCTGTCGATCACACTGATGGCGACTTTTTCGTCTGAGAGAAGCGCTCTCCCTTGCTTGGCGCATATGGTGACGAAGTAGGCTCGAGGTGCGGAGTAATCGAATTCTCTCAACCGAAGAGAATCTCGCCTTGAGGGTTCTTTGGTCCGTTTGTCGGCCATGTAGAGAATGAATCTTGTAGGGGCGAATCTTGAGATTCGCCATTATCCGGGCGGAGCTGAAGCTCCGTCCCTACATCTTTCAGTGTAAACTATGAAACCTGCGCAGGCTGAAGCCTGCGGCTACAACTCAAAACACTTATCCTATCGGGTCTTCTGACGTTTCAGCGCCTCTTTAGATTTCTTTGCTTTTTCCGGGCTGGTCAACATGGGAATCTTGATTCCCTTTTCTTTGGCGAACTTAATGGCTTCCTCGTATCCTGCGTCGGCATGCCGCATGATGCCGGTTCCGGGATCGTTGGTCAATACCCGGTTCAATCTTGTGGCCATTTCCTTGGAGCCGTCCGCCACTATGACCATGCCGGCATGGATGGAGTTGCCGATTCCCACGCCGCCACCGTGATGCACCGATACCCAAGACGCACCGGAAACCGCATTCAGGAGCCCATTTAGGATGGGCCAGTCGGCTATGGCGTCTGAACCATCCTTCATCCCCTCGGTTTCCCGATAGGGAGACGCCACAGAGCCGCAGTCCAGATGGTCTCTTCCGATGACTATGGGGGCTTTAAGCTTCCCCTTCTTTACCATGGTGTTGATTATGTCTCCGAAATGCGCCCTCTCCCCATATCCCAGCCAGCAAATTCGTGCAGGCAATCCCTGGAATTTGACCTTCTTGCTTGCCAGCCTGATCCAGCGGTTCAAGGCCTCATCCTGTTTGAATTCATCCAAGACCACCTTGTCGGTTTGGGCGATGTCGTTGGGGTCGCCGGAAAGCGCAGCCCAGCGAAACGGACCCTTTCCCTCGAAAAAGAGGGGACGAATGTAAGCCGGAATGAATCCGGGATAGTCGAATGCCTCCTTAACGCCGGCTTTCTGAGCCTGACCTCGGAGATTATTCCCGTAGTCGAAGACCACCGAACCCTGCTTTTGGAATCCCAACATGGCCTGGACGTGTGCGGCCATGGACTCCATCGATCTTTTTATGTATTCATCAGGATTGTCCTTGCGAAGCGTTAGAGCGTCGTGGTAGGGGATACCTGCCGGAACGTAGCCGTTGAGCTCATCGTGCGCGCTGGTTTGATCGGTGACCACGTCCGGAATGATCCCTCTTCTTAGAATCTCCGGATGAGTCTCCGCGCAGTTGCCGACCAGACCAACGGACAGTGGTTCCCGCTTTTGCTTGGCCTTCATGATCCAGTCGAGCGCCTGATCCAGGCTCTCGGTCATCTTTTCGCAATACTCTTTGGCGAGTCTCTTTTTTATTCTTTCTCTATCCACTTCCACACACAAGATGGCTGCGCCGTTCATTGTTCCGGCCAGGGGCTGGGCGCCACCCATCCCGCCCATGCCGCCGGTAAGGACGAATCTGCCTGATAGATCTCCTCTAAAGTGTCTTTTGGCCAGACTGGACAAAGTCTCGTAGGTTCCCTGCAGGATTCCCTGCGTGCCGATGTAAATCCAGCTTCCGGCTGTCATCTGGCCGAACATGATCAGACCCAGCCTCTCCAGCTCCCTGAATTTCTCCCAGGTGGCCCAGGCAGGCACCAGCATGGAATTGGCGATCAGCACTCTGGGGGCGTATTCGTGCGTTCTGAATATGCCCACCGGTTTTCCGGATTGAACCAGAAGAGTTTCGTCATTCTCCAGATTCCTCAGACTCTCGACGATGGCATGATAGCATTCCCAGTTACGTGCGGCCTTTCCCGATCCGCCGTAGATGATAAGTTCCTCAGGCTTCTCCGCCACCTCTTCATCCAGATTGTTGTTAAGCATCCGCAAGGCGGCCTCCTGCTGCCAGCCTTTGCAGGAGATCTTATCGCCTCTAGGAGCTTTTACCGGTTTGTATTCCATGTGAGGCCTCCAATCAGTGAAGCATCCGGAAACTCAGACCTTAGAAAATCGGATCCAATCCAGCCTGCTTACACAATTCGTTGGCGGTTATGCGGTCGAGGGTTCCATGTCTCTTGATGGGTAACGTCTTCTTGTCGTTGGTGTAAATAGAGTGCTTGGCGCCCTCCTTAAGCAGATAAAACCCGTTTTTCTCGAAATACGCGATCAGGTCTCGGCGCTTCACGGACATCCTACACCTCGGCCGGCAGCTGTTCAATCAGGGCACCGCCCGCAGGAATTTCCCTTTTCTGTTGCCGGTATGCGAGGATCGTCTCCCGAAGGGCATCTTTCAGCATTTCCCGGCATTCCTCCAAAGTCCTCCCCTCGGTGATGACTTCAGGCCATTCCACCAGCTGCCCCATGTATCCGGATTTTGTCTTTGTGTACTTGGCAGTATAGTTTCGCAGCATGAGGTTTCACCTCCAGAATCGAGTTCAGACAACTCCTGCACTCGCGCCACGACGTATGCGAAAGGAACAGCGTGACACGTCTGTATGGCTCAAACTTACAAAAATCGGGCTCAAAAAGCAACAGTGGATATTTCGTGGGAACGTGCAGGAGCAAAGAGAGGACAACCGAAGAGGGAGATCGCTCCGCTTTGCGCCAGAGGCCTTACTATGCTTGAGTCGCTGGATTCCGATTTGACCCCAAAGATACAAACTTGACTCGGGAGGCTGAGAAGGAACGTTGGTCTCAGATGCCTTCGAACGGCTGGTACTTCTGTATCCTCAAGCTGGTCAGGGAACCCTCCAGACTGACGGTCAGCTTGCGCTCGGCTTGCTCGAAATCGGGAGTCTGATAACCGTCATCCTTCTCCTCCAGAGTGAGCCAGGAGAAGCTGGTGGAGCTGATGTTGGTGCGGTTCACTATCCTCAGACCAGTGCCCTCCGGGATGGAAAGTGAGACCTTGGACGATCTGGAGAGGATTCTGAGAGCGACCTCGTCCGCCAGCTCCCCGATCCTGACATCCGTGTCGGAGTCTCTTACGTCCAGCTCGCACTCTTGCAGCCTCAGAGCCGAAAAGTCCAGGTCTGCCCGGCCGGATTTTAGATATAGGTCGAGCGTCACCGGCATCCTATCGGTCAGCCTTACGATCCAGTCTCTTCTCCCGTGCGCCCGTCCAAACCAGGTTCTGCCGATCCGGCCGGAAAACCATTTCCTGTCCTTGTCGCTGATTTGGTAGCTGATGGACCGACCGCTGTCGGCCTGCTGCGAATCGATCAACGGCTTGCGGCTGAAGTAATCCAGGTCGGCGGAGATCAACTTCTCCGCATCCGACGAGACAGTCAGATCTCCCGAATTCATCCGGATGGAAACCTTCATTTCCCCGTAGGTCGAGTCGAAATCCTGACTCAGATGATAGGTACGCCCGGCGCGATGGAACTGGCCGTAATCATACTGGTTGAAGACGAGAGGCCCCAGGATGGCGGCAAAGAACAGAAGCGGGGAGAGCAAGGCGATAAATGCCAGCTTGGATTTCTTGAACAAAAGCTCGATCCCGATGGCGATCAGAGCCACCGGCCATAATGAGAATATCTTGAACCATATCAGCCAGGGGGTATGTCCCGTGGTGTTCAGCAACAACACCACTCCCACGGACAGAAGTATGGCTCCGTTTCGTATCCTTCCCACATGCATGTTCGGTTCTCCCGTGATTTGGAGTCAGGAGGAAGACTCCGTTTTGACGGCTTTCAGGAGCAATGCCACACCCAGAACGATCAGGAACAAGGGCCACAGATAGCCGAACGCGAACCAGGGAATCAGGTTGTTCAGCAGGAAGATCAATCCCACGGTGATGAGAAGCAGGCCCGGCAGAAGCCGACTGGTTTCGGATTTGACAGGCGCAGCCTCCTCCGGCTCGGTCTCCGGACGCCGGGGCACGATGGCCCAGGCCACGACGTAGGCTAAAAGTCCGAGGCCTTTGGCAAAGATCAAAAGTGCGGCCACCACGCGCAGGATATTGGGGTCCACGCTTAGGTACTGCCCCAGTCCCCCGCACACGCCGGCTATCATGGAATTGGATCGAGAACGATAGAGCTTTCTCTGCATATGGCCTCCTCCCGCTGGTGGTCCACCTTGGTATACGAGAGGCAGCACTCAGGAGATTCATCAATATGCGGAAGAGGTTTCTTGAGGATCGAGTTGGGGATCAAGCTGCCGACGCCGCGGCTGGTTACCCGCCCCACGCTCTCCGGAAATCCGGGCCCGACTTTGACCCTTACCGATCGGAAGCCTTTTGATCGGGAGGGCTTTTCTCTTCTGGTCCTTCGCCTTCCCCGGCGGAGGCGCCGGAGGCGGATTCTGGTTTTTCCGGTTTGGGGGGAGCGCTCGCCGCCTTTTTCTTTTCCTCCTCGTCTTTCTTTGCCTCGTCCACGTAATTCATCCGCAGGTCGAACAGCGCATGCTCCAGAAATTTCCCCTCGCTTTCCGAGAGGTTGCCTTTCGTCCTGTTCTCGATCATCTCCAACATGTCGATGGAGAATTTGGCCTGCTCCAGATTGCGTTCCACCTTCTGGGTGATGGGATTCTGGACCTTTCCCATCTGCTGCATGGCGGCAGCCTGAAAGGTCAGCACCAACTGGATGAAAAGAGCCTGGTTCTTGTCATACGACTCGTCCGGGGACATTTCCGTTTCTCCTTTCGGCACTCCGGCAGGACGGCGGATTCGGCAAAAGAGGGCCAACCGTCGCCTACGACTATCAACTTGCTTTTACCGAGAAGCCGGTTTCCTTCTTTTCTTCCTCTTGGGCTTTTGGTCCAAACCCTGAGCCAATTTCATGGCAATGCTCAGGTTATGCCGTATGTCCTTGAACTCGGCATCGATTTTCTTCAGAAGCCGCAACAGGTCGTAATCGTCGGCGTCCGGAATGATCTTCTTGACCATCTTCTCCAAATCGAACACCCTTTCCAGGGCTTCGGTCAACATCTCGGTGGTTTTCATCCACTCCTCCTGTTGCTTTCTTGGACCCGGCGATCGGAGGAAAACGGATTGCTTCTCCTCGAATCGATCCTAAAACCGGATTCCCGACTATTGGATGCTTCTGGTCTTGCAGAGTTTCTGGGCAATCAGCCGCATGTCCAGTCGATACTGATCCATGACCGCCTGTGAAATATCGTGGGGGTCGATGCCGTAGTCGTCCAGTCCTTTGCTTTTCGCCGGAGTATTCTTGCTGGAAACGTTTATGCCCAGGTGAATCTTGGTGGAGACTGAGGTTCTGAGCGTGGCGGAGACGGTGAGCTTGAATTCGGTGTCGAACAGATCGTCTCCCCACCTTTGGAGCACCTCGCCGTTTAACCGGTGGTTCACCTTGTCCTTGAGTATGTCCACCAGCAGCTTCTGCCTAAGGATGGCCCTTTCCAGGTCCTGATCGAAGTGCTCCGCCAAGAAGTGGAGCATGCGCTCGCTCTTGATCTTGGTTTTCTTCTTGAAGTGATCGATCCCCACGATGTACTGTTGCTCCACGTCGCAGGGGCCGATGAAGGCCACTATGTTGTCCCCCAGCACGTCGAAGTGCTCATAGGCCCAGAAGGAGCAGAGTTGCTCTCCGGTGAACAGGATTTCGTCCTTAATGAAAAGCGATCTCATGGTTTCACCCTTTCATCGAGTTCCGGTGAATGATCTTCTCCTTAAGTTCAACGCCTTGCCCCAATCCTTTTTGGAAGCGGTGTCGATCCTCCTGGCGAGGCTAAATGCCCCGCCCTATGGAAAGTCAGAAATCGAATTTCCCTCTTTACGCATCGATTCATCTCAACCGGTATTGATGGTCGCTGCGGTTTCCTCCTAACCGATGTCGACCAGCGCGAATCTCTTTTTGTGTTTTCGCTGAAAAGTGGATTTTATGCACTGGTTATCAGGCTGTTTCAAGCCCGAATCCTCTTCCACCGTCTTGAAGGCCCAATCCCTGGCCCGATAAAGCAGTTGGGCGTCGGTGACTATGTCGGCGATCTTAAGCTCCGGCAGGCCGTGCTGGCGGGTGCCGAAGAACTCGCCCGGTCCCCTGAGCTTCAAGTCCATCTCCGATATCTTAAACCCGTCGTTGGTGGCCACCATGGTCTTCAGTCTTTGATTCGCCTCCTGTGACAAGCGTGGGCCGGCCATGAGGATGCAGAAGGACTGCTCCGCCCCTCTGCCGATTCTTCCCCTCAATTGGTGCAATTGCGACAGTCCGAATCGCTCCGCATGCTCGATCACCATCACCGTGGCATTGGGAACGTCCACTCCCACCTCGATAACGGTAGTGGCCACAAGCATATCGTATTCCCGGTTACGAAAGGCCTGCATGATGGTTTCCCTTTCCCGGCTTTTTATCCTGCCATGCAAGAGCGCCAGTTTCCGATGAGGGAATATCTCGGTCTTCAGATACTCATAACTCTCGGTGGCCGCTTTCAGATCGGCCTTCTCCGATTCTTCCACCAGAGGATAGACTATATAAGCCTGACGCCCTTTCTTCAGCTCGCCCTCCAGGAATTGGTGCATCCTCGACCCGGAGTCCTCCGTCCACAGCGAAGTCAGGACCGGCTTTCTCCCCGGCGGAAGGCAATCTATCACCGAGACGTCCAGATCGCCATAGGCGGTGAGGGCCAGGCTGCGGGGTATAGGGGTGGCGGTCATCACCAAGATATCCGGCGATTCCCCCTTCTGCTTGAGCTTGGCCCGCTGCATGACCCCGAACCGGTGTTGCTCGTCGACCACCACCAGTCCCAGCTTGAAAAACTCGACCTTCTCCTGAATCAGAGCATGCGTGCCGATCACCACCTGGGCCTGGCCATCCCTTATGGTCGACAGAACCGTTTCCCGGTCGGCTTTGGTGACCGAGCCGGTCAGCAAGACCACCTCAACACCCAGCGATTCGAGCATCTGATGTATGGTTATGAAATGCTGCTCTGCCAGTATCTCCGTGGGCGCCATCAAAGCGGCTTGGTAGCCGTTTTCCACCGCCATGAGCATGGCTATCAGGGCTACGATGGTCTTGCCCGAACCCACGTCCCCCTGGAGAAGCCGGTGCATGCTTTTTTCCGAACCCATGTCGTAGGATATCTCCCTTAACACCTTTCTTTGGGCATCGGTCAACTTAAAGCTGAGCAGGGCCAAGAGTTTTCTCACTAGGTCACCGGGTTTTTCGAACGCAATACCCGGCTCCTGCCGGGTTCTGGTTTTCCTCAGAGCCAGCATCAGCTCCAGATAGAACAGCTCGTCAAAGGCCAACCGGCCTCTTGCCCTTTGGGCGGACTCCAGATCATCCGGGAAATGGACCTCTTTTAGGGCCTGGGAAAGCGGAAGCAGTTTGAGATCGGCGATGATCCTCCCCGGCAGCGATTCGCAAACCAGATCGGGAACCTTTTCCAAAAGCGGCTTTAAGACCCGGCGGAATCCACGGCTGTCGAGCCAGACTTTCTTCAACTCAGCGGTGGACGGATAGAGAGGAATCACCCGACCGGTGTGGATCAGATCGTCTTCCGAGACGTCTTCTTCGGATTTTTTGGAGAGGATCTCGAATTCGGGATGCACCATCTGCAGGCCGTGATAGAACCTTACTTGACCCGAAGCCACCACCAGGTCGTTTTCCTCGAAGAGGTTGGCCATCCAGTTTAGCTTGGAGAACCAGACCAGTCGCATGATTCCCGTTTTGTCCTTCAGAATGACCTGGTACTGAGGCCTTCTGGTTCTGGCCCGCCCGAAAGCCTCCACCCTGCCGATGACCGTCACCTCGGAACCCGGCCGTACCTTGGCCATGGGCAGTATGGTGCTGCGATCCAGATATCTGCGCGGGATGTGGTAGAGCAGGTCCTCGACCGTCTCCACCCCCACCGTCTTGAGGGCCTTGGCTCTCTCCGGTCCGATCCCTTTGAGATATTGGACCGAGTCGTTCAAATTGGCCCGATGCGGTTTCGGCGGTTTGGTTTTGGCGGTTGCCAAAGAGACTCCCAGGTTGGTAGAGGTTTGACCGAGCACCCAGGCTAATATAAGAGGGATTCAAAATTCATGTCAAGGACATTCGGAAAGGGATGGAAGGTTGTGGGCGCATTTCCCATCGTTTATGTGGTGATCAAGATGACTGCCTGGTTTTTGAGGGGCCATATTGATTCCGGAGCGGAGATAAACCATGATTTCCAGATCCAGCGTGAGAGAATTCCTGAAGGGGGTTATCTTCAAAAAGGGCACAAGAAAGGACCCTTCCGTTTCTTCCAGT
Organism: uncultured Ignavibacteria bacterium; assembly: GCA_964588675.1. GTDB lineage: Bacteria > Zixibacteria > MSB-5A5 > MSB-5A5 > SM1-73 > SM23-73-3. The sequence goes on from CAZPRG010000031.1 coordinate 9,859, forward strand.
GTTGGCCCCAACGTCTGCACAAGCCAACGATTCTCCGTGACAGGACCCAGAGACGAGAATGCCAGAGATTTTCCCACATCGCCGGTATCCAAGAGGATTGCTCACCTGGACGAGCGGAACCTTCTGTTGCCGCAATCCAGTTTCCACGACAATACCTTTCGAATCAGACTCTATCGATTCTTGAGAGACAACATCCCGGTACTGAATTCCGCCATCTGGACCTGGAGCAGAATATGCGCCTCTCCCGGTTACCTGGAGCTCGAAGGAACAGACGACCAGTCCATGCTGGATAAAGCAACCGGGATAGTCCGGGACCTGGATCGCCGCATTTATCAGCACAGTTTCCACAAATTCGGCGGCACGGACGCGCTGCTGTCTCAGTTCTTCGGGTCTCTTTTCACCGATGGAGCGGTTTGCGGGGAGCTGGTCTTGACTCCCTCAAGGGACGGGGTGGACAAGTTCTATTTCATCGACCCCTGCACGGTCAAGTTCAAGGCCAGAGAGGGAAAAACCTGGGAGTTGGTGCAGGAGGTGGACGACTCCACGGTTGTGCTCAATCCCCATTCCACCTTCTACATGGGCTTAGACCCCGATCCCGACGATCCCCGGGGCAAGAGCATTCTGGGCTCCATCCCCTTCGTGGCTCGGGTGGAACAAAGACTCTTGGAGGACATGCAGAAGACCATGCATAATGCCGGCTATCACCGGCTGCACGTCAAGATCAAGCCGCCGGACAGATTCTCGGGCGAATCCGAGGAAAATTATCTGTCCCGCGCCAACAAATACTTCGAAGACGCGGTGGACATGATAAAGCAACTGGCTCCTGAGGATAATCCCATAACCTGGGAGGACGTGCGGATCGAATACATCGGCCCATCCTCGCACGTTTCATCGTCCCAACACTGGTACATCAGCCACAAGGCTCTGATAGAGGACATCTGCGCCGGGGTGCACCTGGACCCCTTCATCCTAGGCTACTCCTACGGTCCCTCTCAGAGCTGGGCCCAGTGCAAATATGAGTTGATCCTGCGGAACGTGGTCTCCATCCAGAGCTGCGCCAAGAGATTCTTAGAATGGATTCACAACATCGAGCTGGCCCTGCACGGAATCAACCTGGAATGTGTCCATCATTTCGACAACCGTAAGTTTTTCGGCATGCTGGAGCAACGAGAGGCCGAGAGGATTCAGCTGGATAACGTGATCCGCAAGAAGGAGACCGGGCTTATCACCCAGGATGAAGCAAAAAGGGAGCTGGGCAGTACCCAGTAGACAGACATCAGACGGGATGTCTCCCAGTTTGGCTGGTTTGACTTTCGTTTGACGGTCTCGTATAGAAATCCCACGTTCAACATATGTTCCACATAACGGGCTTCATTGAGGCAAACCCATCTCGAAAAAACAGAGCCTGCGCAGAATAGAAGTCGGAAAGACAGACTTTGGTCGTTCGATTCTCCTGTCAACGGATGAAACGGATTAGAGAATCGGCGGATTAGGCGTATCGTAAGTGGCGAGACCGGAACCTGACTTAAGCCGGGTTTTGGTCTTTTCATTCTCATCTGACTTATGACTCGAACCAGAAATGCTCTGCTACCGAAGCTGAGCGATGACTTTTGGCGCAAGGCCATAGATAATCCTGTACTCTTTGCCCGGGAGTTTCTGGAGATTGATCCACATCCCGGACAGGTTAAGTGGCTGATTAATTCCACCAGGCCGGAAAACGCCCTCCACACGGGCAATCGTTGGGGCAAAAGCCTGGCCCAGGCGATCAAGATCCTTCATCGCTGCATCCTCAAGGTCAGAGACCCACAATGCAAACCTGTCAAAAAATACGAGGCGGTAAACGCATCCATCACCCTGGACCAGGCCAAGATCATCTTCGAGAATGTGCTCCGTTTGGTGAAGGACAGGCCTCATTTGGAGGGCCTGGTCAAGACCGTGAAATTCACTCCTTTCCCTAAGATTGTCTTCGGCAACGGGGCCGTTCTGTGGGCCAGATCGACCCAGAGAAGGGGGGAGTATCTTCTGGGCAGGGACTACGATTATTTCAACTTCGACGAGGTGGCATTCGAGCCGCATCCCGAATACGTAGTCAACCAGGTGATAATGATGAGGCTGGCGGATCGGGCCGGAATGCTGGACTTTACCTCTACTCCCAAGGGGAAGAACTGGTTTTATCGCAAGTGCTGCGAGCTAAAGAAGAATCCGGATATGGGCTATGTGCAAAACGGCGACTCGCGCCAGAATCCGTACATCAGCCAAGAGTATCTGGAACGAAAACTGAAAAGCCTTTCTTCCAGCAAGATCGAGCAGAACATCAAGGGATTGTTCATCGACGACGTCAACCAGGTGATCAAAGCAGAGTACATCAGCAACGCCATGAGCCTCTCCACCGGCCTGTCCGAACCGATCCAGGGTCGCAGGTATTGTCACGGTTGGGATCTGGCGCGCAAGAGAACCTTCACGGTGGGCGTGACACTGGACATTACCGAGAAGCCGTACCAGGTCGTGGCGCTGGAGAGATTCCAGAGAGATTGGAGAGACGTTTATGCCGCGATAAGGAAGAGGCATGAGGAATACGGCGGAGCCGTGATCGTCGATTCCACCGGATTGGGCGACGTGGTCATATCCGAGCTTGCGGACATCAAACCCCAGGGCTTCAATTTCGGCCAAAGAGGCGGCAAGGCCAAATCGGAACTTATCGCCAACCTGGAAAAGGTGCACGCGTTGGGCCAGGTGGCCTATCCTTACATCGAAGAGGTTCAGGAAGATGGAGAGCTGTGGACTCTGCAAGATGAGCTGCAAAACTTCTACTGGGACAAAAACTCCGAATGCGATGCGGTGATGGCTTTGGCGCTGGCTTTGTGGGTGGTGAGAGATCAGGGAGAGATGCCTTTGATCTTGTCGCCGCGTGTGGGGAGAGTCTGAGGCGTCCACCGGCCACCGACCGCCGTCCACCGTCCACCGCAAGAAAGCAAAACGGATTAAGGGAATCGGTCAACGGATGAAACGCCGAGACGGGCGTCCGTATGGACGGATTAAACGGAGAGAGCCGGCTGGGCAATGGGTTGTGAGAGTGATCATTACGAAACCGCAGCCTTTTGGGGGAGTGTCGAATCTCAGTCTGACCCTTGTGATCTGCCTAATGCCGGAGACCTTGAGCGCTCACCTGAGCGGGAACACCAGATTGAGCATCACCTTTTCGTCGTCATAAGTGCAGAGCACTCTGGCCTCGGGTTTGTCATACATGGCCGCCAGTATCCCCGCGGCATCTGCAGCCAAGTCCCTGGCGCTCCAGCCCTCCCGGTAGGCATCCTGGTATTCCTTGGCCACACCCAAAGAGAACAGCACCAGGGCAGAGACATACTTGTTGGTATGCTTGGACAATAACCTCTGGCTTACATAGTTCCCGGTGAAGTGCTGCCACTTGTCCGGGGCTTTTATATCCCAGTTGGCCTCGTCCACAAAGAACCATCGGTCCCGCGAAGGACTAAGCTGCTTGAATCTTCCGTCCCGGGGGTAATTCCAAGCATTAGATATGCCGGGAATGATAAACAGCAAAACAAACGCAAGAAGCGTCGATCGAAGTTTCATTACCGTCCCCTTTCTCTTCGAACTTCTCTATCTCAGCCGGAGACCGATTTGGGCCTCGGCAGTTCTCTATTCAATAGCAAACCCCGCGATCGGGCGGGGTTTGCCGCGGGGGAGCATCTGACTCTTGGGGCTTTATTGACTCTGCTAATTTTCGAGTACAGACGTCCGCATCTGTGACTTCACTTTGAACCCGGAATGCATCCCTATGTGGCCGGTCGCAACGGCCGGAGAAGACGACTCCGGTTGGCTAAAGGTCAAGTTGGTCAATGGGGCAGGCTCGTCGATGTTCTCGAAGGTCAGCAGGACCACCGCCAGGATGATCAAGATGGCAATGACCACCAGAGCTGAAATTGACTGTTTCGGCCTGGTCTCTACCCGATCTTCCCTGTCATATCTGGAGACGAATTTCATGTCCCTCACATCCTTCCTCTTCGTGTTCCGACTTTCCAATCAGGTATTGAGCAAAGCCGGTGCCGGTGTGGCCTATCGTTTCTAACACCAAGTGCTTGTTGGAGATACATGAGAGATGGAACCGGTCACGTTGCTGCGGTGTGCAAGAGCGTGCAGAGTTTGTGAGGGAGAGTTCAAGCGTCGAAAGGTCAAAGAGTCCAAGCATCAGAAAGTTCAAGGGTTCAAGGGTCCAAGGGTTCAAGGGTTCGAGGGTGCAAGAGTTCAAAGGTTCAAGAGTCCAAGAGTTGGATCCCGGCGGGACAAAAACGGGGGAGGTTCTGTGGTGAAAAGGATGACTGTCGGATTAGTGAAGGGCCATTGGAGTTCGAGAGTTCAAGGGTTGAAAAGTTCAAGGGTCAAGAGCGGGTGGGATATTCCAGACATTGAAAAACTCGGGAGAACTTGGGTGGAAGAGCTTCTGGCATACGTGGGCGCGGAGCTTAAGAAACCGCAGGAGGAAATCTCCGACGAGCTGGTCTTCCTGATCAACTCGCGCATCAAGCCTCCCCAGCCGGTGACCAAAGAGGACATCTTCGTCCGAACCATGTTTCTGGTGTCGGACCAGGTGAACTCTTACGGCGGCCGTTTTCCCTTGGAGGAACTGCACCAGCTCACCACGCTGGTGATCGACTCGCCGGTGATGGTGGGACATACCAAAGAGAAACTCCCCATAGCCAGGAACTTCAAGGCCGAGGTGGTCCAAAGGAACGAGCAGAACTGGGTAAAAGTGTGGTTCTACTGGCTGAGAAGCTCCCGCGACGCCCTATCCCTCAAAGAGAACATCGATCACGGAATCTACAAGGAGTGCTCGCTGGGATTCGTGTTCGAGTTTCCCGAATGCTCCATCTGCGGTCAGGACATGAGGAAGTGCGCGCACGTTCCTTTCAAAGTCTATCCAACCCAGGACGGCGAGAAGGAAGCATACTTCAATTACCGAAACATCGTGCGCGTGTTGGAAACCTCATTGGTCTACCGCGGGGCCGTGCCCAACACCTCTATGTCGGATGAGCTTCGGCTCTATCACAAGAGCGAGACCTCGGGCAAAGAAACAACTGAGGCCACGGCTTCGGATTCAGGCCCTGAGATTACGCCCTTTGATTTCGTGCCCCCCGGCGGGGTGAACAAGTTGCACTCTGCCGCAAACGTCATCTTCAGACTGGAAGACCTTCGCTGTTTGGCCGGTTCGTTCGTGATCGAGCCGAGATACGACGGGGTCAGATTGCAGGTCCACAAGCAAGGAGACATCGTCAAGATACTCTCACGTGACGGCCGCGAGATTCAGCACGCATTTCCCCACCTGGTGGAGGAATTGCTGCAAAGCCCCCAGGAAAGCCTCATACTGGACGGCGAGTGCGTGAAATACAAGGGCCACTCGCGACTTCCCCACACAGATGCGGCCTTATACGTGCAGCTGGCATCGAATCTCTCCTCAGTGGCTGCGGATGATTCACATTTTAGATTTAAGGCGTTGGACCTGCTCTATCTGAACGGAGAGGACAGGACCGCTTTGACTCTCGAGGTCAGAAAGAGACTCCTGGATGAGTTCTTCCAGGATACCGCTCACTTGCAGAAGGCCAAGTATGAGAAGGCGACCGGTGAGGACCTAAGCTCCAAGGCGAAAGCCATAGCCACATCCGAAGGCTGCACCATCAGGAGAAGCGACGCTGCCTATTTCCAAAACTCAAGCTGGTACGAATGGAGAGGACATCCGGACTTAGACGTGTTGGTTCTCGATTCGGAGAAGAATAAGGGCGGAAGCTATAACTACGTCTGCGCAGTCGGAACGAAAGGCAACCCGGTTCCCATAGGTGCTACCTACTCCACCTTCCTGGAGGCCAAGCCGGGTGAGATAATAAGAGTGAGAGTGGAGAGCGTGGCCGAGGTGGACGGGAGGTTCGTCTGGCGTTCACCAAAAGTGCTGGACAAAAGGTCGGAGGCCAGAGAGCCGGATTCGACAGCCGTGTTGCGCAGGATGGTTGATGAAGACCAGTCCGCAGTCCGCGGTCGGCAGTCCGCAGCAACAACCCATAATGCTGCGGAGGATCGACTGTCGACGGCGGATAGATTCGTTCTCCAAGTTCACTGGTGGGGAGACTCTCGGCATCACGATCTGAGATTCCAAAAGGGGGACTCCACTTTCGGACTGACCATATCCCAACTGGACCTGGGCGGACTTAGCCGGGGCAGAAGATTCCTGTGCGAGTGGAAGGACCACCACCATGTCAAACGGATGGACTTCGAGGGAGAAATTCCACCCCAAGAAAACGGAGCAGAAGGGAATTCCTCCAAGAGGCACGTTGCTCACATGAAGACCCTGGATAGGGGTAAATACGAGCTCGTTCAGAAGGAGGCAGATCTCGCCCGTGTTCAGATCGAAGGTGAGATACTGAAAGGAGTCTACCTGGTTCGCAAAGTCCGGCTTAAGGGGAAGGAGAGGTGGCTGTTCTGGAAGTCAAAAGAATAAAAAAACTGTCAACGGATTTAACGGATGGAACGGATGAGGCGGACAGCGGATGAAACGGATGACATGTGTTTGGATTCGGATGTTCGAGACTGAGAGCAGAAGGTTATGGAAAACAACAGGTTTTTCTCCAAAGTGCAGTTATTGCAGTTTCTGGTGGCGTTCTTCGTGACGGCCTTCGGGATCGTCACCGCCTACTACACCACCGTCGCGGGGATCAAACTGGATCTTTCCCAGAAGGCTGAGTCGACGGTGGTGAATCAGCTGGACAAGAGACTCTCCAACATGGAGAAGCCGGTTTCCGGACAGGTGGACCTCTCCCGCGCAAAAGAGAT
>CAZPRG010000032.1:0-16171 GCA_964588675.1 uncultured Ignavibacteria bacterium
CCATGGCTCTTACTCTGGTGCAGTTGAAGTCTCCCGCCGATTCCAGCAAGGTGACCACGGGTACGCCCACATTTCAGTGGGACGCCACTTCCCGACCGACCACCGAAAAACCGACCAAGTTCCAAATCCAGCTGGCCACGGACATCAGTTTCAACACCATCGTCTGGGACGACTCCACCATCGCAGGGACGGCTACCACCAAAGACTACGACGGCGGCATACCGCTGGTTCAATGGACCACATACTATTGGAGGATGCGGGTGCAGGTGGACTCGGTGAGAGTGGCTCAGCACGATACCATCAACTATTGGCAGAAGGACTACTCGCTGGCCCGGACCTTCTTTTACGCTACCGCCACTCTGATAAACGTCCCCAATAACGTTTCCACCATCCAGATGGGAATCTACTGGGCGGCGACGGGCGATACGGTGCTGGTGGAGCCGGGGGTCTACTATGAGAATCTTAGATTCCACAAGAAAAAAGTCCTGCTCACCAGTCACTATCTGTACGACAGCCCGGAGACCACCACCGTCAACCGCACCATAATCGACGGAAGCAAGCTGACCCGGGGAAAGACCAAGGGAAGCGTGGTGTTCTTCACCTCCGCGGTGGACTCTTTCTCCACCCTCAGGGGTTTCACCCTCCGGGGGGGCATCGGCACGGAACTGACCCTGGGTGCGGGGAAGAGGACCTGTGGGGGCGGGATAGTCTGCGACGTGGGATCCACTCCCACCATTTCATACAACGTGATCAGCGGAAATCATGTTCAGCATGACGGCGGAGGAATCTTCATAAACTCCGGCGCGCCGAACATACTCTACAATATCATAACGGACAATTCCACGACTGAGGGCTCGGGTGCGGGCATCGAATGCCGGTTCTCCATACAGGTGCAGGCTGCGCCGGGTTTGGGACGAAGCGGCGAAGGCCAAGGATCAGATGATCTGTCCTCGCCTTCAACCGACCTCCGGACTGGCGAAGAGCAAATCGAGAATTCTCTTTACCCCAGAGACGCAACCGAGGTCAATCCGGTCAGCGCTCCGCCTCGGTTGGCTAAGCCGACGGAGAATACCAAGCCGGTGGCCCTGTTCACCTGGTACGCCAGAAAGAACACGCTGGTCCAGAGAGACAAGTACCTCCCGGGAGATACCCTGTTCTTCGACGGAACCAGCTCCTACGATCCGGATGACGGAGACGATTACATCACCTACTGGCAATGGCGTTATTTCCGGGATTACCGTTGTGATCGGGAGCCTTCCGCTTCTCCCATAAGCTTCAGCAGCGACTCGGTGGCCTTTTTGCCCATAACCGAGTCCAGCCAGCTGGGGATAATAAGAGTGTATCTCGAGGTCCGGGACACCTCAGGTTTTTCCGGCCAGGCATTCTCGGCAGATACAGCGGAGATCAACGTGCAGTATCCTCCGCATGCAGATGCCGGCGACGACTTCATCGGAACGCCGGACTCCAACGTATATTTGGACGGATCCGCCAGTTGCGATATCAACCCCGACGACGTTCTGGAGTATACCTGGACTCAGGTCAGCGGCTACTCCGTATCGATCATTAACGCCGACTCGGCCAAGGCCCATTTCGTTCCCCAGGGAGCTGCATCTTTGGGCAACTATACGTTCCAGTTGAAGGTCAGCGACGGTATGGCTGCGGACTCGGTCAGGGTCAACGGCGTGGTAGACACGCCGCCGGTGCCGGTGTGCCAAAACGATCCCGTGTGGGGCGATACTTTGGTGGGTTACGACACGACCATGTATATGATTTTGAATGGCTGCGCCTCTTACGATCCCGATTCGCTTTCGGGCGACAGCGTCACCACTTATACCTGGACCAACGGGAAACGGTGGACCCTGAGCAAGGACGGATGGCAGTCGTTTCCTTTCAGCGTGACGTACCTGCCGATTACTTCTTGCTCCAAACAAGCCAAGTACTCCTTTGGCGGGATACTGAAATTCTACCTCAAGGTGAAGGATACTTACGGAGTGGAGAGCCCGTCGCCCGATTCTGTTCTTTTCTCGCTTCAGTTCCCCCCGCAGGCGGACGCCGGAAGGGATACCGTGTTTCGCCCTACTGCAGGGTGGTTCAAGGGTAGAGCCTACGAAACCAACCCCGATCAGAGGGCGGGAATGAAGTATCAGTGGTTCGTCAAAACCACTCCCAGCGGTCCACTGAACCTGTCGCCCTCTGCCAAATCGGATTCAGTGAATTTTGCCCCCTCCACGCCGGGAAAGTATGTTCTGCAGCTGCAGGTCAACGATGGTTTCGACGCCAGCCCGCTGGACGAGGTGACCTTCTATTCCAATTCACCACCTGTTGCGGTACCCCGATCCGTTTCTCACGCCATCGAAGGTACGGAGGTGACCCTGGATGCTTCGGCATCTTATGATCCGGATTCCACCACGTACGGAAAGGTCCTATCCTACTCCTGGACCTTGAAGTCCAAGCCGGCCAAAGCGGACCCTGTCACTATATTGGACCCGAACCAGTCCATCGCCAGGTTCGTGCCCTACGGAACCGGTCAATACGTATTCAGGGTCGTGGTCCATGATACCTTGTCAAAGAAGCAGCCGCTTGACAGCACTCTCAGCGTGGGCAACGTGACGTTTCTTAACGTGACGGTCGATTCCACTTACGCCTACCCCATAATCAAAGGCAATTTGATCTCCAATAACGTCTCTGGGGAGCGGGGCGGGGGCATCGACTGCAACCAGAGTTCACCGGATATCTTCGAGAACATCTTCTATAAGAACCAGAGCCAGGGTTCGGGAGGCGGCATCTGCGCCAGAAGCTTCTCCACTCCCCAAATCAAGAAGAATATCTTCTTCGGCAACATCTCCAGCGATTCCACCGGCGGCGGCATGGCCGATCTCAAAGACGTGCTGGCTCCGTCCGCCACCAGGGGCTTCCGCAGGTCCACTGCCATCGATAGCAACGACTTCTGGGACAACGGAGGCGGAGCCATGTACCAGCCCCCGGGCAGCATCTCCGGCAACATCTACAGCTTCCCCCGGCTGGTGGATCCGGACTTCGGCGATTTCACGCTGGATTGTTCATCGCCCTGCCAAACGTTGGGTATTGGCAAGCTCCCGTTTTTCCAGCCGTGTGCCAACGCGGATAGCTTGAGCATGCTCTCGCTTTCCATGCTCCAGAACCCGGTGGCCACGGCGGCCGCTCATTTTGTGATAAACGCCGACGCGCCGCTGAAGGCCGAGCCGGTAGCCTACGTGGAAATCGGAGACAACCAACCCAGTCCGGTCTATTTTACGCCCGTCTCCCCCAAATGCTTCCGAGGGACTTTCATTTTCACCGCCGCGGGTGACGCAACGATTACCATAAAGGCCAGCTCGCTTCTGGAGAAGGACACCACCGTGACCAAGACCTTCGGCGTTCAGCTGATTCCGGGTGGCGGGAGCGGCACTCTGGTCAGCTCCGACAGATGCCTCCGGGCGGGCTTCCCCCAAGGCTCGGCGGCGGAAGACGTCTACGTCACCTGTATTTCCGTCTCCGACGATCCGGTCTACGATTTTCAGAATCAACCGGACCTGGAGGCTTTCGGAGAACCTTACCAGTTGGGACCTTCCATCTCGCTTAACCGGGACCTGTCAGTGAGCTTCCCCTTGGACAACCTTGATCTGGGCGACAGGGCCAAAGGTCTGTTTTCGGTCTTCAGGTATGACAACGGAAAGTGGAGTGCCCTGGACAGCTACCTGGAGGGAAATTCGGTCTGCGCCGACGTCCGCGAGCTGGGCGTTTACCGGCTGGTTTACGATCCGGCGGGCAAGCACGTCACCGGAAGACCGACCACTTTCGCCCTGTATCAGAACTGCCCTAATCCCTTCAACCCGGAGACCCAGATCAAATATGATCTTCCGGTTGCCGGGCACGTGAACCTGGCCATATATAACGTGCTGGGCCAGAAGGTGAGAATTCTGGTGGACGAGTTCCAGGATGCCGGCCGGAAGTCGGCTCGGTGGGACGGTCACGATGAGAACGGACGGGATGTGGCTTCGGGCATCTACTTCTACAAGATAAAAGTGGAGAATTTCGAGAAGATCAGGAAGATGGTCCTCATCAAGTAGAAGATGAGATGCTCAATCTGTCTGGTCTTATCCGGCGATGACAAAAGCCATGTGAAAGGGAGAAGCTATGACCAAAAAGATTCTTCTGTTGCTGGTGGTCTTCATTACTTCATCTGTACTGGTCTTGGGCTGCGGCAAGGAGAAGAAGCCCACGGAAGTAACTGCCGAGCAGTTGACCGACCAAGGCTGGACTAAGTTCGCCGCCGGCGATTACAGCGGCGCCGGCGCCGACTTTGAAGCGGCCGTCGGTCTGGATACTTCGTATTCCAGGGCTTATCATGGTCTGGGTTGGGCCGAGCTTTACCAGGATAATGCCGGACTGGCCGAGGAGGCATTCCGGACGTATCTGAGCAAGGCGTCTGACCTAGCGGTTGACGCCTGGGCCGGGCTGGCCTTAGCCTGCCATGCCCAGGACGAGTTTCAGGGTGTCATCGACTACGCCACACAGCTTCTGTCGTCCGATCCTACCTGGAGCTTTTCGACCGATCCTTCCACCAACTATCTGGACGTGGCTCTGGTTTTGGCCCACAGCTACTATATGACGGCTCAGTTCCAAAGCTGCCTGGACGTGGTCAATCAGTACTTCGACTCCGGCTTCAGCGTAGACCTAGACACTGACCAGGGCAGGACCGACCTGGCAACCAAGCTGAATGCCCTGTATACCGGATAACGGCCGGAGTTCCGGGCCTCGAATTGCGACTTCAAGCTTGTGGGGTGAGAGTTTCTCTCACCCCTTTTTGTATCTGCGGCAAGGTCGACCGCCAGATTCCGCTTGTGTTCGTCGGCCTTTTGGGTAATTTGGATTCGAAGACGGAATCATCGACAACGTGCGTTTCCGGCGGCAGGAAAGGTTGTGGCACAAAAACCCATCATCGGCATCACCATGGGCGATCCCGCGGGCATCGGGCCCGAGGTCGTGGTCAAGGCGGTTTCCAGCCGAGAAGTCCGGAGAGCATGCTTTCCACTGATCTTCGGTTCTCACCCGGTGATTCTTCGAGCCGCCCGGCGGTTCACAAAGGCAGTTGGCGTAAGGAGAGTCCTACGGGCCGAGTATGTCAGGGACCGTGGGAACCGGATAGACGTGCTGCACTGCACCGACCTGGATCAAGCCGGAGTGAAGATCGGCCAGGTCAATAAGGTGTCGGGAAAAATGGCGGCTGATTCGGTTTTCTGTGCCACTCAATTCGCCCTTTCGGATCAGATCGATGCGATGGTCACCGCCCCGCTCTCCAAGAAGGGTCTTCGGTTGGCCGGATATGACTTTCCCGGGCATACCGAGCTTTTGGCCTATCTAACGGCCACGCGCCGTTATGCCATGATGTTCGTTTCGGAGAATCGCAAAGTGGCATTGGTCACAACCCACCTTCCCCTTGCCCGGGTGGCTCAAGCCATCTCGAAGAAGACCATCGTGGAGAAACTGCTGGTCACTCAAGAGGCTCTGCGGACCCATTTCGGAATCAGAAAACCGAAGATCGGAGTGTGCGCCTTGAACCCCCACGGTGGCGAGGAGGGAATCCTGGGCGCGGAGGAAAGACGGATTATACGGCCTGCCGTCAAAGCCGCGCGAAACAGGGGGATAAACGCCTGCGGACCCTTTCCGGCAGACACCATCTTCTGCCCCGACATCTCGAAGGATTTCGACTGCATCCTGGCCATGTATCACGATCAGGGACTGATTCCTCTCAAGACGGCTGGACTTGGCCGGGCGGTCAACGTCACCATCGGGCTGCCCATAATCCGCACCTCCCCCGATTTCGGAACCGCGCTGGACATCGCCGGAAAGGGCGTGGCCGACTCCACGGGCATGAAGAATGCCGTGCTTCTGGCCTGCCGGATGGCCAAGACAAGGGCCGCAGCGTGCACGGATTAGGTATTGCCGGTGCATAGGTCTAAAGAGCTGCAATTCGAAGCCGATTTAGATTAGGTAGAATCGGCAACTCGTCCCCACATTTAATCTTCGAACAGAGATACACGTCCCCACACACAGTCTGTTAGTCGACTCAGCGTCCCCACACGCATTCTCAAGAAGGGATGCCTCTTCCGCTTGCTGCCGGTAGAGCATTGTGCGCGACCCTTCGATCGACGACAGGAGTTTGTGAGTTGACTCCAAGATTCAGACCTCCAAAATCAGACCGGGAACGAGCTGATCTTTCCCCCCGGTTCCCCACAAGCAGCTAACCTTCGTCCGAGAGGAGGAATGTGGTGAAGTACACGAATGGCCTTCTTTCATTGTTTCTGGTCGTAGTCTGCTCGCTATCAGCGAACGCACGGAACCAGGATGACCTGCGGACCATCGCGGACATCTCGCTGGACTCGCTGCTGAACATCGACATCAGCACGGCTGCGAAATATGGGCAGCCCACAAATGAGGCGGCGGCCTCTGTCACCATTGTCACCGCTGAAGACATCGAGAGGTACGGCTACCGAACGCTGGGGGACGTCTTTATGGCTGTTAGGGGATTCTATACCAGCTACGACCGCAATTACACCTATCTGGGGGTTCGGGGATTCGGCCGCCCCACGGATTACAACGATAGAATCCTGCTTCTGATCAACGGTCACACAGACAATGAGAATGTCTACGGCTCCGCAGGGATCGGGACGGAAACCCCCATAAATCTGGAGGGCGTGGAACGCATCGAGATTGTACGGGGCCCTGGTTCCGCACTATACGGGACCAGCGCAATGTTCGCCGTGGTCAACGTCATCACCAAGGAAGCACGGACCATCGACGGATTGCGCCTATCTGCGGAGGCGGGCAGCTACGGTCAGCTTCGGGGTTCCATGCTGATCGGGAAGGAATTAGACAACGGCATGCAGGTGTCCCTTTCAAGTCTGTGGGCTGACGTCAAAGGTCAGGATTTGTACTACAAGGAGTATGACGCGTGGTCTACAAACCATGGTTTGGCTGAAGGAGCGGACTGGGACAAGTACTATGGATGGTTGGCGACTGCCGTGTATCACCACTTCATGCTGCAGGGGATGTTTACGTCGCGGGAGAAGGGCATCCCTACGGGTGTCTGGGAGACAGTCTTCAACGATGCCGACACCAGGACATTGGACCAGTTGGCCCACCTCGAGCTAACCTATGACGCTCGCGCGTCGACCGACAAGAACCTCAGCGCGCGTGCCTACGTTGACAACTACTACTACAAAGGATGGTTTCCTTACGACATCATGACCACCGACGTCACGCACGGGCTGTGGCTGGGGGCCGAGCTACGTTTCCGGTGGGACCTCGCTCCCGGCAATCGCCTGACTGTAGGAGCCGAACATCAGAATCATCTTCGTGCCTCCTACCGATACTGGGATGCCAACACGGTCTACTTCGATGGCGACTTTCCCTTCAACACCAATTCCCTGTACCTTCAGGATGAGTATCAGTTTCTGGACAACCTTTCATTCACTGTGGGCATCCGCCGGGATCAGTATTCCACCGTGGGCGCCTCGACCACGCCCAGAGGCGGTGTGATATACTGCCCCACCAAGTCGGGCACGCTCAAGTTGCTCTACGGCGAAGCGTTCCGAGCACCAAACATCTACGAGGTCTATTACGACGACCCTGTATCAGGCTACAAGGCCAATCCGAACCTCAAGCCCGAGAGAATCAGGACATTCGAGGGTATATGGGAGCAACGATTGGGCGGAGAGTTCTTCGGCATCATTTCTGTCTACAGCTATCGCATGAGGAACTTGATTGACCAGGAGGTCGATCCCTCGGATGATCTGCTACACTTCAAGAACACCGGCAGGGTTATAGCTTCCGGGTTGGAACTCGAGTTGAACCCGCGGATGAAAATGGGGCTTTCCAGCTACGCGAACTACGCCTACCAGAATGCACGGGACGCAGAAGGAAAACTGAGCAATTCACCCAATCACATCTTCAAGCTCGGCCTGTCCTATCCTTTCTTCGGGTCCTTCTACGCAGCGACACAGATAGTCCACGAGACCGGGCGCATCACGGTTTACGGGACAGAAACCGAGCCTTTCCTTCTGGCCAATCTGAGTCTTTCAACCAAGCGGCTGTTGGATCACGTGAAACTGTCCCTGCTGATTAGGAACTTGTTCGACGAAGAATACCGGAATCCGGGCGGCTACGAGCACGTCCAGGACGCGATCACTCAGGACGGGCGGAATTTCATTCTCAAGGTGTCATATGAAATGTAGCCGGCCCAAGACAAGAGGGCAAATTCTCGCCACATGGGGCAAGTGTCGGGCAGTTCATGGACAACTCCCCCCAACCTGTCCGGCCCCCGGCTGCCTCGGGGGCAGGCACGTTCGTCCCATGCTCATTCAGATGCTCGGCCTCATGATCGTCCTTGTGGTGGGCTATGCAGCCATGGCGGAAGCTCAGGATGTCGTAGCGCCGGTCGACGTGCAGTACTTTCTCCTACTGAAAATAATGACCTACGATCGAAAGCTGCAGGAACGGGTCGGAGACGAAATGGTCATCGGCATCCTTTACCAGAGGAAATTCAGAAGATCACTTGACTTCAAGGACGAACTGGCCAAGGTCATCGACCAGTCCGGCATAAAGGAGATCGAGGGCATTCCTCTGCGCTACGTCCCGGTCGACGTGGGCGCTGACCCCGATTTGGACAGCAGCGTCACAAGACACAAGCTTGACCTTCTCTACGTGGCTCCGCTGCGAGGTTTCGACATCCAGACCATAACCGCTCTGAGCAGGGCCAGGAAAATAACCACTTTCGCCGCAGTGCCTCAAGACGTGGAGTCGGGGCTTTCCGTCGGCATAGGCGCAAAGGACGACAAGCCACGGGTGATCATCAACCTTCCCGCGGCAAAGGCAGAGGGATGCGATTTCGATTCGGAGCTGCTGAAGCTGGCCGAGGTTATCGAGTAAGTCAAGGAGGCGTCGGACCATGAGAATCCTGTTGAAACCGTTCCTCACGGGATGGACCCACACCATCAGAGGAAAGCTTGCCATATTGGTTGCCTGTCTGATCGCCGCCATTTCTCTTTTCATCTTCATCTACTTTCCGCACAGACTGAAACAGCAGACTATCGACGCCGTGGCGGCCAAAGCCCAGACCATGGCCGATATGACAGCTTTCAGCATCGGTTCGGCGTTGTTCTTCGACGACCTCAGTAATATGGAACATGTGCTCAGCGGTGCAAGGCAGGACCGGGAACTTCTTTATGTTGTGGTGGTCAATCAGTCCGGACAGGTGGTCACCGCGTTCAACCAAGACCAAGCGGATCGGGCCAGCTTCGAGCGTGCGACGGAGGCGGGTGGCTTGTCGCCAGGGGACCAAGCATACAGGGTGCATGCTCCGATTCTGAAGGGTAGCCGCCAGATCGGCCAGCTCTACCTGGGAATGTCCCTGAAAAACGTAAACGCCCGGATCGCCGACACCCGAAGGACGGTTGCGCTGATCAGTGTCGTAATCTTCGCTTTGGGGATGATTGCCGTTTTCGGAATAGGCAAGTTGATCACCGGACCGTTGAAGCGCATGGTTCAGACGGTTGAGCGAATCACGAAAGGTGACCTGAGGCAAAGGGCCGACGTCTCTTCTGGGGACGAAGTGGGTCATCTGGCCAGGTCGTTCAATCTGATGGTGAGCAGTCTGGAATCTGCCTATCGCGAGCTGGCCGACATGAACAGCAAGCTGGAAGAGCGAGTCCAAGAAAGCACCGCCGAGCTGCGGAAGGAGATGGAGGAGCGCCAGCAGGTGCAGGCGGAGCTGCTCAAAGAGAAGCAATTCTCCGAATCAGCCCTCAACAGCCTGCCAGGCATATTCTATCTTTTCAACGAGAAGGGCCGGTTCATTCGATGGAACAGCAATTTCGAAAAGGTGTCCGGCTACTCGGCGGAGGAGTTGTCCCTACTGAATCCGATCGATTTCTTTCCCGAGGAGGAAAAGGATATTATTGCCGGGAAAATCCGGGAAGCGTTCGCGCGGGGTGAAGCTGCCGTGGAGGTAAATCTCAGGTCAAAGGGTGGACGCCGAACTCCATACTACCTCACCGGATTGCGCATGAGCATAGGTGCGGAGACGTATCTTGTGGGGGTGGGGATCGACATCACCGAGCGCAAGATAGCGGAACGGGCACTGCGCAAAAGCGAGAATCGCTACCGATCCTCCATCGAGCTGACCAATCAGCTGGCCTGGACTACAAATGCCCAGGGAGAGACGGTGGAAGAGCTGCCCGCCTGGAGCAAGTACACCGGGCAGAGCTATGAGCAGACCAAAGGACGGGGATGGTCAGACGCGCTTCATCCGGATGACCTGACGCGCGTGGTTCAAGCCTGGAAGACGGCGGTGGAGAATAAAAAGGCGTACGAGCTGGAGTACCGAATAAGGCGACACGACGGAGTCTACCGTGCCTTTCTGGCGCGAGGCATTCCCGTGTTGGCCGAGGATGGAAGCATTCAGGAATGGGTGGGCACCTGCATCGACATCACCGAGCGCAAGCAGGCGGAGGAGAAACTGCGGGACAGTGAGGAACGTTACAGAGACTTGTTCGACAACGCTAATGATTTAATTCAGAGCGTTGATGGAGAAGGCAAGTTCGTCTATGTAAACAAGAAGTGGAAGGAGGCTTTAGGTTATTCTGACGAAGAAATCAAGAAGCTCCGATTCACTGACGTCGTCAGACAGGACCAAGTTCCTCATTGTGTGGAGTTGTTTGGAAAGATCATGAGGGGAGAGTCAGCGGACAGTGTCGAGGTGGTTTTTGTCACAAAAGAAGGAAGGGAGATTTTTGTCAGTGGTTTTGTCAATCCCAGAATTAAAGACGGCGAATTCCTGGCAACCAGGGCCATCTTCAGAGACGTCACTGAAAGCAAGCGGGCCGAGGAGTTGCTGCGCACCAGCGAGGCCCAACTGTCCAATGCTATGAAGATCGCTCAACTGGGGTATTGGGAGTACGACGTAGCCGAAGACTTGTTCACCTTCAACGATCACTTCTACTCGATTTTCCGCACGACAGCTGAGAAAGTCGGTGGCTATAAGATGTCGCCCACTCTCTACGCCCAAACTTTCTTGCATCCCGACGATGTGCCGATAGTCGCCATGGAGATGAAGGGAGCTCTTGAGACCACGGATCCCAATTTCAGCCGCCAGTTGGAACACCGCATCCTCTATGCCGACGGCGAGGTTGGTTACATTTCCGTTCGCTTCTATATCGTCAAAGACGGTCAGGGCCGCACGGTCAAGACTTACGGCGCCAATCAGGACATCACCGAACGCAAGCGGGCAGAGAAAGCGGTGATTGAGTCAGAAGTAAAATTCAGGACTATCTTTGACAACGCCAGCGACGGGATGTTTCTCTTGGATTTGAAGACCAGGAAATTCACTCTATGCAATGCGACGTGTTCGAAGACCCTGGGTTATGCTCAGGAGGAGTTCCTGAACCTGGGAATCTCCGACATCCATCCCTCGGAAGATCTGCCCTTCATTTCTGAGCAGTTAGGTAAGTTCGCGATTGGAGAAGTGGGCCTCCGGCATGACATCCGATTCCGACGAAAAGACGGAACCGTGCTTTTCGCGGACATCAGTCCGGCTGTGGTAACACTGGGCGGGCGGGAATCCATATTGACCGTTTTCAAAGACATCACCGAGCGCAAACTCGCGGAGGAGAATCTTATAAAAGCAAAAGAGCAGGCGGAGGAAGCCAACCGCCTGAAGAGCGAATTTTTGGCCAACATGAGCCACGAGATCCGCACCCCCATGAACGCCATCATCGGCATGACCGACTTGGCCCTGGGAAGCGAGCTGAACGACGAGCAGCGCGAGTACCTGGACATCGTCAAAGAGAGCGGTTATTCTCTTTTGGGCCTGATCGACGACATCCTGGACCTATCCAAGATCGAGGCCGAGCGGATCGAGCTGGACAGCATGGATTTTGACCTGCGCGCCTCAGTGGAGGGGGTTGCGGATGCTCTGGTTCAGCGCGCATCCGGAAAGGGCTTAGAGTTGGCACATGCGGTCGACCCCCAGATTCCGACCTACCTAATCGGTGATCCCAACAGACTGCGGCAGATTCTGCTGAACTTGGGAGGCAACGCAGTGAAGTTCACGGAAAAGGGTGAAGTGGTCATTCGAGTTCAGCTTGAGAATCAGACCGATGAAACGGCCAAACTCCTCTTCGAGGTCACTGACACCGGCGTGGGCATTCCCCGGGACAAGCAGGAAATGATCTTCGAAAGCTTCACCCAGGCGGACGGTTCCCACTCACGAAAGTACGGAGGCACCGGTTTGGGCCTTTCCATCTCCAGGCGATTGGTGGAACTGATGGGTGGTCAGATCGGAGTAGACAGCGAACCCGGCAAAGGCAGCCGTTTCTGGTTTGTCGTCATCCTCAAGAAGTCCCAAACCAAAGAGGCGCTCGGATCCAATCCTTCGGTGGATTTTCGGAACCTGCGTGTCTTGGTGGTGGACGACAACCAGACCAACCGAACGCTCATGATCAAAACCCTGCGCTCGCTGGGGTGTAATGCCCAAGCCGTCGCGGGCGGGGTCGAAGCTCTTCGACGTCTGAAAGAGTCGACAAAACCAAACGATGGTTTCCACCTGGTTCTTCTGGACATGCAGATGCCCGGGATGGACGGCGCCGAAACCCTGCGTGCCATCAAGGAAGACCCACAGATTAAGGACGTGCCGGTGATCGTGCTCACCTCTATCGGGCAGCGGGGAGACGTTTCGCGTCTGCAGGCTTCAGGCTGCGCCGGATATCTGACCAAACCGGTCAAGCAGTCGCAGCTGGCGGAGACGATTGCGGCCGTTATGAGCCGTCGCCGAACCGGGCCGAATGAGCCACCCGGGCCAGTGGTCACCCGCCATAGCCTGAGAGAAGATAAACGCCGTCGGATTCGCATACTCTTGGCGGAGGACAACCATATGAACCAGAAGCTGGCCGTGGCACTGCTCACCAAGGCCGGCTATTTGGTGGATGCAGTGGAGGATGGAAGAAAGGCAGTGGAGGCTCTCCGACAGGGGCAATACGATCTGGTCTTGATGGATGTCCAAATGCCCGTGATGAACGGCTTTGAGGCCACCAAAGCCATACGCGAAATGGAGGGGGAGACAAAGCACACCCCCATAGTGGCCATGACCGCCTACGCCATGACGGGCGACCGGGAAAAGTGTCTGGAAGCGGGCATGGATGGTTACGTCTCCAAGCCAATAGACCCGGAATTTCTGGTGAAAGTCATAGAGAAGTTCTCCCCGAAGTCGGTGTCCCCTTCCCTGCCGGTGAGCGCAAAGCAGCGTTCCGGCAGGTAGTGAAAGGTGTTTTGAGCGCTGCCTTGGTTTCAACGTCGGACTGCTGTACCTCATGCGCGGAGGAGAGGCTCTCAGCGACGCAAGGCGTGAATAAAAAGGGGGATTGACCATGACCCTTGAGCATCTGTTATCCAAGAGACGTGACCCGATTGTCCTTGTTACGGTCGTCTCGCTTCTGACCTTGGCTGGCTTGACGGAGTTGACTTGGCTGGTCTACAGTCAGAATCGCGACGCAGGGACTGGCGCGGCGGGGGGCGCGAAAATCGAAGAACTGCGCGGCACCATAATTCACCTGGACGAGGTGCTGACCATGTCCGCGCGCATGGCTGCGGCCACCGGCGATCCTCAGTGGGAGATCCGCTACTGCGAATTCGAACCGAAGTTGGACGCGGCCATAAAAGAGGCAGTCGCACTCATCCCGGAGGAGCACGCCGGCGAAGGGGCGGCTGAAACCGACGCCGCCAACATCAGGCTTGTAGAGATGGAGAATCACGCTTTCCAGCTGATCCGCCGGGGACTTAAGGACCAAGCCACAGCGCTTCTATCTGGCGACGAATACCAAGCGCAGAAGCGGATTCACGCCGAGGGGATGGCCCATTTCGTCTCGGAATTGTCCAACACCGCCAACCAAAACCTCGAACGACAGCGGCGACAAAGCTTCCTGGGTATCGCGTCAGCCGCCGTCGTATTCCCGCTTCTGATCTTTGGCTGGCTGATGGTGCTTCGGGCTCTGAGAGGGTGGAAAACGACAGTCTCGGAGAACAATTGCCGCCTCGCCCGCCAGGCCGAGGAACTGACCAGGCTGAACCGGTCCCTGGACCAAAAGGTGGCCGAGCACACCTACGACCTGGGGGAAAGGGTCAAGGAACTGAATTGCTTATACGGTATTTCCAGGATTGCCGCAAACGAAGACGCCTCATTGGAGGAAATTCTGCAGAAAACCGTAAACCTGATCCCGCCTGCCTTGCGATATCCGGAGGTTGTCGGTGCCCGCATTGTGCTCGAAGACCAGGCTTTTCAAACACGCAACTTCAAGCAGACTGCCTGGACGCAGTCTTCAGAGATAATCGTCCACGGGAGCCAAGTCGGCACGTTGGAGGTCTGCTACCTGGAGGATAGATCCCAGGCCGAATCCGGGCTTTTTCTAAAGGAGGAGGTAGACCTTATAGAGACCCTGGTCGAGCGATTGGGAAAGATCATTCAGCGCAAAAGAACCGAAGAGGCACTGTCGGAGAGTCAGGCTAGATTAAGAAAAGCCCAGCAGATGGCAAACGTCGGGAACTGGGAATGGAATCTTGCAAGTGGCTCATTTCATATCTCGGAGGAGATGTGTAACATTTATGGCATCCCGGATGACAAAGCATTTCAGGACTTGCAATCGTTGATAGATGCCACTATTCATCCCGACGACAAAGAGAAGATTGCCAAAGCGGCACAGGCAGTCATCGAGAGTTCTACCGGGGAAACGCTTACTTACCGCATAGTGCGTCCCAATGGGGAGGTCCGATGGATAGAAGCGACTCCTCCCGAGGTCGGAAAGTCTGGTCCGGATGGTAAACCGGAGACCATGATCGGCACGGTCCAGGATGTTACCGAGCACAGGCTGGCCGAAGAAGCACTGAGAGATTCCGAGGGGAAATACCGACAACTGGTGGAAAACGCCCAAGAAGGAATAGTCATCGGAGATTCAAAGGAGAACCTCACTTTCGTCAACCAAGCTTTCGCCGACTTTCTAGGTTACGGAAGGCAAGAACTGGTTGGTCTCAATTTCAGCCAACTCACAGATGAAGAAGAGATGGCGAAGATTCGGTCGCAGACCAACGTAAGAAAAGGGGGTGAGTCGTCTCACTACGAGGTCAAGCTCCACACGAAGCACGGAGAGCCCCTATATTTCAGCCTGTCAGCCTCTCCCCTATTTGACGATCATGGCGCTTTTGTCGGATCGTTAGGCCTGTTTACAGATATCACCGAACGCAAGCCGGTGGAAGAGGCTGTAAGGGAATCTGAAGAGAGATATAGAGCCGTTGTCGAAAACATCGGTATGGGTGTTGCCCTGATAAGCCCGAATATGGAGGTGTTGACCCTTAACCATCAGATGAAGAAGTGGTACCCCAATATCGACACTTCGAAAAAGCCGATCTGCTATCAAGCATTGAATGATCCTCCAAAGGAGGAGGTGTGTTCATATTGTCCCGTCTGCAAGACGCTGCAGGACGGATTGGCTCACGAATCCATAACAGAGATACCGTCAGGTAAAGCAGTCATCAACTACAGGATCTGTTCATCTCCCATCAGGGACAAGGATGGGAGAATCATTGCAGCCATAGAAATGGTGGAAGACATCACCGAGCGCAGACGGGCGGAGATGGCGGTAAGGGAATCCGAGACCAGATTCAGGACGCTGTTTGAGGGTTCAATCGAAGGCATACTTGTCGCAGCCATCAAAACCAAGAAGTTCAGGTACGCCAATCCGGCCATATGCAGAATGCTGGGCTATGCGGAAGAAGAGTTGAAGCAAATGACGGTGCTCGAGATCCATCCGCGGGACGCTCTGGATCACGTGCTCTCCGAGTTCGAGGCGCAGGCGCGAGGAGAGAAGACCACTGCACCAAGTATCCCGTGTTTGCGGCAGGACGGAACAATCGTCTATGCAGACATCAGCACGGCCAAGGTCGTAATCGATGGTGAGGAATGCAATGTCGGCTTTTTCTCGGACATCACCGAGCGCAGGCAGGTAGAAGAGGCGTTGCGGAAAACCCAGGATCGCTACCGATCTTCTATTGAACTCACAAATCAGTTGGCATGGACTACAAATGCTGACGGAGAGATTGTGGAAGA
>CAZPRG010000033.1:0-15997 GCA_964588675.1 uncultured Ignavibacteria bacterium
TCCCGGGCGTTGGTTATCATGTTTAGGAACACCTCCGACAGCTCGCCCGGATCGCAGAATACCTCCGGCACAGGATTGAAATCTCGGTTCACTTTGATGTTTTCCTTTTGCAGCTCGCGCTCGATCAGGCCCAGAACGTCTTCTACGGTATCCGTGAGATCAGTCATTTCCTTTTTTGCCTCGCGCCGTCTGGCGAATGCGAGAAGATGATTGGTGATGCTTCTGGCCCGATTGCAGTTCTCCATTATGACCCGGAAACACTCCTCCACCTCCTTCAGATCATCATTTCCCATTCCGAACTCGGCGTTGCCCAATATTCCGGCGACGATGTTGTTGAACTCGTGGGCTATTCCGTAGGCCAAAGTTCCCACCGCTGCCAGCCTTTCGGCCTGTATCAGTTGAGCCTCCATCTTCTTGCGCTCGGAGAGATCCCTCATAGCGGCGACCCTCACTTTTCGTCCGTGGTATTCCAGGGGTCTGCCGTGAACCTCGGCGGGGAAAGCTGTTCCGTCCTTCCTCATCGCCACAACTTCATAGATGTCGGTCGAAGCCGAAGAAATCTTCCTCTGGATAAGATCTAAGGATTCGGGGGTCATCAGCAGGGGAAACGCCTTTCTCCCCAGAAGCTCCTCTGCCGTGTATCCGAACATCCGGTAGAACTGGTCGTTGGCCTGGAGCAGTGCTCCATCTTCGTGAATCACGATCGCTTCGAAGGAGGCATCGGCCAGCGTGCGTACCCGCTCCTCGCTTTCTCGCAGCTCCTCCTCCGCCCGTTTGCGCTCGGTAATGTCAGAACAGAATGCCATATATCGCCCGTCCGAAAGGGCCACCGCATCCAGGGAGGCGTGAATAAGGGAGCCGCCTTTTCGCTGAATGACTATGTCGGAGTGTGTCCTGCCGGTTGTCTTAAGCTCGTCGAAGGCTTGGAATGCTTCTGGCGGAGCATCCGACGGGGCCAACTGCATAATGCTCATATTGAGCAATTCGTCCCTGGAATAGCCGGTCATCCGGCAGGCCGCCTGGTTGACGTCCACGTACCTGGCGTCCGAATCGGCGATGAAGATGCCGTCCGGGGCGTTTTCGACGTATGTTCGGTATCTCTCCTCGCTCTCTCGGAGCGCCTCTTCCGCCCGCTTGCGCTCGGTGATGTCCGTTGCGGCACCGGTAAATTTCAACGGCTTACCCGTTTTTTCATCACGAATTATCATAATCCGGTCTAACCATGTCATGTATGTTCCATCTTTCTTCCTCATTCGGTACTCTACGCTGTATGGTACGCCTGGCTCCAGCTGGTCTAGTTTTTGATTATCTATCCGGGCAAGGTCTTCCGGGTGAACATGATCTCTCCAGCCTTCCATGGTGTGCGGATATCCACCCGGTTCATAACCCAGAGGACTGTCTATGTCGCCATAGAAGGTGGCGATGCCCGTTTTTAGGTCCCTTTCATAAACCACGTCGCTGGCAATTTGGCTGGCAATACGGAATCGTTCCTCGCTCTGTCGTAGCGCCTTCTCCGCCCGCTTGCGCTCGGTGATGTCGTGTGAGGTCACCTGTATCCCCGTGATCCTGCCGCCTTCTCTCAAGAGACTGATGTGTGCCTCCACTTGGCGGATGGTTCCGTCTTTGCACAGGACCGCCACTTCCACCGGCTCCGGCACCTTCCCCCGGATTATGGAGCCAAACAACTTGAGGTATCGGGGCAGATCCTTGGCCCGGATCACGCCCAGCTCGCTGAAATGCTTGCCCGCCAGTTCGCCTGTTGGATAGCCCGCCAGCTTTTCCGTGGCAACGTTGCAGGAGGCTACGAAACCCCGGATGTCCAGCGTGGTTATGCTGTCGGGTGCCGTCTCAAACAGATTTCGATACCTTTCCTTTTCCCTCTCCAACACGTCTTCTGCCTGCTTGCGCTCGGTGACGTCACGGTTGATGCTGAGGATGACCCGCCGGCCCATATAATCCACCACCGACGCGTTGACTTCCAGGAACATCCGGCTTCCGTCTTTTCGATACTGCACCGTCTGGAAACGATGATAGCTCCCCTTCTCCAGAGTGAATTGGATGTGCTTCTTGCCCTTGGGGACGTCCTGTGAGATTCTCTGCAGGGACATTTCCAGGAACTCCGATCGCTCGAACCCGTATACTTCGCAGGCCCTGTGGTTCACCTCCAGAACCGTCTCTGTCTCCGGCTCGAAGATCAGTATGGCATCGTGGGCACCTTCGAAGAGTCCGCGGTAATCCCTTTCGGACCTTCTGAGCGCTTCCTCCGCCTGCTTACGCCGTATGGCCAGCGCTATCTGCTCGGAGGCGAACTGCAGAATTTCCAGGTCCCTGGTGCCGTAAGCTGAAGGATCGTCGTAGCTCTGCACTCCCAAAACACCTATGGTCTCCGAGTCAACTTTGAGCGGCACTCCCAGCCAGGCCAGAGACGGCGTTCCTGTTTGCTCGATCTCTCCTGCTTCCAGCAGCCGCCTTCTCAGCTCCGGTGTGCACAAGAGGGGCAAGTCATTTCTCAGTATCCAGGCGGTCAAGGTTTTCCCCGGTGGGAAGGAGGCGAACCTATCCCTCTCGTCCACATGATAGGGAAACGATAGGGTTTTGGTCTCTTTGTCATAAAGGGCCACGAAGAAATTGGTAGTGTCCAGGACCGACATAAGCTCTTTTCGAATGATCCGAAACAGCTCATCCAAGTCCTGGGCCGTGTTGGCTGCGTTGGCGATCCGGTAGAGCACGGCTTGTAGTATTTCGTTCTGTTTCCGCTCGGTTATGGGGACGACCGCTTCCAGTGCCGCAGTCACGTTCCCTTGAGTATCCCGGACCGGGGTGACCATGATTTGGAGCCATATGGTTCTGCCCTGTTTATCCTTCCCCACCTGTTCGTGCATCACCTGATCCTTGCCCGTCTCGAACAAGTCCTTCACCCCACATCCCGGACAAACTTCCGCTCGCTGGTGATAGCTCAGGTGACAAGGCTTTCCCTCCACTTCTCCGAATATTCGTTTGATCACCTGATTGGCCCACAGGGTTCGGTAGTCTTTGGAAATCATGACCAGCCCAACGCCCGCGTTTTCAGTGGCCCACTCCAATTTCTCGCGCTCCTTTTGCAGTGCCTCTTCGGCCTGCCGGCGTTGAAGCGCGACCCCGGCCTGACGGATGAAGGTCTCTATTACGGTCTGGTTCGTCAGTTGAACGCCCCTTCGTAAAAGGATGGCGGCGCTGCCGTAGACTTCGTTCTTCGCAGCGAAGCCCATGACATAGATGTCCCCGACGTTTGCCAGTTTCCCAATCGCACTGCACACCGATTTGGGCACCTGACGGAAAGCCAGCTCGTAGAGCCCGCCGGGGACCTTGACCAGCCTGGCATCAGCCAAACCCTGCCAGGCCTCGTCGTGAACGTCGAAGGACATGCCGGCGGGATTGCGACCTATCGCCTTGGCCGCCAGTTCCAGCAGCTTGCTGCTGCCCAGCACGCAGCGCACCTGAAGCTTCCTTTGCTGGCGGTCGACTGAGTTGACCACGATGTAGGCGGCCTCACTGACCAACTGCTTCAGTCTCTCTCCCATGTAGCGATGGACATCCTCCTGTGGAGAAAGTTCCAAAAACCCCACGGCCGTTTCCGACAAGAACTCCAGGTCTTGAGCGGGCTGAGGCACGTGCTCCGGCGCCAATCTCTGGTCAGTGACATCCATGCCCACAAACAGAGCGCCCGGAGATTCTTTGTCCGAAGACTTCACGCCGCACCGGCAGAAAAGAAATGTGCGGACCCCGCCGCCCGTCGCAGACAAATCCACTTCTGCCTTTCCAGGCGATCCCTGGTCAGACTCCCGCAACAGCTGCGCCAGCTTAGTCCTGTGTTCCGGGGTCACCAGATCCAGAATCGACTTGCCGATCAATTCGCTTCTCTCCGCGTGACCCAGAGCTGCCAGCGCCGATCCGTTCAACTCCGTTATGTTGCCGTTCGAGCTAAGCATGATATCGGCGGAGGGGCCTTCCTCGAAAAAGAATCTGCAGGCGTCCGTGAATCCGGCTGCTCTTTGCCTATCCCCTTTGCCTGGGCCGAGCGTGAAAAGGGCCAGCAGGCCGGACGCTATCAACAGACCCCAAACCTCCGCCCCCATCGGGCCGTCCGCCGGGCGGCTGGCTCCGCTTTGCGCTACTTCGCCAGTGGGTTGATGCGCCTGTAGGTCGACGGCGGTGCATCCGAGCAAAAGCAGCACCGCCACCCCCAGAAGGACGATTTTGGCAAGTCGGGCCTTCTGACGGATTCTCGAATCAGTTCTTTTGGTTCTCATGTGGATATCCTTTATGGGAGTTTTGGCCTGTCGTCTCTGTCGAAGTCGGCACGGCTACAAATTACCGCAGCCGGAAAGAATCGGACAGAGCGAGGAAGATATACAATTGGATTGTTCGTGGTAGTATAACCTTCAAAGATTATGTTACAATACGTTGAGGACTTTAACCACAAAGATAATTCCAGCATCCTCGGCAGTCAATCAAAATGTGCGTGGGTTATGCGGACACCCGTTCTATTTTCCCACCCGCGGGGAGGTCTTTCCTGCGGGGAAGAGCCGTTTTTGGCTTTCACCATGATCCCTCTTCATTTTGTTCTTCCGGAATGAGTGAAAACCTGGTCGGCCGCGAATAGAAATAAAGCAGCCAGCCTCCCGTCCCCTAGTAAAGGCTGGCTGATTGGGCGCCCAAGCTTTCGTTGTGACGTCGGCTTGAGTTCTCTTCGCCCACAATTGTCTCATTACTAGTTATCGAAAGGTAGATGACAACCCGTGTCATGCGTCCAAAGGCTTTTTCGATGATTCTCACACCCGGTTGGGGAACGCAGCCAACGGTCGGTGCAGATTGGAGAACGCGTGCGGGGGGCTGTAGGAAGGGTCGTCCGATCAGCACGGGCGATTCTCTCTCACTTACCTGACGGCCTGTGCTTGTGTCACCGGTGGAAGAGAACTGGCGGGGAACGATCTTATATTATTGACAAATCCGAGACGTATGTTATATTGTAAATAAAATGACCAAAACGGTCTTGTTTCGTTCAGTCGTTAGGTGAAAATCTCTCATGCGTGCCTTGGTCAAGTGGTTGAGAATCGCTGTCCTGCTGATCCTGCTGGGGCTGTTTGCATACGGCGTGAAACTGGGGGATTTCGCGGAAATCCGCTACAACGGATCCATACTGTGCATCTCGTGCATAGGGATCAAGTAGGCAGACCCAGGCGAGTGCCCGGACCGGTCGTGCCAGGCATCCTGTTTTTGGAGGACCATGAAGCGGCGCCTGTTTCAGATAGGGACACTGGTGGTATCCAACTCCTATGTGGGATCGGTGTTCTTCAGCAATATCTATCAGGGCTGGTTCAAGGGAGTATGCATACCGGTGATGAACTGCTACGGTTGCCCGCTGGCAATGGTCAGTTGTCCCATCGGAACCCTGCAGCACTTCGTGATCATCAAAGCTTTCCCCCTGATGCTGGTCGGCATTCTGGGGATCATCGGGCTTACCGTGGGAAGAATGACCTGCGGGTGGCTTTGCCCTTTTGGATTCTTCCAGGAGATGCTGTATAAGGTCAACACCAGGAAGTTTTTCCCGGGCAAAGCATGGAGTTACAGCAAGTATTTGTTCCTTTTGGGTCTGACTCTTCTGGTGGCGTTTTGGGTGGGAGAGCCCTGGTTCTGCAAGCTCTGTCCGGTGGGAACCCTGGAAGCAGGCATACCCATCGTGGCCTGGAATCCGGGCGGCGACATCTTCACCCAGGGGGGAAGCATCATCTCGCGGGTGGGAGCGTTGTTTTACCTGAAACTCTCCATCCTCTTCGCCCTGGTGGCCGCCGCCGTAATGGTTCATCAACCCTTCTGCCGGTATGCCTGTCCTCTGGGAGCCATATGGTCGCTTTTCAACAAGCTCAGCCTGTTCCGGCTGAAGGTGAACGCGGGGGCCTGCACCTTCTTCGAGGATTGCCACCAGGGTTGCCCTATGGACATCAACGTGCACCAGGATGCCAACGACGGCGATTGCATCCGGTGCCTGGAATGCACCAAATGGAAGTGCAAGATGGTAAAGTTCGAACCGGTTTGGTCCGATAAGCGGCGTGATTCCGAGCATCAGCCCTTGGATCCGCAGATCGTGCGCGCCCTGGAGGAGTTGAAGGAAAGCGAACGCCAGGGCCACAATCACCAGCATTAGCACTCGTCTTGGGGAAAGTTGTGCAATAGATACACAGGATATAACTCGCATCCCCTGTTATCTTGTGCTTGGAGGCAAAATCAGGCCCGTGCGGCCAAGGGAAGCCGGCTAAGTCCGAACCAATCGTCCAAACGAGGAGCGAATGCCCAGAATGCGCATGTTTTTTCTGATCCTGCTGGGGCCGCTTGTCCTTGCTAGTGCCGGCATTTGGGCCCAGTCGGTTGACGACGGAATAAAGTGCGTGCCGGAGCAGCCTTCTCTGATGCAGGCGGGGACAGCCGGAAAAGACTATACCGTCCCGCGCAAGCAGGTGCTATTGGAGCTGTTCGGACGTCCCACTTGACCCAGTTGTCCCTACGCGGCAGTTGCCGCAGATTCGTTGAAGAAGCTTAAGGGCGACGCTGTGGGAGTGATCGAGTATCACACCAGCGGCACCTTCACCAACTCGGAGTCCTTCGGAAGGATAATTCAGTATGGAATCGCTTACGTTCCCACCGCCATATTCAACGGCCGGGTATGGGTGGTGGGCGGAGGAAGCGGGACCTTCAACACATACAACACCAGATATAACCAGCAGATGGCCATCAACACTCCCGGGATTCTGTCTTTGAAGGTGGATTACGATCCCATCCCGCGGACCGGAACCATCGTGGCCCGGTTCAGCTCGGTGGATCAGATCTCCTCCACCGATCTTTTCCTCAGGTATGCCGTCACCGAGAGCCACAAGTTCTATCAGTGGCAGTGGCTGGATAGCCTGCAGTTCATCCTTAGGGACATGCTTCCCGACTACCAGGGGACCAGCTTCTGGCTGAACCAGGGAGAGACTTTCGTGGACAGCCAGAGTTTCTACCTCGACCCGTCCTGGGTGGATCACAATTGCGAGCTGGCGGTGTTTGTTCAGAGCGACAAGGACACCACGGTTTTGATATCCAATCTCGTTCCCCTGTACCCGACTCACGTACTGGGAGACGCCAATGGCGACGGAGCCGTGACCGTCTCGGATGTGGTCTTTCTGACCAACTACGTGCTCTATTCGGGTCCGGAGCCCGAGCCGTCGGCTTCCGGCGATGGCAATCAAGATTGCGCCATAGACATAGAGGACATAGTTCTCTTGATCGATTATCTTTACGAAGGCGGTACGCCGCCGCTGCGAGGATGGGAGATAGACTAAGTCAACGCAAAGTTCAATTCACCGATGAAAGGAGGTTGGAAATGCGCCATGGACAAAGGGCGTGGGTGGTTCCGCTGGTGCTGACGCTGTTTATAGTGGCCGTCGGCGCGGCCGGTTCCGGATTGGGAAACAGCGAACTGCCCTCCATTCAAGCGGTCGGGTCGTACGCCCAGGACGGGGAGTATGCCTTCACCGGCGAGAAGGGAGTACACCGGGATTGCGTTCTGCTGGAGATCTTCATGCGTCCCACGTGACCGTACTGTCCCTACGCGGCAGTTGCCGCGGACTCGTTGGAGAGGTTGAAGGGAGACAGTCTGGCCGTGTTGGAGTACCATACCAGCGGTTCCTTCAACAACTCGGACGGAACTGGCAGGATAGGCTATTACAACGTCACGGGAGTCCCCTATTCCAAGCTCGACGGGAGAAGAACAGTTTCAGGAGGTGGCGCGAGCACCTTCGGTTCTTTCCTGAGCAACTATAACTGGGAGGCGAATCTCTACTACTCCGCCTGCACGCTTCAGGTGGCCGTGAACTACGATTCCACCAGCCGGCTTCTGAGGGTGCAAACCCGGACGACAGCTCTGGATACCTTTCCCAGCGCAAACCTGCATCTGCGCTATGCCATTGCGGAGAGCCACATATACTATCCCTGGCAGGGCCTGGACAGCCTGCACCACGTGGTGAGAAAGATGCTGCCCAACTACGCGGGGGTGGCTTTCAGCATCCAGCCGGGGGAGACTTTCGTCGACTCGCAGAGCTACGTTCTTCCCACGGCCTGGGTGGACAAGAACTGTTATGTGGTGGTCTTCGCACAGGCTGACGGTTATGGCGACAGGGCCGTGTTCTGCTCGGAGAGGGCCGAGGTTTTCCAGACTTACCAAGTGGGAGACGCCAACGGAGACGGAAAAGTTGACGTCTCGGACGCGATTTTTCTGTTGAACTACCTGTTCAAACAGGGTCCGGTGCCCAATCCACTGGCCCGAGGTGACGCCAACGGCGACGGCCAGGTGGAAGTGGCGGATGCGATTTACCTGCTCAACTACCTCTTCAAGGGAGGTCCGGCGCCTTCATAAGGAAGTGAGTCAAACACCGTAAACCGGCAGATTTTAGATGCTGAAGGAGTGAAAATGTACAAGCATATGCGGATTCTGATCACCCTGGGGGCGGTCTTAGTTCTTTTGTTGGGAAATCTCTTGGGAGGGAATGTGAATAAGGCTTCGGCCCTGAGCTTCGATTTCACATATACCTCGGGCGATACCGTGGAATCGGGCTATGTCAACGTGGACACCGCAAATTTTGAAGCGCTGCTGACCAATACCGGAACCGAGATAGACAGCTATCTGGTGACCCTGACAAAGAGTCCCTCCACGCCCTCCGAATGGACCTGGGAATTGTGTGCCGGCGGAGTGTGCAACGACATGATGACCGAAGCTGTGGCCTATCTGGAGCCGGGGTGGAATGAGGAGGAGTATCTTAACGTGGACCTGACGGTATCCGGACAGGGGACGTTCACCCTAACGGCGCAGTCGTACGGTAACCCGGGGCTGAAGGTCAGCAAGTCCATCAACTTCTTGGTATATGCTTACGAGCAGGGGCCGGTTACCGACCGGTGGGGAATGATGGTTTTAATCTCGCTCTTGTTGATCTCGGGGCTATACCTGATCCGAAGGAGACTGGCTCCGGCCAGGAAGAGAAGCAAATAGTCCGGCCTTCGTGGTCGCGGAAGTATCATAATTCGTCATTCGGACTGGATCGATCAGAGCATTTCCGGTCGAGACAGAACAGTGGCTTACGATTCCGTACGCGTTTAGCTTGAAAAGACCTCCCCCGGAGGGGAGGTCTTTCTGCTGATGCATCGCTTTTAATCCGTATCGGAGATCGAAAAAATCCATTGCCTGTGGTTGCCGGTTCGTTATAATAGTTAATAGGCGAAGCCGAAAGAGACCATGATCCCGAATAAACGCACAAAAACGTCCCAGGCGCTGATCGGAAGCCCCGGAGTGTTGATCTGGTTGGTGATCTTGGGCCTGTCCCTCTTCACGTGCAGCACGAAGAATCTGCTGTTCACCCAGAAATTCGGCTCGGTTTTCGTCGACTCCCATCCGCCGGGAGCGGCCATTTTGCTGGATCACGGTCTGACTCAAAAGACCACGCCGGATACACTGACTGACGTACCGGTGGGAGGCCATGTGATTTCCATTCTGCAGGACGGATATCTGTCGTCTCCCGAGTCCCTGCTGGTGGGCGTGGAGGAAGATAAGATCACAAGCGTGGAGTTTGTGCTTCTGGAGACGTCCAAAGGCTCGCTGAAGGTGACCTCCAACGTCGAAGGTGCCGTTATATGCATCGACCAGAAGCCCACCTCGGAAGTGACTTCTCACGTGTTCTTCAACAGCGTCCCGGTGGGAGAGCACATCGTCTCCGTATTCAAGGAGGGATACTCCAACGACAGCCCGGCCAAGGTAGTGGTGAACATAGTCACCAATGACACCTCCGAGGTGAATTTCTCTCTCTCCCCGGCGGAGACCGGAGTCGAAGGGGGAGACATTACTCCGGATTTCGAATTGCAGGACGATTTCGGGTTCTTTCACAGGTTGTATGCTTATCGCGGTTTTGTAACGCTGGTCAACTTCTGGGCGGAGAGCTGCCCCAACTGCATGAACGAGTTGCCATATCTGCAGGAGATTTATGCGGAGTATCTCCCGGACAGTCTCCTGATGTTTGGTCTCAACTATGAGGATGGCTTCGATTTCATCCGGCTCACCCGGGAGGAAAAGCAGCTTACCTTTGTGCTCCTCCGAGACATGGGCGGCAGCGTCAAGGACAGTTACATTCCGACCGGCACGGGCACTCCGGCCACCATCATCCTGGATCGAAGTGGACAGATAGAATACTATCGGGTGGGTTTCGATCTCCGCGTTCCGGGTGAAATAAGAAACAAACTGAACCAGTTGTTCGGCAAATAGGAATAAACTACAGCAGGTCATTCGACACGAGGATTGCGACATGCGGCGTTTGTTTTCCACGGTTTTGTTGACTGTGACTGTTACCGGCATTCTGACCGGTTCCTCTTTGTGGGCGGGCAAGCTCTCCAAGGCTCCCGATTTCACCGCCGCGGATCTGGAGGGGGAAAAGGTGGAGTTGAGCACGTTGCTTAAAAACGGACCGGTTCTGGTGAGCTTCTGGGCCACCTCCTGCAAACCATGCATTCAGGAGCTCTCCAAGCTGGAGGATTCCTATCCAGGCTATCAGGAGAAGGGATTCGAGATTCTGGCGGTGGACGTGGACGGCCCCCGGAGCGTATCCCGGGTGAAATCCAAAGTGGCCGGCTTGAAGTGGCGGTTTCCCGTGCTTCTGGACACCAACAAGGACATTTACAGAAAATTCCAGGTGCTGGGAATTCCGCACACCGTGCTGATCGATCCGCAGGGCGAGATCAGGTACACTCACACCACCTATCGCTCCGGCGACGAGAAAATCATCTGGGAGAAGGTGGACCAGATCTTAGCGGAAACGAAGAACTCAGCGGAGCAAGAGGAGGCAAAAGAGCCAAAAGAGGGGAAGGAGAGTGGGGAATAAATCATCCTCTCGCGCCCGCTTTTTCTCCGCGATGCGAAGATTAATCTTGCCCGGTGCGCGGATTCTACCGTTTCTGCTTTTGTTTTTCTTTACGGCGATCCCCGCCGGATTCGCCCAGGATTTTGACTTGGGCGATGCCGATTCCTGGAGCATCAGCGCCAGCAATCAATTGGAATACTCCACCGACGAAAAAACCCACCAGGACTTCTTCCATAACTGGACCGATCTGGATTTGGCTTACAACACCTACCGGGTGAATCTGCGCTACGAAGCCCATCAGCCGGACGACTTCGGACGAACCTGGCAGGGACTGCGCTTCAGGAACATTCAATTCTCCAACGAGTTTTTCGAGCTGACTGCGGGCACCTACTATGTGCTCTTCGGCCGGGGCCTGATCCTGCGTTCTTACGAGAACCGGGACCTGAGATATGACAACAACATCGACGGGGTTAAGGGGAATTTGGAGTTCGAAGGTTTCAGGCTGACCATGTTGAGCGGGACGGCCACCGGCAGATACGAGAGGCTGGAAGACCCACTGCATGCCGCCGACGCCCAGATGGCCTTTACCGATTGGCTGAGCCTGGGCGGGAGCTACCTGCGAGCCAATGTCACCGATTTCGGTTTGGTCAGAATGTTCGGAGGGAATGCAACTTTCAGTTTTCCCAACGTGGACCTGTATGCCGAGTACGCCAAAAAGGACAATCCCGTCGGGGAGTATATCCCGGGAGACGGATCCGGCATATACGCATCGGCCAACTTGTATTCGCCGGGAATCGGCCTGACCTTAGAATACAAGGATTACGATAAGCTGGATTTCATCGAGAAGGACGTGATCTTTAACAATCCCCCGGCCCTAGCCCGGGAGCACACTTACACCCTGCTCAACAGGCACGCCTACGTGCTGGAGATGATGGACGAGCGCGGGTATCAGGCGGAGATAACCGCCACCCCCGCGGAGGATCTCTCCGTTTTGGTCAACGGCAGTTACACCACCAATCGCCGGGACGATTTGGCGTTCTCCGAAATCTATGGTGAAACGGAATATGATCTGGCCGAAAGAGCGGTAATCAAAGGTGCCTTCAGCAGGCAGGAGTACAAGACGGAACCGGGTTCGCCGGTCCGGTTGGCTCCGGTGGTCGACTTAATCTACTACCTCTCCGATGCCACCAGCCTTAACTTCATACTGGAGCATCTGTATACCGAAGAGTACGACGCCAAGCTCACTTACTACGATCAGATCCTTTCCTTATCGCTTTCCCAATCCCCCGTCGCCTCCCTCACCCTGACCTATGAGCGGACCACCGAATGGAAGACACAAGAGGTATGGCCGGGCAATAGAAACTGGCTCATGGGGACGCTGGACTTGGCTCTGGGAGACAGCCACAATCTAAGCCTGGGCGTGGGCTCCCGCAGGAAAGGCAAAGTCTGCTCCGGCGGAGTGTGCGTGGATAAACCGGCTTTGGATGGGTGGGAGATAAAATTCTTGAGTCGATTCTGACGATTCTTAAGACCTGAAGTTGTTGAGATCAATCAAACCGAGGCCAAGGTCGGTGAGGCGTAAAGCATAAAACTCATAGTTTCTTTCCGGCGATCGCCTGACCCAGCTTTCTTCGCAAGTTTTTCCACAGGCTTACTTCGGCCTTTGTCTTCTCTCTTATCTGCGCGGCTTTGTCTTTTGCGGCTTCATATCCCTTCTGGATACATTCATCCACCCTTCCGAAGTCCGCCCAGTGGATGGAGCCCACGTCCGGGGTGATCACCACGTCGCATTTTTCCAGCAGCAGCCGGTTCAGCTTGTCGCGGGTGATGTCGTCCGCCCTTAAGACGATCTCTATTCCGCTGGCGAACTTGGTCTCCTCTCTGATGGTCAGCGGTATATCTACCCCCACGATGAAATCGGCCCCCAGCGCTCTGGCCGCTTTAACCGGCACCAGGGATGAGGCGCCGCCGTCGGACAGAAGCCTCCCACCGGTCTTCAAGGGAGGAAATACCCCTTCGATGCTTGCGCTGGCGTAAACCGCGTCTATCATGGGCCCTTTGCTGATCGCCACCTCTTTCCCGGACACCAGATCAACGGTCACCGCGGCGAAGCGCAGTCCCGCGTTTTCGATGGGCTGATCCCGGATTACCGCCTTCACCGGTTCCAGGAGCTTTTTTTCGGGTTCAAGAGAGACCTTGCTCGCCCCCACCACATAGATCAGGCGTCTGCGGACATAATAACTCAATTCCTTAAGAAGACTCTCTCGGCGCTGGTCTTTCTCGTACTCGTGGCGGAGGTAGTCCATCCAGCCGGTTTGCAGGTCGAATCTGTCTATCATCTCGTGAACCATGTGGATCAGTTTCCGGCTGTCGCGGTATTGGGCGTAGGCACCTCCTACAATGGCACCCATACTGGTTCCGGCGATGGCATGAATGGGGATTTCCTCTTCCTCCAGCGCCTTCAGCACGCCCACATGGGCCAGCCCACGAGCGCCACCGCCACCCAGGGCCAATCCGATTTTAAGCTGCTGTTTCATTCTTGGAGTTCGATTCCACAGAGCAGGGTCGCATCCGGCACACTAGGCAGGGACATTTGCGATACAGCCGCCATCCGCTCCATATGCCATGTCAGGTCGCGGTATGCTCTGACAGAGTTACTGCTTGCCGTTTTGGGCCGGTAAAGACGAGGATGGGTGAACTATGCCCATCCCCGGATGTTTGCTTGAGTCGACTTGGCTTACGCCGATGGAAAAATCTTGCCTGGATTTATGGTATTGTCGGGGTCGAAGGAGGATTTGATTTTTCTCATCACATCCACCCCCTCCTTTCCTACCTCCCACTCCAGGTACTTGGATTTGGTCACGCCGATTCCGTGTTCCCCGGATAGGGTTCCCCCGAGTTTCAAGGTATTCTCGAAAAGCTCGTCCACTGCTTTCTCCACCCGCCCCATCTGCTCCTTGTTGCGGGAGTCGCACATAAAGGTGACGTGCAGGTTTCCGTCCCCGGCATGGCCGAAGTTGTTTATGCTCACCTGGTGCTTTTTGGATATCTCCTTTATCTTCTTGACCATGGCCGGGAGCTGGCTGGCCGGAACGCAGATATCCTCGTTCACCTTGGTGGGGGCTATCTTGAGCAGCGAGGCGGAGATGGAGCGGCGCACCTTCCACAGTTGGTCCTTGTCCTGTTGAGTCTTGGCCACCTGCAGGGTCTGGGAGTTGTTTTTTCTGCAGATGGCCAGCACCTCCTCGAACTCCTCCTCCACCGCCTTCTGTTCGTTCCCGTCCACTTCGATCAGCAGCACGGCCGCGGACTCGGGGATGTTCTCTAGCTTCACGTAATCCAGCACGCACTTGAGGGTGTCGCCGTCGATGAATTCGAGAACGGATGGTATCACTCCGGCTGCGGTAATGGCCGCCACCACTTCGGCGGCGTTCTCCATCTGGTCGAACGTGGCCAAAACGGTCTTCTCATACTTGGGCTTGTCCAGCAACCTCAGGGCGACTTTGGTTATCAGCCCCAAGGTTCCCTCCGACCCCACCAGAAGCGATTCCAGGTCGTAGGAACCTCCGCCGTCTCCGTCCAGCAGCCCGGTTCTGATGACCTGCCCGTCCGACAGCACCGCCTCCAATCCCAGCACGTAGTTTTTGGTCACGCCGTACTTGCGGCCCTTAAGGCCCCCGGCACACTCGGCCAGATTGCCTCCCAGCGTGGAGAACTTCACGCTGGACGGATCGGGCGGGTAGAACAGCCCGAATTTGCCCACGTAGTCGGCAAACTCCTGAGTGACTACTCCCGGCTCGGCTATGGCGTATTTCTTCTCCTGGTCCAGACAGACTATTTTCGTCATCTGCTCGAAGCTGACCACGATTCCGCCCCTGACCGGAAGGCTGCCTCCGGTATAGCCTGATCCCGCGCCTCGCGGCACCACCACGATGTTGTGCCGATGGGCGAATTTCATCAGCTTGACCACGTCCTCGGTGCTGCGGGGCAGCACCACCCCGTCGGGAGTGAAGCTTCTGTTGGTGGCGTCGTAGGAATAAGTAAGTCTCTCCTCGGGAGAGATCAATAGTTGATCCTTGGGGAAGAGCTTTTTCAGATCGTTCTCGATTTTGGCATCCATCTGTGGCCTTTCTGTCTTGTTTGCCGGCCGAAGTCGGTTTCTACTTACTCATGTTTATACGAAGTTGGTTTTGCTTCGATTAGGAGAAACGGACTTCAAACTTCGTAAGCCACCAGAATGCAAAGCCGCTATCCCGAGCGAGGCGAGAAATCCGGAGATTTCTGCTGGTTCCGAAACTGAGATTCTTCTCCCGCCTGCGGCGGGATCAGAATGACAACAGAAGCTGTCATGCTGACCCCGCCTTTGGCGGGGGAAGCATCTGCTGTTTTTTAGCTCCTGGTGCCATAGAAGGCGGACTCAGGACGATGCGGTAAGACGCCCTCTTTTCTAAGAGGAGGGACCAGCGGTGAGGTGATAAAAAAGCCCCCCGCGAAGTGCGGGGGGCTTGATCGTCCCTATTTCTGCATGTTATAGGGTATGCTCATTTCCTGGGAGAGGTTTTTCAAAGCGGCCGCGACTTTCTCCTGAAGAGGAACTCCCCTCTTTTTGTACTCGTCGTACTTCTCAAACTCCTTCTCCCCGTGGATGAAAATCCTGCCCGCTCCTTCGGCCTTCTGCGAATTCTTCAAGCCTTGAAGCATCTCGTCCATGGTGGCTTTGAACCTCTTGAGCGGGATGAAGTTTTCCACCTTGATGGCGCCGAAGAAATGGCCCACGTTGATGAACCCTTTGCTTCCATCCTTCTTTACACCCCTGACCCAAGGACCGTAATCCGCCCCTGACAACGCACCAGCCAGGACGTCCACCAAAAGCGATAATCCGTAACCTTTGTGTCCGCTCAGATCTTCACCCGCGCCGCCCAGGGGAAGAACTCCGCCGCCGGCAGCCCTGGTCATGTTGTCCAGCACGTGGGCAGTATCGGTGGTGGGCACGCCACGCTCGTCCACGGCCCAGCCCAAAGGCAGGGGCTTTCCCAAACGGTTCAGCACTTCCAGTTTGCCGCGGGGAACCACGGTGGTGGCCA
>CAZPRG010000034.1:0-15891 GCA_964588675.1 uncultured Ignavibacteria bacterium
TCTTCAGCGTGGAGAATACCGATACCGGAGAAGAACAAGTGGGAAAATTCGTGATAATAAAATAGGGCAGGAGAGACTTACGTCTCCCCCACCCTTTTTCAAGAGACTCTCGTGGCTGCAGGTTGAGTCTATCCTGCAGCCACCCGTTTTTCGGCCGAGTTGGGTCTGCATCAATTCATCCCCTAAGTCTACCGCTTAATAGGATATTTCGGCCTCTCGGGCAACTCCCTGGGCGCTGCCTTTATCTCTTTCATCAACTCTTCGATGGCCGCCTCTAATTGAGGATCGTGGCCTTTAATCACCAAATCCGGCCGGTTGTCCACCTCGATGTCCGGGTCCACGCCATGATTCTCCACGTCCCATTGTCCTTGTAGATTGATGAAGGCGAACTCCGGCACGGTGACATAGCCTCCGTCCATCAGCGGAACTCCCCGCGAGATTCCCACCAGTCCTCCCCAGGTGCGGGTGCCGATGAGCGGTCCCAGCTTCAATTCCCGGAAGTAATAAGGGAAGGCATCTCCTCCCGATCCGGCATACTCGTTGGTTATGCAGGCCATGTATCCGTATAGGGCCACGCTGGGCGTTCGCCCCAAAAGTCCTTCCCGACGGGACCACAGGCTCAAGACCTTCCTCTGAAGATGCTCCATGAACATGTCCGGAATCATCCCGCCTCCGTTGAACCGAACGTCCACTATCAGTCCTTCCTTCTGGGTTTGCGGGAAGAAGGAGCGGGAGAATTCGTTTACTCCCCAGAGGCTGGTATTGGGCACGTGCACGTATCCCACTTTCCCGTCGGTGGCTTCATCCACCTTCTTGCGGTTGGTCTCCACCCAGTCCAAATATCTGAGCATGTACTCCGACCCCGTGGGCTTGACCGTTATCTCCCGGGAGTCGGTACTGGACGGCTTATCGTTCACTTTGAGCTTCACCTGCTTGCCCACGGTCTTCTCGAAGAA
Source organism: uncultured Ignavibacteria bacterium (assembly GCA_964588675.1). Lineage (GTDB taxonomy): Bacteria > Zixibacteria > MSB-5A5 > MSB-5A5 > SM1-73 > SM23-73-3. Next base: position 957 of record CAZPRG010000034.1, read on the forward strand.
CTGGTAGGGATTGTCCGGGTATCTCACCTCTTCCCCGTCGACCGCAATCAAGTAATCCCCTTCCTTCACCACCACTCCCGGCTCGGTCAGCGGAGCCCGCCGGTCATCCTCCCAGTTCTCGCCCTGGTAGATCTTCTTGAATCGATAAAAGCCGCTCTTCGCATCCGGCTCGAAATCCGCTCCCAGAAGCCCTATGTTCACCGGCTCGGTTCTGGGCATCTTGCCTCCCCCCACGTACGTGTGAGAGGTGGTCAGCTCTCCTATCAACTCCCCGATCAGGTAGGTCAGATCAAACCTGTGGGCCACATAGGGAAGAAGCTGCCCGTATTTCTCCTTCATGCCTTTCCAGTCCACGCCGTGCATGTTGGGATCGTAGAAGAAATCCCTCTCCAGCCGCCAGGCCTCGTCGAACATTTGCTTCCACTCCCCTTGCGGATCCACCTTCATTTCCATATCCGAGGTGGCCAGCTTGCCGTCGCCCACCTTGTTGCTTCCCTTTTGGGCATCGATTATTCCGTAGGTACCCCCGCTTTTGTAGATGATCTTCTCGCCGTCGGAAGAGATATCGTAGTTGTCCAGTCCGGAGAGGATGGTGCTTTCTTCTTTCTCCTTCATGTCGTATATGTGGAGCTCGTTTTGGCTTCCCCCTTCGCCTCCCGGGCTTCTTACGGCAGGTGTGGCCAGGTAAAACACCTGGCCCTTGGCGGCTGCCAGACCGCCGTAGTTACCGGATTGTATGGGGATCCCCACGATGCGCTGCTGGATGCCCTCCAGGTCGATTTTGACGTCTTTGGACTTCTCCTTGTCTTTGTCTTTATCCTTGTCCTCGTCCTTCTTCTTGTCCTTGTCGCTCTTTTCCTCGTCCTTCTTTTCCTCGTCCTTCTTCACCTCCTCCTCGTCGCTTTCCGGAGCGAAGGGAGAGAGGCTGTCCGCCTGCAGGGTGACTAAGTACACGTTCCGGGTATTGCGATAGACGAAGTCCGAGCGTTCGAAGTCGCCGAAGATCGGATCGAAGGTGCGGGCGGAAATGAAATACAGATACTTTCCTTCCGGGTCGAAGGATGGATTGAAGTCGTCGGTCAGATCGGTGGTGATCTGATGTACCTGGCCCTTATCCAGGGAGTAGAGGAAGATGGAGGCGAAGTAGGCCGGATTGTTCTTGGAGTAGGCAATCCACTTGCTGTCGGACGACCAGACGTAGTCGTAAATCTCGGAAACCTCCGCTCGGTCAACCAACACCGGCTGCTTCTTGTCGATGTCCACGTAAAAGAGCCGCAGTTTCTTGTCGGAATAAAGCAGCTTCTTGCTGTCGGGCGACCAGCGGGGGCCGAAGCGGTAACACTCGCCGTCGAAGGTAATGCGCTGCTCTTCGCCGCTGCCGTCTTGAGGTCTGACGTACAACTCGTATTCGCCGGTTCGATCCGAAAGATAGGCTATCCATTTGCCGTCCGGCGACCAGGCGGCCATTATCTCGCGTATGGCGGGAGTTTGAGTCAGATTGCGAATCTCTCCCTTCTTCTCGGGCACGGTGAAAACCTCGCCCCGGGCGGTGAACAGCGCCCGCTTGGCGGAAGGCGAGAGAGAGAAGTCCAGGACCAGATCGCTCACCCTCTCCCAATTCGGCCGGACAAATATGTTCTCCGCCGGAACCTCCACGCTTATCTTCTTGGTCTTCTCCGTGGCCAAATCCAGAACGTACAGGTATCCGCCGTTTTCGTAGACTATCGCTCCCGGACCCAGGCTGGGCCACTTCACGTCATAGTCGTCATGATTGGTGATCTGACGCACATCTTTGGTCTTCAGATCATAGGCGTATATATTCAGGGTGTGGTCACGGTCCGAGGTGAAATATATCTTGTCGCCGTACCACATGGGCATGTTGTCCGTTCCCTTCCAATCGGTGATTCTCTCCACGGCGTCGGTCTTCAGATCGTAGATCCAGATATCCTGGGCCATCCCCCCGTAATAGCGCTTCCAGGTTCGGAATTCTCTGGATTTTCGGTTGTAAGCCAGCTTGGTCCCGTCCGGCGAGAAGGATGCCAGCCCGGCTTCGGGCAGCTTGAGCGCTTCCGGGAATCCGCCCTGGATGCCGATGCGATAAAGCTTGGAAGTGGGAAAGGCCTCTCGGGCCGAGCGGAACAGAATCTCCTTGCCGTTGGGAAACCAATCCACCACCCAATCGTCGAAGGCCAGACCGCCGGTGGGCTGTCCCGTGGCGGGGCGGTAGGTCAGCCGCGTAGGCTCGCCGCCCTCGCTGGGAATGACGTAAACGTCGCCGTTCCCGTCGTAGGCCGCGGTGAAAGCCACCTGTTTGCCGTCGGGCGAGAACTTGGGGAAGGCCTCGTATCCGTCGAAGGAGGTGAGTCTTCGGGCCACTCCGCCTTGGGATGAGACCGTCCACAGGTCTCCCCCATAAACGAAGACGATTCTGTCCTGATGTATGTCGGGGAAACGCAGAAGACGGGTCTCCTCTCCCTGACCCAGGCTGAAGAGAATAAAAAACAACACCGGGGCCGTCACTAATGCTTTGAAAATCCGCATGAGTGCACTCCTGTCGGTGAAAGGTTGATTTGGTTTTGGGAAGGAACGTAGGTTCCGATGGGTGATTGTCACGGCCAAAGAAAGCATGCGGTTTCGAAGATAGTCTGACCTATACCTGCTGTCAAGACAAATTCCCCCAGACAGCTCGCATCACCTCTGATATACTTCTTTTGTCCGGAGAAAGTTGCCTTTCTTCTCCAACCAGCAGCCCCTCGTGAGATCAAGGATAGAAGTCTTCCGTTTGTCACGGACGCCCTCGTCCGTACCGCAAAAGGGAAAGGTGGGGTAACGGACGACGCGTTTATTACCAATGAGAAAGCTCTCCTGTTCGTCACGGACGCCCCCGTCCGTGACGTTAAAGGCGAAAGTGACGGACGGATCGTCTATCACCAACGCAGAGTCGATTTCTTTACCTCACTGGATAGGCGGGCCTGGGCGGTAATTTCTTCGGCTTCTCCTCCAATTCCTTCATGATCACCTGGATGGCCCTCTCCAATTGGGGATCGCGCCCCCGAATCACTTCATCCGGTGGGTTATCCACCTGGATGTCCGGGTCCACCCCGTGATTTTCCATCACCCACTGGCCTTGCATGCTGAAAGGCGCGAATTCGGGAACGGTGACGTAACCTCCGTCCACCAAGCTCGGAAAGCCACGAATCCCTATCACTCCGCCCCAGGTGCGCATGCCGATCACCGGGCCCAGACCGTACTCCCGGAAGTAGTAAGGAAAATTATCGCCGTCGGAGGCCGAGTACTGGTTGGCTATGCACGCCATGTATCCATAGAAGGTTCTTTCGGGATAGGTGTAATCCGCACCGTTGCGGGAGCAGCCCATCCCCACAACCTGACGGCGCAGCTTCTCCAGGATCATCTCCGAGACGAACCCTCCGCCGTTGTATCGCACGTCGATGATCAGTCCCTCCTTGTTAAACTGGGGGAAGAACGACTCGGAGAATTCGTTCAACCCGCCTCCTCCCATATCCGGAATGAAGATGTAACCCACCCTGCCGCCTGTAGCCTGGTCCACCTTGCGCCGATTGCTCTCGACCCAGTACCGATATCTCAGTTCGTATTCGTTTGAAATGGGTCTCACCGTGACTTCCCGTGCACCATCAAGCGAAGGTTTGGAGTTCAGCTTCAAGGTCACCGTCCGGTCGGCCTTGTTCTCAAAGAGGCTGTAGGGATTGGCAGGATAACGAAGCACCCCTCCGTCCACGGCCAGTATGAAGTCGCCCTCTCGCGCGTCGATTCCCGGCTCGGTGAGCGGAGAGCGCAAATCCTCGCTCCAGTTCTGTCCCGGATAAATCTTGCCGATGCGGTAAAACCCAGACACGGTATCCGGCTCCCAGTCGATGCCCAAAAGCCCGGTCTTCACCAGATTCGTCCGGGGCATGTCTCCCCCGGCTATATAGGTGTGAGAACAACAAAGCTCGCCGATCATCTCTCCCAGTATATAGGTCAGGTCCGTCCTGTGCGCCACGGACGGGAGCATTTCCGCATAGCGGCTACGCATCAGGTCCCAGTCCACGCCGTTCATGTTGGGGGCGTAAAAGAAATCGCGCTCCCGCCTCCACACCTCGTTGAATATCTGAGCCCACTCCTCCTTTCGATTGAGCTTCATCTCCATCCGGTCCAGCGTCAGAGCGCCCTCGCCCGCCTTGACCTCGCCTGGTTTGGCATCCACAATGCCGTATTGCTTCCCGCTTTTATAGATGAGCTTTCGTCCGTCGGCGGAGAGGTCATAGCCATCCACGGCAGAAAGCAGAACCTGATCTTTTCTCTCATTTAGGTCGAAGAGATGCAACGTCCCCGAGGGGCCGGGCTTCCCGCCGGTAAGCGTCCGATCAGGGAATGACAGGTAGAGCACCGTCTCCTTCCCGGCTCTCAGCCCGGATAGATTGCCGGGATCGATGGGAAAAGCCACCAGTCGTTCTCCTATTCCCTGGACGTCCACTTGGATCTTTCCAACCTCATGCGGCTTTTCCTTCTCCTTCTCCTCCCTTTCCTTCTTTTCCTTCTGCCATTTCTCATGCGGCGACTCGGCCTCATCGCTCTCCGGCGCCAAGGGGGACAGGCTGTCGGCCTGCAGCGTTACCACGTAAATTCTGCTCATCTGGCTGTAGGTGTAGCTGGGATCGAACTGGTCCAGCTGGGCATTGAAGTCGCGCTTGGAAAAAAAGTACAGGTATCTTCCCTGGGGATCGAAAAACGGCTCCGACTCGTCGGTGAAATCGTCGGTTACCCGATAAATCTCCCTGCCGTCCAGCGAGTAGAGGAACACGGAGCTCATGTTGTTCTTGGCCGGCTTGGCGTAAGCGATCCACCTGCTGTCCGGAGACCATGTGTAATCGCGGATTTCCCAATTCTTGGTGCTGTCGACCAGGATCACCTTTTTATCCTCTATGTTGACGTAGTAGAGCTTGAGGTTCTTGTCGGCGAACAGCAGCTTCTTGCTGTCGGGCGACCACACCGGTGCGAAACGCCAGCAGTGCCCTTCCCGCGTGATCCTGATCTCCTCGCCTTTCCCGTCTTCCGGGATGACGTAAAGCTCATCCTCCCCGCTTCTATCAGACATATAAGCGATGTACTTTCCATCCGGCGACCATGTGGGGTTTTTCTCCCGGCTGCCGCTGGTATTGCTCAAATTCCGGGTATTTCCTTTCTCAACGGGCACTGTGAAAACATCTCCCCGGGCTTCGAACACGGCCCTCTCCCCTCCCGGCGAGATGCCGAAATCCGAGATGTAATCCTTAGCCGAGATGAACTCGGTGCGAGCTATGACCTGATCGTCCGCTATCTCGACTGAGATTCGCTTGGATTTTTCCGTCTTCAGATCGAGAACGTAAAGATAGCCGCCGTTCTCGTAGACTATGGATTCCGGTCCCAGGCTGGGCCACTTTACGTCGAACTCCGCATGGTCGGTGATCTTTCTGGTCTGTCCGGTTCCAAGATCGTAGCAGAAGATGTTGGCCGTGCGGTCCCGGTCGGAAACGAAGTAGATTCTGTCCTGGTACCACATGGGCGAGGTGTCCGTCCCCTCATAGTCGGTCACTCTCTGCACGGTGTTCTTGCCGAAGTCGTAGATCCAGATATCCTGCGCCAGGCCGCCTTTGTATCGCTTCCAGGTGCGAAAGTTCCTGAAAATGCGATTGTAGGCTATCTTCGATCCATCGGGAGAAAAGCAGGTAAGTCCGGCCTCCGGAAGAGGCAGACTCTCCGGGAATCCTCCCTCCTTCCCGATCAGGAAAAGGGTCTCGAACCAGCTGTTGTAGCTTTGCCTCCACGAGCGGAAGAGTATCTTGTCACCGCCTGGATGCCAATCCAGGACCATGTCGTCAAATCCGTGTCTTTCGGCCAGGTTCTCGAAACCCGGGCGATAGGTCAGCCTTTTGGGCTCGCCGCCTTCGGCGGGAATCACGTAAACGTCGGTATTCCCGTCGTATTGTCCGGTGAAGGCAATCAGCTTCCCGTCCGGAGAGAACTTGGGGAAAAGCTCCAAGCCCTTATCAGAGGTGAGCCTTCTGGCGATACCTCCCTGCGAGTGGACCAGCCATAGGTCTCCCGCATGCACGAATACGATCTTGTCCTGGTGGATGTCCGGAAACCGCAGGATACGCGTCTCCTCAGCGCCGGCCAGGTCGAATACAAGAAGTAACACCGAAATCACAGCGATGGCCAAACTCACTCTCAGTCGAAGCACGTTGACCTCCTTAAACGATGAGCTTACATTCTCGCATCAGGAAATTGATTTGGGCCTCCTGAGCCATACTTCAAGGGAATTTAACGATTGAGAGCATTTTGGCAAGCCCATTTTTCCGGCCGAATGCTTGACAAAGGCAAGTTTCTGGGTTGATTGATGGACGTGGGAAACTCGCTCGATTTGGAAAGGCGGCAGGAAATGGAAAAACGCACCGTAATGCTCTTGGTTTTGGTAACGGGTCTTCTGCTGGCGAGGTCATCCAGTGCAGACCAGGCTTGGCAGAAATCCATGGACCTGGGTCTGACGCTGACCCAGAATTCTTATTCTGACAACTGGACCGGCGGCGAGGCGGGAAACGTAACTTGGGTAGCCAATGCCAACTCCATCTTCGAAAAACAGCTCTCCCGGAAGCTGAATTCCCGCAACACCATCGCGCTGGCCTTTGGCCAGACCCATAGCCAGAACCACGAGACCAAGAAGTGGGCCAGACCGGAAAAGACCACCGACCTGATAGACATGGAAAGCCTGGCCAGATTCACCTTGAAGCTGTGGGTCGATCCGTACCTGGCTTTTAGATTCGAGAGTCAGTTTCTCGATGCCAGCGTCCCGCGGATCCCGAGGTATGTCAATCCCAAGAAGCTCACCGAATCCGCAGGCATTTCCCGGCAGTTCTACAAAACCGAGAAAGACGAGATACTCTCACGGCTGGGATTCGCCCTCAGACAGATCGTCACCCAGGATATTGTCGATACGACCTTGGAGAAAACCGAGACCAACTCCACCAACGACGGAGGCGTGGAGTCGGTCACGGATGTGAAATTGACCATGTCGAAGAAGATATCCTATATCTCGAAGCTGTCGCTGTACAAGGCCTTTTTCTATTCCAAATCCGATGAGTTGAAGGGGACGCCCCGGGAGAATTACTGGAAGCAGCCGGATGTCAACTGGGAGAATACCCTATCCCTCTCCGTTTCCAAGTATGTCACCGTAGCGTTGTATGCCCAGCTGCTTTATGACAGGGAGATTAGCGCCAAGGGTCGCTTCAAGGAGACCCTGGCTATGGGACTGACTTACAAACTGTTTTAGGTCGATCGTCTGAAGGGGAGTGCGGGGTGACAGCCTGTTTTCTGGAGTGTCCAGCTTCAGCTTAACCCTCGTCTCCGTAAGCTGTCGGGGCTAACGTGGGCATCCGTTGGCGTCCACGCTGGTTCCGGCTGGAGTGGCCGGACATTTGTCCAGGCCATCGTATATGCCGTCGCCATCCGAGTCCAACGGACAGCCCCTGTCATCCACCAGCGCACCCCGAGGGGTGTCCGAGCAGAAATCAACTCTGTCCGGTATTCCATCGTGATCTGCATCCATCAGTCCGCCGAAGAAGAAATTGACGCCCAAGAAGACCTCCAGCGTACCTTTGGGCAAATCCAACTGGCCCGGCTGGCCGCCTGTGACGTCTTTAGAGCCCTCGAAGCTGCTGAAAATGCTGCTGAGGATCCGAAGCCGCGTGCCAAAATTCAAACCGAACCTCTCCCGGAATCGATACTCCACCCCGGCACCGCCTGAGAAGGTCAGCTCCTGGTCTCTCAGGTCGAAGGGCTTTCGCATCAAGTCCAGTACCTGCACATAGTCTCCGTTTTTGTCCTTGACATTCCAGAAAGCCAATCCCGCTCCGCCAAAGACGTATGGGTTGAGGCGCTCGCTCGGAAGGAAACTGTGCATCAGGCACAGATCCAGCCACACGTGGGTCAGTCGATTGGCGTTCTCGGCCTTGGAGAAGGTGAATCCCGCTCCGCCGCCTTCTTTTCCGCTAAGGTCCGCCCGCCAGGCTTGGGCATAGGTCACAGAAAAGCCCAGTGAGGTCTTCTCCTTCAGGTCGTATGCCAGAAACAGCATGCCGGATTCCCCCACCGCATATGAATCCGAGTGTTCGGTCAGCCCCGATTTCCACAGACCTCCCCACAGTCCCAGAGTGAATCGTCTGCTGAAATCCTGAGCTGAGGCAACGGATGAGGCGATGAAAACGGCGATGCTTAGAAGAACGAACCACGAGATTCTGCGCACTTTGGGGAAACCTCCTGGTGAATGACAAGCGTCTCCGTCTAAATAACCGTGCACCGGCAGGGTTGTCAAGGGTTTTGTCCACCCCGGTGGAAGTCAGGCAAACCCGGGACCATCGACGCTTGGCGGTCCGGGGATCGATGTTTTCTCCTGACGCATCCGTAAGAGGTTGTTTTTGAGGCAAGGAAAAGCTATCTTGGGAATGGCCAAGCGGTTTGAATAAACCAGAAACTGGGGTGTACTGATACCAGGAATGACAGACGAAGACTCGGAACTGGTTCTTCTATCGAAGAAGGGCAGGATGGAAGCCTTTCGGAAACTGGTGGAGAAATACAAGAGGCCTGCCTACTTCATTGCGCTGGGCCTGGTGGGCAATCGGGATGACGCATACGATCTGTCTCAGGAAGCGTTTATCCGGGTTTACCGCAACCTTCCCCGGTTTGACCCGCGCCACAGGTTCTTCAGTTGGTTTTACGCCATACTGAGCAACCTCTGCAAGAATCACCTGCGGGGCAGGCAGGTGCGGGAGCAATACGTCAGTGACCGTCGGAACAGAGCCGACTGCGACCGCCAAGAGGAAACCGCTCCCGGACCCGACGTTCTGTTGGAGCAAAACGAAGCCAGCCGAAGACTCTGGCAGGAGATCGAGAGGCTCCCCTTCGAGTTCAGGGAGATAATCGTGCTGAAGCATTTCCAGGGATTATCATACAAGGAGATATCCGCTATGCTGGGCATCCCCATAGGAACCGTGATGTCCCGACTGTATCACGCCAGGAAGAAGCTGAAAGATAACCTGCAAAGCAATGATGGAATGAGGGTTTATGAAGTGTGAAGAGATCAGACCATGGCTCATGGCTTTTCTGGATGGCGAGATCGAGCAGCGGGAAAAGTCGGAGGTCGAGAAACATTTGGTCGAGTGCGAAAGCTGCCGGCGGGAATACGAATCCTTCGCCAGGTTGAAGGAGGTGACCAACACAATGAGATTCGCGGATTTGTCGGACCAGTTGTGGGCGGGCTATTGGAAAGGGGTTTATCAACGCGTGGAACGCGGTGCCGGATGGATACTCTTATCCATCGGCGCCATAATTCTTCTCGCTTTTGGGGCCTATCAGTTCTTCAGGGAGCTTCTAACCGATCCTGCTGTTTCCCTGGTGGTGAAGGTCGGCGTTTCGACCTGCGCATTCGGAGCCATAGTTCTTTTGGTCTCCATAATCAGGGAACGGCTGTTCCTGTTCAAGACCGAGAGATACAAAGAGGTGGAAAGATGATAATGACAACTTCTGATGACATACCCGGCAAACGCATAGTCCGATCCCTGGGATTGGTCAAGGGAAACACCATCCGGGCCCGGCATATCGGCAGGGACATCATGGCTTTGCTTCGCCATATCGTGGGAGGCGAGGTCACCGATTACACCAAGATGATGGCCGAATCGCGGGAGCAGGCTTTGGACAGAATGACGCGCGAAGCGGAGGAGCTGGGGGCCAACGCCATAGTGACCGTTCGCTTCTCCACGTCGTTCATCATGGCCGGGGCCGCCGAGATAGTGGCCTACGGAACGGCAGTAGTCGTGGAATAGGGAGGGACGTGGACACCGGGAAGGACCCCTTTCCAATGTGCCTTCGGCTGCCCGGCCTTCCATCTGAACTCCTGAAACCGATCGACTCGTAAACCAAACTCCAAAAACCGCAACTTGCGGGGCAAGAAATGACTTGGAATTTGATAGCCATTCTGTTATTTATTTACTCGTTGGTAAGATTGCTCTTGGTGCTTCTCAGTTGAGATCACCGAGGCAAGGTCCTATTCGCTGCAACCGGCAAGAGGGGTTTGCCATGAAACTGGTGACCGCATCCCAGATGCGCAACATCGACCAGAAGACCATCCAGGGCGTCGGCATACCCGGACTGGAATTGATGGAGAAAGCTGGGGAGGGCACGGCCCGGGTGGCAAGAGAGATGCTGGGTGAACCGGAGGGCAAGGTCGTGGCCATCTTCTGCGGGGCAGGCAACAACGGCGGTGACGGCTTCGTGGTGGGCAGATTCCTAAGCCAGTGGGGTGCTCAGGTCGGATTGCTTTTGACAGCCAAGAAGAGCGCCCTGAAGGGAGACGCCAAGACCAACATGGAAAGGGCAGTCGGACTGGACTTGCCCATCCGGGAGATACTCAGCGGGAAACAGATTCCCAGCCAGATCAAGGCTGACCTGATCGTGGATGCGCTTTTCGGCACGGGTTTCCAGGGAGAGATCGAAGGCTACATTGGGGATTTGGTCGAGTTGATAAATTCCTCGGGGATTTCGGTGCTGGCCGTGGACATTCCCTCCGGTCTTCATGCCGATACCGGAGAGTACAAGGGCTCGTGCATCCAGGCCGACCGTACTGCCACGATGGCTTTGCCCAAGATCGGGCATTTTTTCTTTCCGGGAAAAGAGATATCCGGCAGAGTCTCTGTGGTCGATATCGGAGTTCCGCCGAAGGTGGTGGAAGAAGAGAACATCTCTCTGAATCTGATAACCGGAGAAGAAGTCCGACAGTTGATCCCGAAGCGGCAGGGGGACGCATATAAGGGAACCTGCGGCAGAGTGGTTTTGGTGGCGGGATCGACCGGTTTGACCGGCGCTGCCTGCCTGGCTTCATTATCCTCTCTGAGAGCGGGCGCGGGAATGGCTATTCTGGGCATTCCCAGCTCGCTGAATGCCATTCTCGAGACGAAGCTGACCGAGGTGATGACCAAACCGCTTCCTGACGTCAGGAAGAAAGGGGCTTTGGCTCTGAGGGGATTGGGGGAAATCAGGGAGCTTCTCAAGTGGGGCGACTGCTGTGCCATCGGTCCGGGCCTGGGACAGCACTTCGAAACCCTTGAGCTGGTCAGGAGGCTGGTCAGCAAGCTTGATATGCCTGCCGTCATCGACGCCGACGGGCTTAACGCTCTGGCGAAAGACACTTCCATCTTGAAGGAATGCAAAGCTCCTTTGATCCTGACGCCTCATATCGGTGAGCTTTCCAGACTTAACGGCGTACCCATCGCAGACATAGCACAAGACAGAATCAAGCACGCCTCGTACTTCGCCAAGGAGTACAATTGTGTTCTGGTCCTCAAAGGTGCGCCCACCATAATCTCCGAACCAGGTGGCCAGACTTACGTTAATCCCACGGGCAACGCCGGCATGGCCACAGCCGGATCGGGAGACGTTCTGACCGGAATCATCGCCGGACTCTTGGCGCAGAAACTGATGCAACCAGAGGGCCGGGAAATGCAGAAGGTCGTGCTGGACTCTGCTCTGGCCGGAGTATACATTCACGGCTTGACCGGCGATTTGGCGAAGCAGGAGAAGGGAGAGATGGGCATGATCGCCGGGGATATGATGGAGAAGATACCGGCAGCACTTTTGAGAGTTGTCAACGGATGAATCGGATTGAACGGATTAGAATGTCGCAGCGATCCGTTGAATCCGTCCATACAGACGCCCGTCTGGGCGTTTAATCCGTTGACCACTCTTTCAAAGCATCTTGTCCACAACCGTAGGGACAGCCTTTATGGCTATCCGCATGTATTAACTGACGAGACAGATTCTTATCAATGCACCAACATCCGTTTAATCCGTTCACGTTTTTCAAAGTCTTGTCCGCAACCGTAGGGACAACCCTTGGGCTGTCCAATCTATTAACCGATGAAGCGGATTCTAACCAACGCAGCATCATCCGTTTGATCCGTTCAATCCGTTGACGTTTCTCAAAGCCCTGTCTCCAGCCGTAGGGACAACCCTCGGGTTGTCCGCGTCTGTTTGCCGATGAAGCGGATAACGAATCCCAGAACCCCGGAAGTATCACACATCTACTAACAGGACCGCAAACATGCAACGCACGATCACCGAACGTATCAGATGTCTTTCCAAAAAACATTTCCAAAAGCTGGTCAAGCTCCGCAGAGAGTTTCATCAGCACCCGGAGCTGGGCTACAGCGAGTTCAAGAGTTCGGAGAGAGTAGCAAGAGAACTCAAGAAGCTGGGCATCAAAGTCAGAACCGGTGTGGCCAAGACAGGTGTGGTCGGAGTTCTCGCAGGAAAGAAAAAGGGGAGGACGGTCGCATTGAGGGCGGACATGGACGCTCTTCCTATCAGGGAAGAGACGAATCTCCCATACAAATCCAGAATCGACGGGCTGATGCACGCTTGCGGGCATGACGCCCACATGGCATGTGTTATCGGCGCCGCCATGATACTCTCCGAGCTCAAGGATCAACTTCCCGGAAATGTGAAATTCGTCTTTCAACCCAGCGAGGAAAGCCCGCCCGGAGGCGCGAAGCCCATGATCCGGGAAGGGGTGCTGGAAAATCCCAGGGTCTCCGGCATTTTCGGCCTGCACTGTGACTCAGCAATTCCCGTCGGGAAAATCGGAGTCAAGGAAGGACCTTTCATGGCCCAGGCCGACAGCTTCGATATAACCATCAAGGGCGTCAGCGCCCACGGAGCCAGGCCCCACGACGGCATAGACGCCATCGTGGCTGCATCACAAGCCATTCAGGCCTTGCAGACTATCGTTTCCAGAAAGATCGACCCGTTGCAGCCGGTGGTGATCAGCCTGGGCAAAATCCAGGGCGGAACCAAACGTAATATTATATGCAGTGAAGTCAGATTGGAGGGTACCGCTCGAAGCCTGACCAAAGAGGTAGCCCAAAGGATTCCGCGGCTGATACTAGTGGTACTTTCGGGAGTCGGCAAGAGCTCCGGCGCGTCTTTTGAACTCGATTACCGCAAGGGTTATCCGGTGCTGATAAACCACCCCCAAGCCACGGACCTGGCTCGCAGCACCATTTCCCGGCTCTTTGGCAAGCAGGCTATATTTGAGATCAAAAAGCCGCTGATGGGAGCCGAGGATTTCGCCTTCTTTCTGCAGAAGGTGCCGGGGTCGTTTTTGAGACTGGGGATCAGGAATCCGAAGAAGAAGGCCGTCTATCCCTGGCATCATCCCCGGTTCACGGTGGACGAGGATGCCATCGGAATCGGCGCATCGCTGCTGGCGGGTTTGGCTTTTGACTTTCTGAGCCGGTGAGGACCGGCCTTTCTTGGATCTGACCTATGCTAAGAAAACGAAGAAGGGTTTCGAGCACGACCGGCATCAGGCTCGCGCTCTGTCTGGTATGCATTCTGGGGTTTTCTGCCGACGCCCAGGGCAAGGGAAAGTACCTGCCGGGTGATTGGGTCAGCTACTCGGTGTTCAGGTACGTAAGCTCCATAACCCAGGACTACAACCGTGTCTACTTCGGAACCACGGGCGGGGTGAGCCGTTACGACAGATCCGCCCAGGAGTGGGATACCCCTTTCACCACCAGCGACGGTCTCCCGAGCAACTTCGTAACCGACCTGGCGTACGATCCCGATCGAGACGAAATCTGGGCCAACACCGGTTCCGGCGCCGCAGTCTACAACGACATCTTCGGGGGCTGGACCTCGGAGCCGAATTTTCCCCAAAACCTGTCCACCAGCGATACCGGAAAGATCAAGTTGCCCGATCTTTTCACCGAATTCGGGCCCACCACCTCGGGCAGCGATTGGGTGATGGATTCGCATTTGGACCGGTATCCCATCAGCGACTACCTGGCGGGTGAGTATTACGACGAGGTGTGGGTCGGCACCTGGGGATTAAACGCCGGCTTGGCCTCCTTGCGACGCCTGCAGTTGAAGATGTTCAGGTTCGGGCTGTACGATAAGGACGTGAAGGCCGTGTTGGTGGATGGTGATCAGATCTGGTTCGGCGGAACCGGCTTTGTCACCCCCTCGGCAGGAATAACCAGATATGACAGAAGGAAAGCCGATTGGGAATACTACGTGGCCAAATACGTCCCCTTCCTTCCGAGCAATCAGGTGAACGTCATGGATTCCGACAGCTCCTACGTCTGGTTCGGGACCCAGGACGGGTTGGCGGGCATGAATAAGAAGGACGGCAGGTGGATATCGTACAGCAACCTGGGAGGGCTGCCCCACAACGACGTCACGGCTCTGAAGACCGACGGCAGGTTCCTGTGGATCGGCACCAGCAGCGGGCTGGCCCTGTTCGACCTGGAGGCAGACTCGCTCAGGTCGGTAAACGACCCGGCGCTGGAAGACCTTTATATCTCCTGTATTCTGCCGGATTCACACTATGTCTGGGTGGGAACGGAATACGGAGTCTTCACCCTGGATCGGGAGAAGCAGGCCTGGTATAGGTTCAGCACGCCTGAGGGGCTTCTCAACGGCTGGGTGAGGTCCATCGTCCGGTGGTCCGATGGAAAACCGGCAAGTGGTCAAGAGGAAATCTGGTTCGGCACAGACAACGGCATATTGGGCTACAGCCCGCTTACCGACGAGCGCACGGCCTATGATAGTCGAATGAACTTCCCCGGTCTGCAGATGGTGAAGCTTGCCTGCGACGACAAATACCTCTGGGCCGCCACGCCCGACGGGGTGTGGAAGCTCAATCGAGCCACGGAAATATGGGTCCGGTATAGCTCGGACGACGGACTTCTGGACAACAATGTCCAGGATCTGGCTTTGGACGGTGATTATATATGGTTCGGCACTCCTCAGGGAGCCACCCGCTTTTTCTGGAACAACCCCAGGTTGAGGGAATGAGTACCAGAGCCTGGTTTAAGCCAGGTTCTGG
>CAZPRG010000035.1:0-15724 GCA_964588675.1 uncultured Ignavibacteria bacterium
CCTATCTGCAAGGAGAACCGAGAACCACTGCGATGGGGAAACCGTATAGACATACGGCGCACGTCTTGAGAGAAAAAGGAGTCTTGCATACGTACCACTGAAGGCTTTGGAGGAAAGACAATGTACTACATCCTGTTCTACAAAACCGTGGATAACTACGTTGAGAAACGCGCTCCCTATCGTGAAGAGCATCTCAATTATGCAACGGCAGCCCAAGAACGCGGAACGCTGGTCATGGCCGGTGCACTGGCCGAGCCGGCCGACGGAGCAGTGCTGGTTTTCAAAGGAGATGGGGCACACATCGCGGAGGACTTTGCCAAGCACGATCCGTACGTGAAGAACGGCCTGATCACGGAGTGGCAGGTACGAAAGTGGACGGTTGTCATCGGCGGCTAGTTAGTCCGTGTCCGCCGGGTCCCCCCAACCGGCGGTATAGGAACCCGGCAGGCACAGAAACCATTTTGACGTGAGTTGGGCAGAATAGCTGATGAAGATCGAATACCGCAGCGATTACTTCGACGATCCTGACGCCAAGGCATCATTCGAGCGCTACGCCAAGAAGATATTCGGACTGGACTTCGGTCGGTGGAAAGCCCGTGGGCTTTGGGATGACCAATATAAGGCCTTCTCCGCCTTCGACGGCGGGGAATGTGTCGCGTCCATTTGTGTGTATCCTTCGCAAATGACAGTCGGCGGCGTGAGGAAGAAAGGCGCTCAACTGTTGACGGTGGGAACTCTGCCGGAGTACAGGTCACATGGCATACAGAGGGAGATTTGGAAAACGGTTGAGGCCTGGATACGGCGGGAATGCGACTTCACGTTTCTCTTCACCGACGATACCGCCGCGGGCTTTTACCATAAACTGGGCCTAATACGACTGGCTGAACATTTCGACGTAGTGCAGTGCCCGAAGCTGGCCAGGCGTGTTGAGACGCGATTCAAGAAGTTGGACCTGGAACAGGACGGAGACTATGCGATTGTGGAGCGCCTGGCGAGAGAACGAGAGATGGTCTCGAGTCGGCTCGGCTTTTTCAATCCCAACCTGCTTTTGTTCATATTTCTGTACTTCTACCAGAACTGGTCTTTCTATCTTCAGGACATCGACACCATAGTCGTGGCGCAGGAGAAAGAAGGCCGATTGCGGATTCACGATATCGTGGCCAGGAAGATGCCGAAGCTGTCCCACATCGAAACATTCCTGGCGCAGTTCAACAAGCAGGAGATTGAGTTTCTGTTTTGTACTGATCGTCTTGGCTTGGATCATCCCAAGACGAAGAGGGTGGAAGATGATGTACTGTTTGTCAGCGACGATTTCAAGTTGGAGGGCCAGTTTGTTTTTCCTGGCTCCATTCGCGCATAGGATAGAGGTCCCACAAGTCACCAGGACCCACAGTTGACGCCTGTTGCCGGGCTGCAAGACCATACCGAAAAATATGATCTACAAAGCCTACTTGTTCGATTGGGGCGATACCTTGATGGTTGACATTCCCGGTTGTGCGGGTCCCATGAAATCGTGGCCCAAAGTCAAAGCCGTCAAAGGAGCAAAAGAAACCCTGGAGTATCTCAGCCGGGTATCGACGTGTCATCTGGTGACGAATGCCAAGGACTCTGACGAAGATGATATCCGGGAGGCGCTGGCGAAGGTGAATCTGGACGTCTATCTCTCCCGCATTTTCTGTTACAGAAACACCGGATTCAAAAAGCCGAGCGAGGAATTCTTCTCGAGGGTCATAGAGACTATTGGCTTCGATCCAAAAGCCGTCGCTGTGGTTGGTGATTCGTTCGAGACGGACGTTGTTGGCGCCGTCGAGAGCGGGATATTCGGCTATTGGTACAATCCCCTCTCGGCCGAAGTCATGGGAGGCAAAATGTATTCCACCATACACTCATTGGTGGAGTTGATCGATATCGCAAAGAAATCCGCCGAAGGTCAAGAGGGCCGATGATTCTCAGTTTGATCGGGTGTCGGATCACTAACAACTGATGGGGAAAGGTGACATGCCATGAAAATCGGGAGTTTCTCCGAACAGGACGTGCTTAGCCTGGCCAGGAAAGCCTACAATCAGGGAGAGGCGCGGTTTGAAATCAAGACGGACAAATGCGCTTTGCTGGTCATCGACATGCAGGATGAATTCGTGAAACCTCATTGGTCACCCGACTGGGTGCCGGAGGCGACAAGACAGGTTCCCCGGATCAAGATGCTGATCGAACACTGCAGGAGCAAAAACGTCCCGGTGATCTATACCGTGTACTCCAAAACACACAATTACCTGGACCGCCCGACAACCGGGAAATTCATGCCGGGTCGATACTCCCACCTGGGAATCGACTTCTCGGCTTTCTTCGTCAAGGGACGAGTCTGGCACGAGCTGGCTCCACGAGAAGGCGAGATCGTGATCGAGAAGCCGTCCTATGGGGCATTCTACGACACGCCTTTGGAGACGATCCTCAAGAACATGGGAAAAGACACAGTAGTGATATGTGGCACCCTGACGAACTGCTGCTGCGGTACGACGGCCCGACAAGCATACGAGAGGAGCTTCAAGGTAGTGTTCGGAGGTGACGTGACTTCGACCGATGATCCGGAGATGCAGGAGCCGGAGTTGAAGGTGCTGCGGAAGGGTTTTGCCAAGGTGTTGGCAGCAGAAGAGATTATCAAGACCTTGAACTAGACTCCTGACCGGCTGTCGAACCTAAGGAAGGAGAGATTTCGTCATGAGCCGCGAACAGCGTCAATCGGTTTCAAGCGGCAGTCCATACGAGCCGATAGTGGGGATCTCCAGAGCCGTGCGCATCGGTCGATTCATTGCAGTCTCCGGAACGGCACCGTTAGATCCGGACGGCAAGACCGTGGCTGTCGGCGACCCCCAACAGCAGGCCAGACGTTGCTTGGAAATCATCAGAGAAGCTTTGGAGAAACTGGGAGCCTCCCTGGAAGACGTGATTCGGACCAGAATTCTCCTCACCAGAATCGATGATTGGGAGAAGGCAGCGAAAGTCCATGGAGAGTTTTTCTCGGAGGTCCGGCCGGCCAGCACCATAATGCAGGTGAGCCGATTCGTGGATCCCGATTGGCTGGTGGAAATCGAAGTCGATGCCGTGGTTGAGGAGTGAACGCAGGCCGATCAGCGTCAGCCCTGGTGCGAGACTGCCGCCTGGAGTAATCAGGCAGTCTTCAATCCGGACGGGGGTCGCGAATTAGACCGGGCACACCCGAACGGATGTCCGTCGGGATAGGAGACTGAAAACTGGCGAGCTGGGAGGCGCCTCGCTTCTTACTCTAATCCATACATTTCGATTATGGCGTTCGCCACATCCATGGCGACCGGATAGTCGTAATTGGACAGCACGATGACGGTGTAACCGGAATCGAAATCGCGAGCCAGAACCGTGCTCACGCCCGGAGCTCCTCCTGCGCTGCGCGAGACTCTGCCGGGAGACTGAAAAGGATCCTCCAGCGAACCGTTCCACTGCCGGAACAGGAAGTGGGTGTAGTCAGGACTCAGCAGCTTGAAGCTCCTGAGTGCAGTGTCCAGCTTGAGCAGATCCTCGGCAGTAGAGAAACCTCCTCCTGCGGAAGAACCCTTTGGGGGCATCATATACAGATTACTCCACGTGTACTTCTCCCCGGCGGGAGCGTTGGAATTCATATTGGTGTATCCCACCGCGACGTTTTCGACCGGGCCGTCCTTGTCGTACGAATCGGTGTTCTCCATTCCGGCCGGCTTGTAGACGTTGTCTCTTATATAGTCATAGTAGTCCATTCCGGTTATTGCTTCAATTAAAGCTCCCAGCACCTCAAAGCATGTGTTACAGTGCTGGAAATTCGTCCCGGGTTCAAAATCAAGGGGAATGTCCTTGATGAACTCCATGTAATCCGACACCTTGCGGAGATCGTTTTGATGGGCCAGGTAGTATTCGTTCCCCCAGTAATCCCCCCAGCCTGCCCGCATTTGCAGCAGTTGCCTTACCGTGACCTTGTCGGCGATCTCCAGCGGAAAGATGTCCAGATACTTCCCGATGGGGTCATCAATTGACAGCCTTCTCTTCTCCATAAGCTGACCAATGGCGATTGAGGTGAATAGCTTGTTGATGGAGCCGAGGTTGAATTTTGTATCCAAAGCGTTCTTCACCTTGAACTCTTTTGAAGCATACCCATAAGCTTCATGGAAAATCTTCTTTCCATCTTTGGCGATCAGCACCACGCCCGAAAACTCGTTATTGTCGGCCTTCTGGGAGAGTTGGTCATCCAAACTGTCCAGATTCACGTCTTTGGGTTGGTTGGCCTTCTTAGGTTCACCCGCAGTCGTCTCTTCTTTCTTCGTCTCTTGGGCAGTTGAAGGCTTGCCGGCGGGTGAGATTCCCATTGATGCGATTCTGTACGGCTCTCCGGGCTCCACCACCAATTTGACCTTTAGATAAGCGTCACGGGATTCCGACTTGAATATGGCGGTGATTTCGCCGGGTGAGGACTCGGGAATCTCGAAAAGCTGCAGTTTGCCGAACATACCCCGAGTCGTGGAGAAAATAGCCACATGAGATGCCATTGGGAAGGCATCTCTGAAATTCGGGGCATAGTTGTTCTTGACATAGTCTTCCGGAGAATCCGAACTGGTTCCATTCAATAGCTCAAATATCTCCTCTGCTCTATGTCCTGCCGGTGTCTCGGGAAAATCGACAGATGCTTGCAAGGAAAAAGGGCCCAGGGCAAACAGAAGCAGAAGCAAAATCATAATTAGAGGAGTGCGTTTCACAGTTTCCTCCTTCTGGGAATCACACAGTTCCTGCGCCCGTCGGGTCCTCCGTCCCAGGCGTGATGAACCGGACCTGATGAGCAGGCCGCCTGTCTATATCCCCGTCCGTGGGTCACATGTCGCCGCGATAGCTTACTTATCGCGCTTGTGGCCATCAGTGTGGCCGTCGTCATAATGCCCGATTATCTCACTCGCCTGCCCGGTGTCGTCCATGACGAACTGAACCCGGAAGTAGTCCAGCTCTTCTATCATGAACCAGTGATCCCCCATGGGGATAAGCTCGTACTTTCGTCCCTCCCCGCGCTGGTAATACAAGCGGCCATCTTCCACCCAGATTCTCCTGGGTCCGTATTGCCCGACATAGGCCTGCAGCTGGCCTTGCTCCACGCTCACCGGATTCAACTTCGCCTGCTTGCCGTCTATGGCCCATTTGAGCTGAGCTTTGCGATCGGGATCGTCCGCCTTTCCCTCCAGCTTCTTGAGCGCCTCCAAATGGGCCACGTCCAGGGCCTGCTCCTGGGGTACGCAGATGTGAGGGGCAATCCCCGTGCCCTCCCAGTTGGTCCCGGTGATGGGATTCACCGCCCGCCCGAACGGCAACGACATGCCGATACTCAGGTTGGGAAAAGGCTTGACGTCGATGGGATGAGCCCCGCCACCGGTGGTATCGCCTATTATGGTGGCGCGTTTCATGTTCTTAAGATTGTAGGTGAACTCCTCAGCGCCGGAGAAAGTATAGTTGCTGGTGAGCACGTAGAGGTCGACGTTGCTCATACGCGGACCTTGTACACATGCCTGGGTCCAGAACTGTTGGGTTGAATCGGACTTACGCACATAGAAACTGTTGAGAAAAACCGGCTCCGGAAAGAAGTAGCTGGTAATGAGCTGAATCATGCTGGGACTGCCTCCGCCGTTTTGCCGTAGGCCGAAGATGATGGCATCGGTGTAGGCTAAGAAATTCATGGCTGCAATGGCTGTGGGGCCCGCGTCAATGGCATCGGAGAAACAGCGAAAGTCGACGTAGCCGACGTTGCCCTCCAGAAGCTTGAGCTCTTTGAAGCAGAAGTTGTCCCGACGCCTTTGCTCCAGCTCTTCCTGCTTCGCCGCGTCCGTCAAGGTATCTCCCTGAAATCGCGCCAGCAGCTCGTCGGAAGCAAACCTGACCCACAAATGCCTGTCATGGCTTATCTCCTGCAGATCTTCGGTCAGCTTCTGGGTGAACTGGTCCAGGCTGGTGATGTCTTTGTAAGCTTTCTTCTTGTACTGCGAGCGAAGGTATTTCTCCATCTTCTTGGCCACGTCGGGGAAGACGTAGATTTCGTTCAACGTCTGGGTTACGCTGTCGATGACCTCCAATTGCATCTTGGCATCGATTACCTTATCCGGACGCTCCGCCCCGGGTGCCTGTGCCCACGTGCTCAGAGGGAGCAGCGAGATCAGCACCAGCGCGGCGGTTAGAAGCACCAATGCCCGTGCTCTCATCAGAGAGAAGCACCTTGTCCTGGCGGTAAGGAGAGATGATACCGACATAACGCCTCCTGGTTGACGGTTAGTGTTTCCTTGACTTCAAATCCAAGCTCATGGCAATTGACCTGCGCTTGTAGGGGGTGGTCCAAGGCTGCGTAGCCGACACCTCGACAAAACCCAGCGAGCGATAGAGGTTGCAGGCGGCAATCAATCGGGGGCTGGTCTGCAAGACCACGCGCTTGGCGCCGGCACTTCTGGCTCGCTCTATGGCTTCGAGTGCCAGCTTGCGTCCGGCCTGCCGGCCCCGCGCCTCCGGTGTCACCGCCATCTTGGTCAACTGGTACAGATGTTGGTTGTGTCTGATCAGGGCGACAGTACCGATGGTTTTCTTGTCGAAGCGGGCAAAGAGAACGAATCCGCCGGGTTTGACGATTCTCCCGTACGGATCGGAAAGCAATCGTTCGTCCTGCTCTTCGACCGAATGGTAAGCCCGAAGCCACTCCAGGTTCAGTGATTTGAAATATCGTTTGAATTGGGGTTTGTAATCCAGTATCTCGACCCTATCCAGTTGGCGGCTTTTGACCCGATGCATCACCCGCTCGTACATTCCTTTTTTGCTCAGGGCGGCCTCCAGCCGGCCCACTGCCTCCAGAAAACCGGCTCCGGCCTCGGTCAAGACTTCGCCGGCGGCAGCTTGGATGTCCGTCCAGACCGGTTCCAGCGACGAGACGGCAGCTTTGCCTTTCCTGGTCAGGCGCAAAAGCCGCCTGCGCTCGTCCTTCTTGTCCTTGACCGACTCGAGAAACCCGCGTTTGGCCATCTGGCCGGCAATCTGATTGATGGCCGGATGGCTGAAGCCAAGTGCTGAGGCTGCCTCGGTCACCGGCACGGCGCCCGAGTCCTTCAGGAGGTAGAACAAGGGAAACCAACGAGGCTCGAAATCGACGGAGCTTTCGCGGTAGATGCGAGGCCCGTCCTTATACAGCCACTCGGCCAATCTCCGGAATCGGCTGGCCAAGGCCAAAGGTCCCAATTGCCTGATGACGTCCATGCTAAAACCTCCATCCTGCGGGCAGGGCGCCCGCTCCTGCCAAGTTATGTAAGTACTTACGTATTGTCAAGGGGATTTGTTTCCCCAATCCCTTGGTCTGGGCTGTTGTCGGCATGCGCTGGTTATCCGCCTGAAGCTGGACTGCTTGTGCCGTATTTCCTTGCATAATCCCGCGACGGGATGTAAAATAACGTGTGCACCCGGTGTCGGAAAGGAGAATCTTATGAGACCAGCGGTCAGGTTCTTAAGCGATGAGCTTGCAGCCAGGATAATCTCCGAAGCGCGAGACGTGCTTTGCAAGCTGGGGGTGGAGATTCACAATAAGAGCATTCTCTCCATGCTGCAGGCGCATGGCGCGAGTGTGGACATGAATCGATTTCACGTCCTCTTCACCGACCAGATCATCGATCGGGCTTTGAAAACGGCTCCTTCCTCCTTGAAGCTTTTTGACGTCTCGGGCACCGAGACCCACCATCTGGGAGGATACGACGTCTATTTCACTCCCGGCTCGGCTGCCCTGAACGTGCTGGACTACGAAACCAACCGAATTCGGAGGCCGACCACCGAAGACTACGTCAAGTACGCCAAACTGGTGAGCCGGCTGGACAACATAGCCTCGCAGGCCACGGCATTCATACCGGCGGACGTACCTGAGAAGATGTCCGACAGTTATCGCCTTTACTTGTCGTTGCTCTTTTGCGAGAAGCCCGTGGTCACCGGTGCCTTCACCGTCGAGGCATTTGAGATCATGAGGGACTTGCAGCTGGCCGTAAGGGGAACGAAAGAGGAGCTGGCCTCCAAGCCATTGACCGTATTCTCCTGCTGCCCCACATCCCCCTTGAAGTGGAGCGAGGTAACGTCGCAGAATCTGATCGATTGCGCGGAATGCTCCATTCCCGTGGAATTCGTCTCCATGCCGCTGTCCGGATTTATGGCGCCGGTTACTCTGGCGGGCACGCTGATTCAACATACCGCCGAGACTTTAAGCGGCGTGGTGATAAGCCAGCTTGCCCGTCCGGGAACGCCTATGCTCTATGGGGGCTCGCCGGCCATCTTCGACGTCCGTTACGAGACCACCCCCATGGGCGCAGTGGAGACCATGATGATAGACTGCGCGTACAACGAGATCGGAAAACTCCTGGGAATGCCGACCCAGGCCTACATCGCCCTCAGCGACGCCAAGCAGTTGGATGCCCAGGCGGGTCTGGAATCCTCCATGGGGGCGACCCTGGCGGCTCTCTCCGGAATCAACAACATATCCGGTCCCGGCATGCTGGACTTCGAAAGCTGCCAGAGTCTGGAGAAGTTGGTGGTGGACAACGAAATCTGCGGCATGGTTCTGCGCATGGTCCGGGGCATCGAAGCCAGAGAGGATTTTCCGTCGATTCCCAGATTCGAGGAGCTTTTGAAAGACAAGCACCTGTTGACTTCGGAGCACACTTTGCGCTATCTGAAAGAGGAGCTGCATTTCCCTGGACCTGTGATCGATCGGGCCACCAGAACCAGGTGGCAGGAGGAGGGGGGCGTTAGTCTTGTGGATCGGGCGCACGCCGAGGTGGAGAGGTTGATCGGCGAGTATGTGCCCTCCCGATTACCGGGAAGCACAAAAAAGCAGCTTACCAAGCTCATGGACGCAGAAGCCCGTCGTTACGGCATGGACCGTCTGCCCCGGATCGATACATGAGAGAAATCGTAAGTATTCCCGTGGAGCACATAAGGCCCGACAGGAGCAGCATACTTGAGACACAGGGCATACCCTCGGGTCAGGGCCTCTCCGAAGAGGTGAACGCGCTGCTGAAGAAAGCGGTTGGGATGTTTCTCGAGTTCTCCAGACCGGTTTCGGTGATCTCCGCCATATCGGTTTCCGAATTCAAAGTCGTTTATCATGGCGAGGGATTGAACGAAACCGGAACGCCGCTGGAGGAGATTATGGAGCAAGCAGACGATCTGGCCCTTTTTGCGGTCACCGTCGGTGAGGATGTAACCGGAGAGATCAAGGAGCTTTTCGACACAAATGAGTTTGCACTGGGAAGCATGATGGATTCGGCCGCGTCGGCGGGAACGGACAGAGCGGCAGACTTTGTGGAGAACCGTTTCTTCTCGCTTCTGTCGGAACAAGGCAAGATCGCACAAGATAAATCCGTGATGAGGTTCAGCCCGGGCTATTGCGGCTGGCACATGAGCGGCCAGAAGAAGTTGTTCGAATTCCTCCACCCGGAGGACATCGGGATACGACTTTTGGACAGCTTCTTGATGCAACCTCTAAAATCGATCTCCGGAGTTATGGTTCTCGGCGATAGGGGGATATTCAACTTCCCAGACTCCTACGGAATCTGCAGCCAATGCAGATCCCACACGTGTCGAGAGAGAATAAAGAGGCTTATGCGAACAACAAGCACGAATAGCAGGAAAGGCGCATCATGAAAGACACACTCAGACAAATCTCGGAATATCTGGGGCGGGGCGATGCCCAGAAGGTGGGTGCTTTAACCGGGCAGGCTATCGACGAGAAGATTTCCCCCAGGGAGATTCTGGATCAGGGACTCATCGGTGGCATGAACGTTGTCGGCCAAAAGTACAAGGCCCACGAGATTTTTCTTCCCCAGGTGCTGTTGGCGGCCAAGGCCATGTATGCGGGGATGGATGTTCTCAAGCCGATGTTCCTAGAAGGGGGGATGCCGACCGCGGGAAAGGTGGTCATCGGATCGGTCCAGGGAGACCTGCACGACATCGGGAAAAACCTGGTGGCCATCATGCTCAAAGGAGCGGGGTTTGAGGTGATCGATCTGGGCAACGACGTTTCCCCGGAAAGATTCGTGCAGGCGGCAAAGGACGAGAGTGCTAATCTGATAGGAATGTCCGCCCTCCTGACCACCACCATGCCCGCAATGAAGAAGACAGTGGACCTTCTCAATGAACAGGGGCTTGCCGGGAAAGTGAAAACCATTATCGGCGGCGCGCCGGTTTCCGAGGAGTTCGCCCGCAAGATAGGAGCGGACGCATACGGATACGACAGCGCCAAGGCAGTCGACATCGCCAAGCAGCTTACGGGAAAGGCTTAGGCGTGAAAGGGTTGCTGGATCGGGTCAAGGACGGTGAGATACTGATTGCCGACGGGGCTACCGGCACCTTGCTGTGGGACTACGGGCTTGCGCCGGGTCAACCGCCGGAGTCCTTCAACCTCACGCATCCGGAGATATTGGAGGAGATTGCACGTCAATACCTGGATGCAGGTGCGGATATCATCCAAACCAATACCTTCGGAGGTTCGCCTGCCAGACTCTCGCTTTTCGGGCTTGACGATAAAACCGAAGAGATCAACCGAAATGCGGTTGTCGCGGCGAGGAAAGCAGCCCAAGGTCGGGCATACGTGGCGGTCTCCTGTGGTCCGAGCGGAAAGATCCTGAAACCTTACGGAGATACCGATCCCGAGGAGATATACGCCGGTTTCGTCAGGCAGATCAAGGCGCTGGTCGACGCGGGAGTCGATGCCATATCCGTGGAGACCATGACCGATCTGACCGAGGCAACCCTGGCCGTCAAGGCGGCCAAAGCCGTGTCGCCGTCAACTTCGATTATGGCAGCGATGACCTTCGATTCCACGCCCAAAGGTTTCTTCACCATCATGGGCACAAGCATAGAAGATGCCGCGCGGAAACTTGAGAAAGCGGGAGCTGACATCATCGGTTCGAACTGCGGCAACGGGATCGAGAATATGATACAGATTGCCAAAGAGTTCAAGAAGCATACCCGACTTCCAATAGTCATCCAATCCAACGCAGGTATCCCGGAGGTGAGAGACGACCAACCGGTCTATCCCGAAACTTCCCAATTCATGGCGGTCAAGTCGCGGGAGTTGATCTCATCCGGCGTATCGATCATCGGAGGCTGCTGCGGCACGACGCCCGAGCACATCCGAGCCATCAGAAGAGAGGTCGACTCCTTTGAGCGACACACTTTCGAAAAATCCCTTTGATTCCCCGTAATTTCGAGTTATCATTGCAGTGATCTTCCGCACGCTGGTCATCGGGTTGGTCATTTCTTCAACGACGAACGGCACACTGCTTGAGAGAGGCAACCTGGCAGCACGCACCTACGTCTAATAGATGGAAGTCATGTGCAGTGCGGACTCTAACCATGAAAGGAGACCGGAATGATGAAACGACATTTAACGAGTTATGGAGCGGCGGTTTGGCTGATCATCCTTTTGTTCATGATGGCTTGCGCCGTGCCCAAAGGGAACGGCAAGATTCCACTCACCACCAAATCCGAGAAAGCGAAGGAGTACTTTCTCAAGGGCCTCGATCTATCTGAAAAACTCCGCGCCCAGGAATCCAGAGAGTTTTTCGAGAAAGCCGTAGCGGAAGACCCGGATTTCGCCATGGCCTACCTTCAGCTCGCTCTGGTGGTGCCCAATGCCAAGCTGTTCTGGGAGAATCTCGACAAGGCGGTGGCATTGGCCGACAAGGCGTCCGAAGGCGAGAGGCTCTGTATCATGGGGGTTCAGGCCGGGGCCAGCGGATTTCCCATGGAGCAAAGGGATCTATACAAGAAGCTGGTGGCGGCCTATCCCAACGACGAATGGGCCCACAATCTGCTCGGGAACAGCTACTTCACCCAGGAAGACTACGAGGAGGCCATAGTCGAATACAAGAAGGCCACCGAGATCAATCCCGACTTTTCGCAGCCTTACAATCAGATGGGCTATTCCTACAGATTTCTGGACGACTACACGGAGGCGGAGAAGGCCTTCCAGAAGTACATCCAGTTGATTCCCGACGATCCCAATCCATACGACTCGTACGCCGAGCTGCTCATGAAAATGGGCAAGTTCGAAAAGTCCATAGAGAACTATCGTAAGGCCCTGGAGCAGGACCCCCATTTTGTTCCTTCGCACGTGGGCATCGCAACCGATCTCAATCTCCAAGGCAAATACCAGGAAGCCAGAGAGGAGCTTCGAAAGTTGTATGACATGGCGCGCAACGACGGCGAGCGCCGGGCAGCTTTGTTTGCCATGTCCGTTTCCTACGCAGACGAAGGGAATCTGGATGCCGCCCTGGAAGAGCAGAATCAGGCCTATGCTTTGGCCGAGCAGATCAACGATGCGGGTTCCATGGTCGGTGACTTGGTGGTGATGGGCAATGTCCTGCTGGAGGCCGGAAAGCCGGACGAGGCGTTGGAGAAATTCGACCAGGCGGTCAAGGTCGTGGAAGCCTCCAATCTGTCCGAAGACGTAAAGGACAACGTCAGGCGCAACCATCTGTTCAGCGCAGCGCGCGTGGCCCTGAAGAAGGGGGACCTGGAGACTGCCAAGTCGCAAGCGGCAGAGTATTACAAGGAAGTCAAGGCCATCAACAATCCTTATCAGATCAAGCTGTCGCGGGAATTGAACGGGCAGATAGTGCTTCAGGAGAAGAATTACGACAAGGCCATAGAGGAGCTGCAGCAGGCCAGCCTGCAGAACCCCTACAACTGGTACCGGATGGCTTTGGCCTACCAGGGAAAGGGCGACCGGTCGAAGGCCAGAGACTTGTTCCGAAAAGCTGCCAGATGGAACGCGCTGAACAGCCTGAATTACGCCTTCATGCGCCACAAAGCAGAGCAGATGCTGGAATCGATATAGGGGCCGTTGGTCCAGAAGTTTCGGGGACATAAATGGCGCAGGAAAGACCGTCAGACAACTTCACTCTGACACGCGTTCCGGGCGTACTCGTAGGCCATTGGACCGACCAAGCCAAGAGCACCGGCTGCACCGTGCTGCTCTTCCCGGATGGCGCGCGCTGCGGGGCAGTGCAGCTTGGCTCGGCCTCCGGCACAAGGGAGATGGGGGTATTTGATCCCGCTCACATATCGGGTAAAGTGCATGGAATGTGTCTTTCCGGCGGCTCGGCTTTTGGCTTGAGTACGGCAGATGGTGTGGTTGAATTCCTGGAGTCAAAAGGCATCGGGTTCGATTCGGGCCACGGCAAGGTTCCTATCGTTCCGGCCGCTATAATCTTCGACCTGGCTACGGCCAAGACCAGACCGAATGCCGAGTCCGGCAGGCTGGCCGCCGAGGCGGCCAGTTCGGCTCCCGTTGAGCAAGGTCGGGTTGGGGCAGGAGCGGGTGCCACAGTTCCCAAGTGGGACGGGGGACGGCTTCCCGGCGGCTTGGGAAGCGTAGCCCAGGATGTGGGCGAATACGTGATTGGTGCTCTGGCCGTGGTTAATGCCGTGGGATCGATAAGAGACCCGGAAACCGGAAAGTGGATTGCGGGCGACGGCAAAGCTCACCTGGAGCCTCCTAAGATTGGCGCCGACTGGGCAGGCAACACAACACTGGTTTGTGTAGTAACCAACGCGCCTCTCGACAGCGTGCAGCTAACCGTTCTCGCCCGCATGGCCAGCGCCGGCATTGCCAGGACTATCTACCCGGCTTTCACGCCGTTCGATGGAGATGGGGTTTTTGCGTTCTCGACCGGGAACCGACGTGAGACGGGCCGTGCCAGACTCGCTCACGTGGGAAGCTCAGCCGCGCATGCGGTGGCCGAGTCGATAGCACGTTGTGTCAGTTAGCCACGCAAAACTTGAAAGCGACCAAGAAACAGGAATGTCAAGGTTATGGGCAAGACAAGTGGAAGAAAAGGGCCGAAGAAGAGGATCACGCAACAGGAAATGCAGCAAAAGTTGCAGGAGACACTGAAAACGGTCACGCCAGGCAACATGCAAACGCTCAACCAGGCGTTATTCCAATACCTAAAGTTTTGTGCAGATAACTACGACGCACTAAACTCTGAGGCCAAGCGGCGGTTTGATGATGCAATGAGGGGCTTTCAGACTGACTTGCCTCGGGTTCTGGAGAACCTCCCTGATAGCAAAGATAAGAGAGTTCTGAAGCGGCTGCATCGCGGCATGATTGGGCGGCGTGTAATGGTAGAATTGCTCTTGAAGGAGCTAGACAGTGAACCGGTCCCTGAAGAAAAGAGTAGTGCGGAGTGCTGGTCCTTGCTTGCGGGGGAGTTACAGAAGGTCACTGATTTCTTCTGCGACATATGTGACAACACTTTGGCTGGCTCCGGTGTCCTTGCTCAGCTGACCCTGCTCGGAATGTGCGTCACTGAACTGCTCACCGCACTGCACTTGGGCAGTCACTATTACACGAACCAAGCGTACTCGCATTTGAGAACTGTGATAGAGTCTGTGGACAAGATTGAGCTGTTCAGGAGAGAACCGAGGTGGGCCGAGCTGTGGTGCAGCGGTGATGATACGGCAATCTGGAAAGAGCTTTCGCCGAAGAAGGTTAGGATGAAGCTGGGAAAACCCAAGTACGATCCCGTATACGGTTTCTTCAGCGCGCTTGGACCACATGGTAGCTTTCATGCCGTGCAGGCAAGGACATATAGGCGCGTTGAGCGTTCCTCCAAAGGAAACCCTCAGATCTATCAGTGGTTAGGAGGTTGCCCCGCGCAACATCATATAGTTTTCGTTAATGGCGCCATCTCCTATGGGATTCATCTGGTGATGGTGCAACTAGTGAGGAGTTTTGGGGGGTTGCTGAACGCAGAGGAGGCCAAAGAGGTTTTAGAGCACAACGCGGCCGAAACAGCGGATCATCTGCGACGCTACTTCTTGCCTTGGGCAAAGGACAACGGCTTGGACGTCAGGCAGCTCGAGCATCGTCTCCAGAGCAATAAATGGATAATACCAGGAAGCCCGTAGTGTTCTGTTGCGTCTTGCGCCGCAGGCGTGTGACCTGACAGCCAGGGAACTTTCAACCAATCTCCCTGAGGAACATTCTTTCGGGCGGGATGGTTGACTAACAAGCTATGGATACAAAAAGGCAACGAATAGTGAAAGCGAAGGTGAGCGATTTCCCCTGGGACAGAATGCCCTGGGCCCTGGACGAAAACGGTTATCCATATCTCCCCCAATCTGTGATACCGCGAGCCCAAGGTTTGCTTCTCCTCGAGAATGATACGCCGGTGTCGTACTTGGCATACAACGTTTGGACAAACAGCGGCTACGTAGAGATCCATTATGCCCACACTTCCCTTTCCTGTCAAAAAGCAGGTTATGCCACAGAGCTGATGAGTTCCTTGTCGGAAGAGCATGGCGGAGAATATGATTTTCATGTCTACGAAACGTCAGGTGTCTCCCACAGGTCACTCAAGAGATGGGGTTTCGAGAAGGTGGACCCGGGGCACACGCTCTGGGTCCGCAAGAAGTCCAGCGGCCGCCCGTAGTTTGTGTTCGGTTGTGTGTGTCTTGCCCGCCCTGCGAGCGAGACTTGGCTGGCGTAACTTGACACGACCCCGTAATCCGGACACATTAGAAGATATAACAAATGTGGCGGGATTTGATTCCCGCCACACTTTTTTCCCGAGGCCAAGGGAGGCCCGGGAAAGACCAACGATATACTTTAGAGACTTGTTTTCTCTAGATTATATCTTTTGGACATTTGTTGCCTGAGGTC
>CAZPRG010000036.1:0-13073 GCA_964588675.1 uncultured Ignavibacteria bacterium
TCTTCAGCGTGGAGAATACCGATACCGGAGAAGAACAAGTGGGAAAATTCGTGATCATAAAATAAATAGGGAAAGGAGAAAGCGATGCGGAGACTGCTTGTTGCTGCCGCTTTAATGATCCTGCTTGTTTCCCCGGAATGGGCCTGGGCTCAGGCCAAGGTGGGAACAGCCGGAGCGCAGTTTCTGGAGCTGGGAGTTTCGGCTCGGGCCATGGGCATGGGCGATGCTTTCCTGTCCATCGCCGACGATGCTTCCGCCGTTTACTATAACCCGGCCGGCCTGACTCAGTTGATGGACAGACAGGCCTTGTTCACCCACGTCTCGTATCCTGCCGACATCAACTACGAATTCGCGACATTGGCCTATCCCACGCCCAGCTTCGGAGGGGTCTGGGGAGTGTCGTTCACCATGTTGGACGCGGGGGATATGACCTTCACCCAGTACCGGGAGCTGCGGCAGCCCACCCAGACTTTCACCGCCAAGGAGTACGCCTTGGGGGTGACCTATGCCCGCTACCTGACCGACCGGTTCATGGTGGGGGGAACGTTGAAGCTGATAGACGAGCTTTACGATACGGAGAGGGCCACGGGTTGGGCGGCGGACGTGGGAACTTTGTATGACACCGGGTTCAAAGGCTTCCGGATCGGGATGATGATCAGCAACTTCGGACCGGATATGACTTTTATCAAGGAGTCTCATCCGCTTCCCATGAACTTCAAATTCGGGGGCGTGGTGGATCTGCTGCGGAGAGAGGATCACACTGCGGTGTTTTCCGCCGAGGGGAGCCACCCCAACGATAACATGGAGAAATTCAACGCGGGGGTGGAATACTGGTACAAGAACATGTTCGCCCTGAGATTCGGCGATCACTTCGACTACGATGCCGGCGGCATCTCGGCCGGCGGAGGACTGCGGCTGAACATGTCCAACACGGAGGTGAGAATCGACTATGGGTACCACGACATGGGTCATCTGCAGAGCGTTCACCGGTTCACCCTGGGGCTGGTGTTTTAGCCACCGGTCCGCGAACGGCAAGATCAAAGGATAAGGCTGCTGAAAAGGATGCGTTCCAATACATACAGAAGGAGTTCTGACGCTATGCGAAAAACCATATTCGTCGCCGGGACCCTGATTCTCGGTCTGCTCATCCTCTCCGGATGCGGCAAACTGGATAGAAAGGGCACTGCGCCGGAGAACTCTCCGCCCCTGGTATACTTTTCCAACATACCGCCGGAGTCGACCTATTTCTCGGTGAATCCTCGAATCTACTGGTTCGGAACCGACGTGGACGGTTTTGTGGCCGCCTACCAGTATGCGGTGATGGTTACCGACAGCGTGCTGGGCTTTGGCGGGCTGGACCAGGTGCGGAGCTTTCTGCACGACATCCCCTCGGATTCCACCTCCTGGGTGGACCAGACCACTCTTAAAAACATTCTGGGATTTCATGTCAAGGCGGCCTACGGAGGGCACCAGCAAAACGTGAGAATGTACGCCGACATGGACCCCGCCATCTACACGCCACAGTACGTTTTCCTGCGGGCCGTGGACAACGATGGGGCGGTGTCGGATGAGGTGATCTACCGCCTGTACTACCGCAACAACCATCGGCCCCAGGCCTTCGTGGACACCACTGCCGGCTTCATCGAAGAGTCCCACTACTGTCTGGAGGACACCACCGTCACCTGGCATGGAATATCGATATCCTGGTCGGGTCTGGACACGGCTGACTATCCCGACACACGCAACCAACCGGCTTTCATGTTCAAGTGGGATCTGGTGGGGCCGTTTGCCTCCCAGCCGACGCCTCAAACCGTCGACACCACCAAGGTCTTCTACTTTTCCATGGACAGCATTCAGGTGGCCGGGGAGTGGAGGGAGTCGCGGTGGATCTCGGCTAACACGCATGTCTTTACCGGTCTGGAGAATTATCCCGACTCCGGATTCGGATGGTATCAACTCAGACTGTGGGCCCAGGACGACGCTTTCGTGAGCAACGATCTGGCTACCACGGTGAACTTCCGAATCATAAGACCTGTCTTTCGCTACACGGACCAGCACCGAAAGACCATGCTGGTGGTGGACGCCACCACCTACGGCGGACTTGCCGGGGGAATCCCGGACACCACTCTGGGTCTGGTGAGGCCTTTTTACCGGGGGGCCATGGAATATCTGGTTCAAAAGGGAGTCTTGGACAAGTGGAGTTTGTGGTATGATCCCACCCAGTCGCCGACCTCGACCAACAAATCCACCCCCAGCAAGGATCTCATATCCCGCTATGACCTGGTTCTGGTGGTTAACGTCGGTTCCCTGCCGGCCATCAGCGGCGGCAACCTCGACGATTTCGCGGAGTACATGGACGTCGGCGGACGCTTGTGGCTGGTAGGCATGAACAACTACAACATAGATACCGGGCCAGATGCCAGAGGGCTGAGCGATTTCTGGGAGGAGTACTTCGGCTTGGAGCAGGCCGTGGCTGCCAGCTACTCGGGTTTGGATAGCATGACCCTGGAATTCATCGAGGCCGAACCATTCGGTCTGTGGAGCGATCTTCCCGCGCTGAAAGTGGACACTGCGCTCTGCCACCATCTGCTTAGGTATGACCCTAACGACGTGTATGTCATGTTTGGAGATCGGGGAATAGCACGCGTGGGCACTCAAGGAATGTCCAACGTGGAGGATGCGGAGAATCGAATTCCTTACCAGAGAAGGATGTTTAGCTTCATCTCCTTCTATGGCACGCTTTCTCTTCTGGACAACAAGCCCTGCGGGGTGAATTTCATCGGGCCCACGTTCCGTACGGCGGAGTTCACCTTCCCCTTGAATCTGATGAAAAACGACGCCCCGGATTACCCTGGATTTCAGGTCGTTGAGAAAACCGTGGAGTGGTTCTGGGAGGATTTGCCTTAGGAACGTTTTAAGCGCATAACCCGAATGACCGAGAGGTCGGGAGCATCCCGGCCTCTTTTTTTGTCACCGATCCGTCCGGGAATCGATCAGATTCGATCCCGAAGGAGAAAGCCTCAACCGTTGCCCGGGCCGGTTTTTCACCCTTGCGCACTCATCAGGGCATCACCTGGGAAGCAGCTCGGGAAGGCTCAGAGCAGAACATTCCATAGGAAGACTCCCAGCATGGCGCACCCCACGGTGAATTTGATCAGAGTGCCTCCCAAAAAGCCAAGGAAGGTCCCCGCACCGGCTTTCAATGCCTGGAATGTGGTTTTCTTACCGATCAGGATCTCTCCCAACACAGCTCCCACAAACGGACCTAACAGAAGCCCCACCAATCCTCCGATGAAAAGTCCCACCAACATCCCCAGGAACGCTCCCAGGACCCCCCAGCCGCTGGCCCCCATCTTTTTCGCCCCATACAGATTGGCCACATAATCCAGCACCTGAACCGCGGCTGTGAGCAGGCCGAATACGATCAAAAAGGTCGCGCCGATCTTCTCGAATCCGGTGAGCAGGGCATAGATCAGAGCGCCCGCCCACATGATGGGCAGGCCGGGGACCACAGGGAGTACGGTACCCGCCAGCCCCAACAGCATGATCAGCATGGTCAGCACGAAAGCAGCGATCATTCCGGCGTTCATCGGATCGACAGGCCTCCTGTGGTGCGATCAAAAAAGCCCCGAGCCTTCTTCACCTCCATTGATACAACCACTTTTTTGAAAACGCAAGCGGTATTAAGGCCGGTCGGCGGGCCCTGGACGATCCCCGACAAGCCGGCCCGCCCGACGCTGCCTGCTTGATCAGAAAATGCCGTGCATTTGCGTGAAAGCCCCTGGGAAAAAGCACCGATGATAAGAATATCAGATCAGATCATCCTGGCTGGTCCGTTCGGGCCGACGTGCGGCTCCGGGCGGATGCCTCCGA
The DNA here is from genome assembly GCA_964588675.1 of uncultured Ignavibacteria bacterium. Taxonomy (GTDB): domain Bacteria; phylum Zixibacteria; class MSB-5A5; order MSB-5A5; family SM1-73; genus SM23-73-3. The sequence continues at coordinate 3,874 of CAZPRG010000036.1, forward strand.
CGTCCCCAGAAAGCGAGGAGGAAAATGACGTCACCTTGGCTGTGGGGTATTTGGCTTCTGTTTCCCGCCCTGGTGGCCGGCTGCTCCGTCGACGCCGGTCAACAAAGTCACACGCAAGGCGTGGAGCTTGAAAGTTTCAATGGAGGCTTCTTCTCCGTCGACAAGCCCAAAGGTTGGGAGATTATCACCGCCGGATCCTGTGCCACATTCGCTTTTCTGGCGCACGACCCCTCCATGCCTTTGCGGCAAACCTTCTATTTCGGGGAAGTTGGTCCGGTGTACCTGTCGGAGCAGCAGAGACAGATCGACTATCAATATGTGAGCATGGGTGGGTATCCCTCCAACTGGATCGACATGCCGGCAGTCAATCCCCTGACCCCAGGGAATTTCCTGGCGCAATTCCATCTCATCGCCAAAAGCCGGATCGGACAGGGTTTCATGCCCCAATGCCCCCGCTTGGAGAACCTTCAGGTGGTTTCCGCCGTCAAACAACCCAGCCCCATCAACGGGGCCAGCACCGAGCTGGTAAGAGCCTTGTTCACTCAGGGTGGAGAATTGGGCGAAGGGCTGTTTTTGGTTACAGTGGCCCCCCTGCTTCCCTTCACCGGGTCGCCCGGAGGCGGGCTGGGTTCCGGCTTCTGCCTGGTGGGGATCACCGCACGCCAGACGGAGTTTCGCGCTCTGGAAGGCGTGCTGATCAAATCGGTGCAGAGTTTCACCATCAGCCAATCCTACGTGAACAACTGCCTGGCTCAGCAGGCCAGCACTTACGCCGGCATACTCAAAGCCGGAAAGACCTTGAGCGAGGCCTCGGACATCATCATGCAGGGCTGGGAGAATCGCAACCGGACGGACGACATACTTTCCGAGAAGCGGAGCGACGCCACCCTGGGCAAGGAGAGACTGTACGATCCCAACAGCGGGGAGGTGTATGAGTTCGAGAACGGTTTCTACGACCAGTATCTGTCGCAGCAGGAGAAATACCAGATGAACAATCTCCAACCGCTGCCCGAGGATAGTCACGCCCTGTGGACGAAGCCGCCCCTGGATGGGTACAAATACCTCAAATGATGGACTGATCCCGGGTCTTCTCCTTGGACCACAGACTCTATCCGACCCGGCGCGTCTGCTAAAATCTGTCTTGGAAAACCGACGCTTACTCATGCGGCCTATGCCGTATCGCCATCAATGACGGGACTGCTTTTTCTCCCTGGACGCTTTGCTGTTTAACAGGCGAAGACATGGCAAGTCCTTCTCCAATGAATTCACTTGACTTCGCTGTAAGAGACCGGTAGAATTAGGAAAAGATAGAGAAGATCGCAGATTTCTCTGCGTAGGGGAAAACTCGAGGAAAAGACGATGTCCTCGCATAGAAAGCTTTCCGTCGTGCTTTGTCCACGGAAAGCGGCTGGTATGAGTGTTTTGCAAAAGGCCTACCCTCTTGTTGTTCTCACACTCCTGTTGTGCTCGACGGCATTGGCCGCGGAGTGCATCACGCCTTACTCTCACGCCAAAAGATATTTCGGTGCGGATTTGGTGGTCTTCGGGGAAGTTCTGTCTTGTACGACCAGGGTGGTGTCAGAAGAGTACGTCCCCGGTGATTCCGGCTGGGTGTATCAACACACGAGTAGTATAGCCGAAGCCAGGATGAGGGTCGACAGCCTGCTCAGGGGGTCAGGACCTGATTCCATAATCGTCATTCAGAAGAACTCTACTCAAGCATGGAGGTCGCGTTTTGACAAAGTCACCGAAACAGGGGATTCCCTCTATTTCGGTGAGATGGCGGTATTACCGGGTCCCGGGGAGGCCAGCGAAGTTCCTTCTTCTGGGAGTTGGATTCTGTTCCTGACCGAGAAAAACGAGCGTTTCGAATTCATGTGGCGAGCAGATTACAACAAGTTGAACCTCGATTTGTACAGGATATTTGCGGATGTGGGAGACAGCGTCTTTGAGTTGTATGACCTGTCAGGGTGGATAGTGGCTGACAAGGATTCGGTGCCGAGACTTCAATTCAAGAAAAAACAACCCCGCCGCCTAAGCACTCTCACTTGTGGTTGCAACTCCTCCAGCTTGAAGCTGGTTCAAAGCTCCTTCGTAATCTGTGTCGGCGCGCGCCCCGGCACGGTACAACCGATGATCCTGCCGTGCCGTGGGTAGCCAAATCTCCTTTTGCTTTGACAAAGGAGACGCGCACGGCTATATTCCGCCTATGTCCAAGGGAATCGGAGATAGAGACAAGGAGAGGATAATAGTACTGGGTATATTTGTCCTGGCCTATGCTCTGAGATTCGTGTACATGCTGCAAATGCGGAGCAGCCCAAATTTCTTCTCCCCCACCATGGACCCCTTGTTTCACGACACCTGGGCGCAGAATATCGCCGGGGGGAACTGGATCGGCTCCCAGGTGTTCTTCAGGGCACCCTTCTATGCCTATTTTCTGGCCTTGATTTACAAGATATTCGGGCACAGCTATATAGTTCCGCGACTGATTCAGCACCTGATCGGCTCATTCTCCTGTGTCTTGGTCTACCTTGTGGCAAGACGGCTATTCGGCCGCACCGTGGCGGTTGTGGCCGGCATAATCGCTGCCACCTACGGGATGTTCCTCTACTTCGAGGACGAACTGCTCTTGGATTCTTTTCTGGTCTTCTTCGATCTGCTCTTGATCCTGCTTCTGCTGCGCGGCAGAGATGTTCCCAAGTTATCCCGGTGGTTCGTCTGCGGTCTGGTTCTGGGACTCTCCGCCATCACCCGTCCCAATATCCTGTTCTTCATCCCCTTTGTCTGGCTGTGGATGTTTCTTGTCTTCAGACAAAAGAAAACCCTTAAAGAGATCGCCTCCTACGGAGGCTTTCTACTGGCGGGAAGCATTCTGATGATCTTTCCGGTGGCGCTCAGGAATATCGCGGTCAGCGGAGATTTGGTGCTTATCTCCTCCCAGGGCGGCGTCAACTTCTACATCGGGAACAACCAGAACGCCGACGGTGTGAGTGCGGTGCTCAACGATGCCGGTTGGGATTACCGGGACTTTCAAGTGGCGGCGGAGGAGGAAGTCGGCCGAAGCCTGAAACCCTCACAGGTTTCCGGCTATTACTACCGTAAGGGGCTGGATTTCTTCGTCAGCAAACCAGCCCGGGCTTTCAAACTGCTGATAAAGAAGCTTTATCTCTTTTGGAGTCGTCTGGAACTCAGCAACAACCAGGATATTTACTTCTACCGAAGGTATTCGTCTTTGATCCGAATGCTGCCTTTAGGGTTCTGGTTCATCGGTCCCCTGGGGTTGACCGGCATGGTTTTGTTTTTGCTGTTTCGGTCAGGCGGCAAGAAGGCCTGTTCCCGGAAGGTGTCGGAAAAAAGGAAAGACGCATGGCTGCCCATACTCTTCGTGTTCTCCTATATGATAACGGTGGTCATGTTCTTTGTCCCGGCTCGTTTCAGGTTGCCCGCCGTCCCTTTCCTGATAATATTCTCATCCTTTGCCTTAGTCTGGATTAGTCGACGAGTTCTCAAGAAGGATTTCCACTCGGCGATGGTGTTTTTGGCGCTGTTGATCCCCTGTCTTCTGCTGACCGACACAAACGCCTATCACCTGGGGGCCAGTGGAGTTACCACTGCCCAGGCTCATTTCGCCCTGGGAAACGTCTATTTGAAGGACGGGCGGTTGGACGCCGCTCTGGCCCAGTTTGACACCGTGCTGGCGCTTGATCCCGCCGCGGCTCAGGCCCACCTTAATCGGGGATTGGTCCTTTTCAGGAAGGGGGACTATCAGCAGGCGGAGCAGGAATATCTGGCCGAGTTGAAATTGTACCCCGACGAGGACAAAAGTTATAACAATCTGGCAGCTCTCTACATAGAGCAGGGACGTTATGCGGAGGGCCAGGAGATGGCGAAGAAGGCTGTGGCTCTCCGAGAGTACGCTCCCTATGGATACATGAACCTGGCCACCAGCTACTGGAGGACGGGAAGAGACCAGGAGGCCAAGCAGGTCTTAAGCGAAGGCTTCTCCCGGGTTACGCCTTTCCTGGAGGGGAATCTGCTGTTGGGAGAGATTCTCCAATCGGAGGGGAAGATCGACTCCGCCATGGAGCAGTTTGGAAAGGTGGTCAATCCCACCGGATCGCTTGGGGACGTGGACTACGACCTGGAATCGCTGTCAGCCAAGGGTGGGCTCCTCAATCCGGAAGAGAGCCGTCTCCGGGCAAAAGCGCATTTCGAAATGGCCACCATGCTGATTCACGAAGGGGAGCTCGATCAGGCGGAAACACATCTGAGGCAGGCGTTGTCTTTGCAGCCGGACATGGCGGAAGCTTACGCCAATTTGGGAATACTCTACAACCACACCGGTCGCGGTGCCGAAGCTGTTTCCGTGCTGCAAAAGGCCATCAGCATAAACCCTCGCAATGCAGTTTTTCATTACAACCTGGGGCTGGTCTATGCCAAACAAAAGCAGCTGCAGTCGGCCAGGGATGAATTTCAGAGAAGCCTGGATTTGAACCCGTCGCAGAGCGATGCTCACCAGCGACTGCTGTGGGCGGATTCACTGCTGCAAAACCAAGGCGGATCGCATTAGCCGTTGAACGCTTTCCTCCCAACAATCCTTCTGTTACTTGATGCCTTGGTCTCCTGATTCCCGTAGTACCCAGACTCAGCGGTCTCCCTTTCATTTCAGACTGCGCCTTACACCACCGGTTGCATAGCCGGCTGGGGGTCTTAACGGCTTTTATTTTGACAAACCGGGGGGGCGGCGCTATATTTGCGTCGTGTTCAAGGGAATCGGAGAAAAAGAAAAAGAAAAGATAGTGGTGCTGGGCATATTCCTTTTGGCCTATGCTCTGAGATTCGTCTACATGCTTCAGATGGAGAGCAACCCCCACTTTTTCTCCCCCACCATGGATCCGCTCTTTCACGACGTCTGGGCGCAGGATATCGCCTCCGGGAACTGGATCGGGTCCCATGTCTTCTTTCGGGCTCCTTTCTATGCCTACTTCCTGGCGGTGGTGTACAAGATATTCGGGCACGGCTATATCATTCCGCGCCTGATTCAGCATCTGGTCGGCTCCCTCTCCTGTGTCCTGATCTATCTGTTGGCCAGAAAGCTGTTCGGCCGCACGGTAGCCGTTGTGGCCGGCATAATCGCCGCCACCTATGGGATGTTCCTCTACTTCGAGGACGAACTGCTTTTGGATTCCTTTTTGGTCTTTTTCGATCTGCTTTTGATCCTGCTTCTGCTGCGGGCTAAAGAGGTTCCCCGGCTGACCCGCTGGTTGGCCTGTGGTCTGGTCCTAGGAGTCTCGGCCATCACCCGTCCCAACATCCTGCTTTTTGTCCCTTTCGTCTGGCTGTGGACATACTTGGTTTTCAAAGGCACCAGGCCGTTTAAGAGAATCGCCGGATACTGGGCTTGGCTTCTGCTGGGAGTCGTCCTGATGGTCGCGCCCGTTTCCCTCAGAAACCTGCTGGCCGCCGGGGATCTGGTCTTGATCTCCTCTCAGGGAGGCATCAACTTCTACATCGGGAACAACCAGAACGCCGACGGCGTGAGCGCCATATTCTACAACGAGCACTGGGAGTATCGCGACTTTCAGTCGGCTGCGGAGAAGGAGACCGGCCGGAGCATGAAGCCCTCCCAGATATCGAATTTCTATTACCGCAAGGGGCTGGAGTTCTTCGTCCATGAACCCTGGAGGGGCTTCAAGCTCCTGGTGAAGAAGGTGTACCTGTTCTGGAGTAGATTCGAGATCAGCAACAACCAGGACATATATTTCTACCGGAGATATTCTTCCCTTATCCGCATTCTGCCGCTGGGATTCTGGTGCGTGGGACCTTTAGGCCTTGCCGGCATGGTAATAAGTTACATCTTTGCCGGGCGAAACAAGCGACCCGATCCGAAGAAGACGGCCGACCGGAGGAGAAGGATCCTTCTGCCCATTCTGTTCGTCTTCAGCTACATGCTCACCGTGGTGATGTTCTTCGTTCCGGCCCGGTTCAGGCTGCCGGTGATACCTTTCCTGATAGTGTTTTCCGCCTTTGCTCTGGTGTGGTTGGTGCGCCGGGCACTTCGCCGGGACTTGGCCTCCATCCGTATCTGGCTTTTGGCTTTGATTCCCTTTTTGTTTCTCACCAATACCAACGCCTACCACCAGATGGTGGGAGGAATTTCCCTGGCCCAAGCCCACTTCGGACTGGGAAACGTTTATCTGAAGACCGGCCAGCTGGATTTGGCCCTGGCCCAATTCGACACCGCTTTGGCCTTGAACCCTTCCTGGAGCCGGGCACATCTCAACCGGGGCATGGCGTTTTTCAGAAAAGGCGATTATGACCAAGCGGAAAAGGATTTCCTGGCAGAGCTGAAGCTGAACCCGGATGAGGCTCAGGCTTACAATGACCTGGCGGCCATGTATCTCCGACAGGAACGGTACGATAAGACGGAGGAGACAGCAAAGAAGGCCATAGAGCTGGACCCCTACTCCCCCAATCCATACATGAATCTGGCACTGGCCTATCAGAGGACCGGGAAGATCCAGCAGGCCAAGGAAACTCTCCAGCAGGGCATCTCCAAGGTGAAGCCTTTCTTCGATGCCGAGTTGGTATTGGGAGAAATCTACCAGGCCCAGGGCCAGCCGGATTCGGCCGCCTCTCTTTTCCAGCAGGTGATAAACCCGCCCCGCTCTGAGCAGGGCGTGGCGTATGATCTGCAGGCTTTGACCTCCAGGGGAGACGTCTATCAGCAGGAGTTAAGCCAACTTCGGGCCAAGGCGCATTTCAACCTGGGCACCATCTACATGCAGCGAGGGGAGGTGGGGCAGGCGGAAGCCCATCTCAGGCAGGCTGTTTCCCTGGATCCCCACCTGGCGGAGGCGCTGGCCAACCTGGGGATTCTGTATGATCACACCGGACGCAGCACGGAAGGCATACCTCTACTGCAGCAGGCCGTAAACCTGGAACCCGATGATGCTGCCTATCATTACAACCTGGGGCTGGCATATGCCAAGCAGGGGCGACTGGAGACCGCCAAGGAGGAGTTCGAAACCAGCCTTACCCTGGACCCGTCGCTGACCGATGCCCAGGAGAAAATCCAACTGGTGGATTCGCTGCTTGAAAGCCGAGGCCAGTCGCCGTAGGAGTTTGTGGGAGTGACCGCGTGACCGTCCATTCGGTTCTGTAAGATAGTTGCCCGGAAAGATCGGCAGCTCAGAAATCCCTTGACAAAACCAAGAGAGCCGCGCTTACGTATCAGTAGAGGTAGAAAAGCGAAATCAGTTATTGCGTATCTCAGAGGTGCCGATGGTAGGTAGAATGGACGAGAGAACTTTCAGCAGATACTTCAAGGCCTTCGGGGATCCCACCCGACTGCGCATCTTGAGGCTGCTGGCCATAAAGGAGATGACGGTCAACGAGATAGTGGCCGCCGTGCGACTCTCGCAGTCGACGGTCAGCCGACATCTGGCCGTTCTGCGGGAGGCCGGGATCGCGGTGGATCGTCGGGAGGGGCAGAAGGTTTACTATAGCCTCAAGAAGAAGGCGGTGGAGAACTGCTGTGTGTGTTTTTGTGACCGGCTGGAGATTTCGAAACCGAGGAAAAAAAAGTAGCCGGCCGGCTTTTTTTGTGCAACAAATATCGAGATATGTGCATATATGTATATGTAGATACGATGTCATGAAAGGAGGTGAGGAAGATGGAAAAAGAATGCGGACAGATAAAGTGCATCGAAACGGATACCGGCTTTCGCATCGAGGTAACCGGAAAGAGCATGAAGGAATGGTTCTCCTGCTGCTGCATGCCGGGGCTCAAGTCGGCCAAAGAGGGCAAGTCGGAGTGCTGTCCCCCGCAGGAAGAAAAGAAGTAGCGGGCTGAGGTCTTCCGAGGCTCGGGCCGGGTCCGAGAAACCGAAACTTCAACCGGGAGGACGCGATGAAGAGATTCGCGATTCCGCGCGTTGCTCATTGCACCAGCGGATGCATTAGCCGGTCCCGGGCATGACGTAAAACTGCCCCCCTGGACAGAGGCCGTCCCCAGCAGGGGACGGCCTTTCTGTTGTCCAGTATCCGTCGCGTGAGGTAAGGTCCGGCATCCCGGGGCGTTCTTTGCCATCGTCGCTTTTTTGACTTGCCTCAAGACCGCCGCCCGATTTAATTGATTGGAGGCAAGGCCCTGCGGCCACGGATTCCCGCAGGGCATCGGGAAAAGGGATGGAGACACGCTGAAACCGAAGTCAAGAAATCAAGAGGACCACGGATCATTCACCCAGGCGGTGATCGGCGTCATCAAGAAAATACCCAAGGGCAAGGTGGCCACTTACGGCCAGATTGCCGCCTATGCCGGCAATCCCCGCGGCGCCCGCCAGGTGGTCAGGGTGCTGCACACCCGTGCTGAAAAAGACAGACTCCCTTGGCACAGGGTGCTCAATCGCCAGGGCCGGATAGCCTTAAAGCCGGGCTTGGGGTACGAGATACAGAAGGATCTATTGCGCCGGGAAGGAGTGGAATTCGGCGCAAACGACGCCGTGAACTTCGATCGTTGCCTCTGGTCCCCTTTCGAAAAAGGTCTCTCCTGAACAGCCAAGCACGCACGAACTTCGTAATCCGGTGAGGTCGAAGCGCCGCACTTCTGCTTTGGCTCACCACCTCTTCCGCCGAGCCAATCGCGTCAGCCGTAACTCGGAATCGTAACCGGAGCAACCATGACTGCAATTTACGAAGGAGCGCGGACTTTGGCCGAACTCCCACTGTCCCTTCCCACGTGCACACTAAGGTGAACTGTGTAATTTGCGCCTTACTCGGTGCGAACCCGTGAGCGCGCCAGCCCCTGTAATTCCAGGGGTCGGGTAAGCCGACTGGAAGCAGGGGGGACTTGCTCAGTACGTGAGGACACCTATTTCGGGAATTCTACTACTTGACAAAGGCTCTTTTCCGTTCGATTTTATGAGACAGGTGGTGGGATCACTTGTGTGGTGATGTGTGCTGTTAGCGATGCAAGTTGGCAACCAACAGGAGGTCCCAGACAGTGCCCGAGCAGAAAGTCGAAAGGGGTCTGGAACTGGCCAGACGGCTCTTGGAGCTGAGCGATGAGATCATAGGTATTCTGCCGTTGGGCGATCCCGGGAGATCGTTCGACTGGAGAGTCGTCAGAGATAAGATCCTTACCACGGAGGATGCGGCCGAACTGGTGAGGTTGGCCGAGGAGATACGGAAGGTGCGTG
>CAZPRG010000036.1:13083-15652 GCA_964588675.1 uncultured Ignavibacteria bacterium
AGTCCCCGCCGTCACCTGCTTCCGGACCCTGAGGCCGAAGGTTTGCAGTGCCGCTTGAGATGGCGCTAGTTAGGCGTCCGGCCCGTGTCCGGGCGGACGCCTCACCGGGTCATTTTCTCTCTGCCTCTCCGGTCATGGGAACGAAGCGAACCGGGATGGCGTTCATCTCCGTGATTCCCGTCTCGGTCTTGGTTATGACTTGCAGCTCCTGGTAAACGTCGCCCACTGGTATGACCAGCTTGGCCCCCACCTTGAGTTGGTCCACCAAAGGCTGGGGGACGTGATCCGGCGCGGCCGTGACGATGATGCCGTCGAAGGGGGCATGCTCCTTCCAGCCCTGATAACCGTCCGCGCACTCGACCGTGACGTTGTCGTAACCCAGCTGCTTCAGCTGGCTCTCCGCCGCCTGAGCCAGCGGGCAGATGATCTCGATGGTATAGACCTGGTCGGCGATCTCCGCCAGGACGGCTGCTTGGTAGCCGGAACCGGTGCCGATCTCCAGCACCTTCTCGCCACCCTTCAAACCCATAAGCTCGGTCATCAAAGCCACGATGTACGGCTGGGATATGGTTTGCCCCTCACCGATGGGCAGGGGGCCGTCAGCGTAGGCCTGGTCCCTGAGGCTCGCAGGGACGAACAGATGCCGGGGCACGCTTCGCATGGCGGCCAGAACGAGCTTGTCCGTCACCTGTCGGGCCTCGATCTGGAACCGAACCATTCGCTCCCTGGCTTGGGCGTATACCTCTTCTTGAGATCGTTCGGTATTCATCCCGTTCTCACCATGCTCCGAGTCCTTGCAGCAGATGCCCACCAGAAGGGCAAGGCCGACCGAAATCCATAGAATCTGAAATCTGCTCATCTCCCATCATCTTCTTTTTTGGTCCCTGAGACCGAAATAATGATATGCGAAATCGTATATGGTGTCAACGGTTTATTTGGCGAAGGAGACAGAACTTAAGCCCCTGGTCGATAGATCATTATAAGACGCGGACCGGCGGGCGCCCTCTCTTTTGGGTGACTGGTTCTGGAGAGACGGGCAAAACGCGAGAAAAGAATTGACAAAGAGGTCTTTTCTGTTATCTTATAAATTGGAAAAGAGTGTTTGACGAAAGAAGGAAAGATCAGATTGTATCACCCCGTTCCAGGACCTGTTACATACGCTTGTCGAATTCTCTGTAACCCCTCACTTTAAAGGAGGTTGGCATGCTTTGCTTTAACGGTTTGAACCGGTTCAAGCTGGCGGGATTGGTGGTGCTGGCATTGGGCTGGTTCTGTCTCGGCTCGGCAGCGATGGGGGCCGGCTCGGGAGCCGACTGGATCCAGATTGCGCCCGGGCAGCAGGCGGCGCCTGAGGTTAGCGTACTGGAGTCGAATTTCGATCAAGTGCTTTTGGATATCCAGATATTCGGGTTTTATTCCGAAAAGGTGGAAACCAAGGGAGGCGTGTTTAACCGGCTGAGCATACCGGAATGCGGCGTGACCAACGTGGTCGGACAGCCCAATCTTCCGGTGATCAGAAAGATGATCCAGATTCCTTACGGAGCCAGAGTTTCCGTGCAGGTGGTATCCTCGGAATTCGAGGAGAAGACCTTGCAGGAGCTGGGCATCGTCAATCCCATCATTCCGGTTCAGCCGCCCATACCTAAGATCGAGGGCGCCTGGGAGAACGCCAAGTTCGTCATCGACCAAGCCCTGTATGCCCAGGACAACTTCTATCCTGTGGATTTGGCCCGGGAGGTGGAGACGGGCGCGATACGCGGCCACAGGTTCGCCACCCTGGAGATATCTCCGGTGATTTACAACCCGGCGTCCGGCACCCTGAGGCTTTACTCCCGGGTGACCGTCCGTGTTGTGCTCTCCGGCTCGGACCGGGTCAAAACGGAGACCATGCTTTCTCGATATTCCTCTGCGCCTTTTGAAGACATATGCCAGGAGATGTTCGTCAACTATCCCTCCTATCAGGACATCATCAAGTCCTTGCCCACTCTGCCCATAGGCTATCTGATCATCGTTCATTCTGATTTTGAGGCTCAGGCGGCTCCTTTGGCGGACTGGAAAAGGAAGAAGGGCTTCTACGTCACGGTGGCCAACCAGACCCTGACCGGAACCACCACCAGCAGCATAAAGAGCTACATCTCGCAAGCCTACAATACTTGGCCGGTGCCGCCCACCTATGTGCTCTTCTTCGGCGACGTGGGCTGGATTCCTACCTACTCCGGCTCCTTCAGCTACACCGCCACCGACCTTTATTATGTGCAGATGGACGGAGACAGATTCGGCGACATCTTCCGGGCGCGATTCCCGGTGCGGTCCACCACCGAAGCTACCAACATGGTCAACAAGCTTCTGTATTATGAGAATCCCACCTCCACCGATTTAGAGTGGATGAGACATGAGTTGTTCATTGCCTCTTCCGATCACAGCTCGCTGACGGAGGCCACCCACCGCTGGGGCATCCTGAACTACCTGGTGCCCATGGGGGTGTATGTGGACAGCCTGTGGGAGAGGTTGGGCGGGGCGACCGCCACGGCCATAAGCAACAGCGTGAACGCCGGGCGGGCCATAGTCT
>CAZPRG010000037.1:0-15483 GCA_964588675.1 uncultured Ignavibacteria bacterium
CCCGGCCGCATGCCCAGGACGATCACGTCCACGTCGTTGTCCTTGGCCACCTTGACGATTCCCTCGCCTGCCTCCCGGGCGCGTTCCAACCTCAAGATAGGGGTCAGATGGTGCAACTCCACGATCCCCTTGCCCCGGTCCAGCGCATCTTGCGCCTGCTTCTCGGCTTCGGGTATGGGAGCGTTCAAAGGCAGGGTTCTGGGTATCTCCAGAACGTAGGTGAGCACTATCTCCGCCGCCTGACCTTCGCCCAACCTGCAGGCCAGCTCTATGCCTTTCTCGGAGTGTTGGACTCCCGAGGTGGGAACCAATATGCGCTTGAAGGCCCCCACCGCATAGTGGGCTTTTGCCACTTCCGGCTTTATCTGCCGCGGGGGATGGAGCATCCACCAGAGCAGCCCACCCATAGATATGGTAAAGACCACGGCTAGTGCCGCGCCCAGAAGCGTCACCTGCGGCTGCATTTTCGCCTTTCCATGAAATATCCGACGACGAACTTCAAACGGTAACATCCCAAGCCCAAAAATCCTCCTCCCACCAGCAGAGTCATGCCGCTGATGCCGTCCTGCAGGGAACGAAACAAGATCACCATTCCCAGGATCACCATCAGAACGCTGATGGTTATCTGATAGTAGTCCGCCCGGGAGATCCTGTAATCCGGACTCACCGTGGTAGTCTTTGTTCTTCTCATTGCAGCTCTTTTCTGTTTCTGTCCCTCTCGGCCAAGGCCAGCTTGTATTTCTCCAGAAGATCGAATTCCTCCGCCGAGGTCAAGACCTCAATCTGCTCATTCTCCCAATCGTGTTTGACGCTTTTGAAAATGGGCAATTTCTGTTTCTTCCGATACCAGGCATAATAGGTGAAGCAGAGCATTACCCAGGCCGGACCGGCGATGCGGCCGATGGAATGGGTCCACACCACCTCCGCCAAAATGGTGGCCACACCCAGCATGCCCACGATGCCGATTATGGGCACGCTCACCTTTCGGCCTCGATACTTGAAGCCCACGTTGAGCGGCACGCGATAGGGCCGGGGAGAATAGGGATCGCTGAATCTCAGCTTGATTAAAGCTATAAACACCATGGTGTAACCCAAAGTGGCGCCGAAGGCATACATGTTTCCCAGGGTATCCATGGCCGACGGCGTGAGGAAGGACAGAATGGTTTCGATCAATCCGACGGCCGAGAAAATCAGGATGGTGCGAATGGGCGTTCGGTGCACGGGATGCACCTTGTCGAACCAGGGACTGATGATATGGAACTGGCTGAGAGAATAGGTCAACCTGGATGCGCCCATCACGCCGGTGTTGGCGGAGATGAATAGAATCAAAGCGCCCAATCCGGCCGCGAACGGGCCGGCGGCAAATCCGATGAAAGGCAGGGCATGCGCCAGCACGGCCACGGGATTGTCCATGTTCTGGGCGAAAACCTGCCATTTGAGCACTCCCAAGCCCAGGGTGGAAAAGGCCACCGCGAATATGAACACGGTGAATATCAAAGTCAAGGACGTGCGCGGGATGATGGTGGCGGGACGGCGCGTCTCCTGGGCCGCCTGGGAGATGGACTCCAGGCCGACAAAGGAGATGATTGCCAGAGACGAGCCATACATCAGGTTGTGGACCGAAGGGAATTGCGTGTACCACTGGACGGCCAAGAGTTCCGGCTTCCAGGCGAAAAGGAAACCGATTATCACCAGCGCCGACTCGGTCAGAATCACCAGCACGCCGACGATCTCGTTTAAGAAAGACGATTCCCGAATTCCCCTTACGTTCAGCCAGATCAAAATCCCGATTAAAACCAGCGTTTCCACGCACCAGACCGGGTTGACGCTGTGAAGCGGGCCGATGGTTATGGCAAAACTCTCGATGCTTCGGCCTATCAGGAACGGCATGAAAAAGTTGAGATAGCCGGAGGAGGCGGTGGCGAATAATGCTATGTCTATGGTATAGTCGAGCAGCAAGGCCGAGCCTGCGATGAATCCCCAGAAGTCGCCCAGTCCCCTAAGGCAGAAGTATGGGCCACCGCCCGCCACCGGATAAGCAGAGGCCAACTCGGTGTATGCAAACCCTATCAGAATGTAGACGATTCCGGCCAAAGCGAATACCAGACTGGTTGCTCCCTGGGCATAGGCCATAACCAAGCCCAGCGCCACAAACGTATCCGCCCCCACGTCCGCGAAGCCCCACATGTAGGAACCCCAGACAGAGACGTCTCGCCTGAGCTCGGATTTTACCTGTCCGGTGCCTGTCTTCACCTCTTCAGCCATGCCATCCTCGGACTGCGGTCTCCATAGAAAGAAAGACCAGAGGGGAATCCTGTGGTCTTGATCCTGGTCAACGGACCGAACGGATCAATCATCTGTCAGATCCGTCTGCTCCGTCGACACTTCCTCTCTTCACGCCTGCGAAGTTAGCTGTCGGGCTAGGGTCAAGAGCTGACCCTTCTCCGTCATAGACGAAGATTCGCCCCAAAAAGCCTCGGTTCCTCCGCCCCCGCCAAAAGGCGGGGTTCGGCGACTAACTCCGATCTTAAACGCAATTATATCTACCCTTCGTTGGCTTGTCAACACTTATTTCCCGGTCTCCCGGACTCCGCGAGCGGTGGCGTCGCAGCGGGAGAGCCAGCGCCATGCTCGCGGGCCTCATTCCAGCTCCTTTCGGTTCCGATCTCTCTCTGCCAGTGCCAGCTTGTATCTCTCCAAAAGGTCGTACTCCTCTGCCGACGTTAGAATCTTGATCTGATCGGCCTCCCAATTGCGTTTCAGGCTTCTCAGTACGGGGAGGCCGGATTTCCTTCGATATAGAGCGTAGTAGACGAAACAAAGCAGAACCCAGGCCGGTCCGGCTATTCTTCCGATGGAATGCGTGAGAACCACCTCGAAAAGGATGGTGGCCACTCCCAGCATTCCGATGATGCCCAGAACCGGGAAGCTCACTCTCTTGCCTTTGTGCTTGATCTTCAGATTCAAAGGCACCTTGAAAGGCCGAGGTGTGTAAGGGTCAGCGAACCTGAGTTTTATCAGGGCGATGAATACTAGAGTGTAGCCCAGCGTGGCTCCAAAGGCATACATGTTTCCCAGGGTGTCCATGGCGGATGGGGTCAGAAAAGACAAGACCGTTTGTATCACCGCCACCATAGAGAAAATGACTATGGTCCTCACCGGCGTGCGATGCTTGGGATGGACCGAGTGAAACCAGGGACTGATCAGGCCAAACTCGCTCAGTGAATAGGTCAGCCGGGAGGCGCCCATAACTCCGGTGTTGGACGAGATGAGCAGGATAGTGGCTCCCAGTATGGCCGCAAAAGGCCCGGCGATAAGTCCGATGTACGGAATGGAGTGGGCCAGCGTGGCCACCGGGTCTCCCAAGTGCTTGGCGAAGGTCTGCCAGGGCAGAAGGCCCAGACCCAAAGTGGAGAAAGAAACAGCGAAGATGAAAACGGTGAAGATCAGAGTCAGCGAAGTCCGGGGGATTATACTGGCCGGCCTCTTGGTTTCCTGCGCCGCCTGGGAGATGGACTCCAAGCCGACGAAGGAGATGATGGCCAAGGAGGATCCGTACATCAGATTGTGGAAGGTGGGGAATTGAGTAGTCCACTGTTGAGCCAAAAGCTCGGGTTTCCAGGCGAACAGAAACCCGAAGATGATTATGCTCGATTCAGCCAGAAGATCAACCGCGCCCATCACTGAGTTCAGAAAGGACGACTCCCTCATGCCCTTGATGTTGAGCCCTATCAGTATGCCGATCAAGAACAGCGTCTCCAGACACCAGACGGGATTCACGCTGTGCAACGGACCAAGGGTGACAATGAAGCTCTCCACCGTTCTTCCGACGATGAACGGCATGAAGAAGTTGATGTAGCCCGCGGAGGCAGTAGCGAACAGGGCTATGTCGATGGTGTAATCCAAGAGCAATGCCGATCCTGCCACGAATCCCCAAAAGTCGCCCAAGCCCCTCAGAGCGAAGTAATGCCCGCCCCCGGCCACAGGATACGCCGAAGAAAGCTCGGTGTAGGCGAATCCGATCATTATGTAGACCAAGCCGGCCAGGGCAAAGACCAAAGTGGACGCCCCCTGGGCATAGGCCATCACCAACCCCAGCGCGACGTAAATGTCCGCGCCAACATCCGCGTATCCCCACATGTACGAGCCCCAAATGGACACTTCCCTTCTCAACTCGGACTTGGCCCCCGTGATTTCCGGTGCGTCACTCATGGGTTCCACACCTCCATAAAAAAAGACCAGAGGGGAACCTCTGGTCTTCGTCAACGGACAGGGTGGGTTAAACGGATCGAACGAATTTGTGGCGAGTCGAATTCGCTCAATCCGTCAAACCGCTCGCTCTGTCGGTTGACAGTTCCTCTCCTCACGCCTGCGAAGTTAGCTGTCGGGCTCGGGTCAAGAGCTAACCCTATTCCCGGCCGGATGCCGGGAAATTCGCCCCGGAGGTCACGCCCCGAAGGCGGACCAAAACCTGGGTCCTCCGCCCCCGCCGAAAGGCGAGGTTAGGCGACTGTCTTACTTATGTTAACCATTACTACGCCAAATCCGACCGATCACGCTAATACAATTCTTGCACGGCATTGCTTGCACTAGATTTCGCTTCTCAACCGGTCGTTTTCGTAGCCCTCCTGCTCCAGTTTCATCTGCTTGATCTTTCTCATCTTCTTGGCAAGAGAGACCGAGTTTTCGAGCATTCGCTCCTCGGCCTCGCTTAATCCCTCCAGCACCGGGATGCCCACCCTGATGAGTGTTCTCACCATGTCGGCCATGGTGCGGTCGTATTTCTCCGCCAGTTTCATGATTCGCTCCTTTAGCTGATAGGAGACGAAGATGTTGAGGCAATGCTGGCCTCGGAGTCTGGTGATCTTGTTGGTCATGCTAACCTCCGGGAAAAAAGGTTCAAAGGTTCAAAAGTTCAAAAACTCAAGGGTTCAAGGATTCAAGGGTCGAAGGGTCCGAGGGTTCAAGAGTTCAAGGGTTCAAGAGCCCAAGAGTCCAAGAGTCCAAGAGTCCAAGAGTCCAAGAGTCTATGAGTCTGTATACTGCTATCTGGCGTCTGGTCATCAAACCATGTGCTTTCTGCGATGCCCGATTATGACCTGAGGAGTCCTTATGTCGAGGCCGTATTCGCTCCTCAGTATGCTCATCAAACGAGAGTATGTCTGATCGTCTCTTTTCTTTCTTATCAATTGATCGATGGCGGCCCGGTCCGGGCTGTTGCAGATAATGCAGTCGGAGACCGGTGAAGCTGCGATCCCGAAGCGCTTCTTCACGAAACCTGCCAGCAACAGCTTCAGTTTTTCCCGAACCCTGCTATTGATCGTCTCCAGCTTGTGAACCTTCTTCCCCGCTCTCCGGGCAATCTCTTTGTAGCTTCTGAACTGGAAATAGAACAGCTCCACGAACTGCTTCTCATCCGGCCGCAGTCTGGCGACAGCCTTTCTAACCTCCAGATCAATGGAGTCGCTCTCTCGCTGTTCCTCGCCTGGTCCGGCGGAAATCCACCCGCCCTTATCCGGCGATTCGCCATCCGAGACTCCGTACAACTCGGTGACCCAACTCAGATTTCGAATTCGCCGCCTCTTTTTCTTTCCCGGAGAAAGAGTGCAAGTATGGTGGTCGACGAAATGGTGCCCAAGACGCCTGTCTTTTTCACTGCGCTTCATGTGATGCTCCTGGTTAAGCCGAGAGCAATCTACCAGGAGTCGGAACAGGCGCAATCACATGAGGATCGCCTTTGTGTCGCCCGAGATTCGCCCCGGGATCATCTTTGCGGCGGGGTCCGGCACGGTGTATTGAGTAAGCGGGTGTCCGCGCCGGATTGGGGGCAAGAAAGAGAAAAGGCTCCCGGGTGCGTGACCCGAGAGCCTTTGTGAATGATAATCGTCAGCTGCTACTTTTTCTTGCCGCCTTTCTTGGTGCCCTTCTTGGTGGTGCCACAGGGCTTGCGACTACCGCAACCTTTTCCGGCCAACCTGCTCACCTCCTTCAGAGGCAGAATGGTTGAAGACTCATTCCCCAGCCGGGGAATAGTAACTGCAAATGCCTGATCAGACCAATATGAGCGCCGTGGTTCCTACCAAGCGTCTTCGGTCTGCATTTCCTCTTCTTCCTCCTCTTCTTCCCCCGGTTCGTCCTCCTCGAACGGCCCCATATCTGCGCACTCTTCGCAGCAGTATGGCAGGTCATCCACCCACAGCGGATCACCCTTTATGAGGTCTCCGCAGGAAGCGCACTTCATTATCTCACCTCCTCAGGAAGCGGTGTTGTTAACTCCACAAAAAGGAGGCCCATCTCGGCCAACCTTGTGGCAGACCTTTAATGTGTCGGCCGATTTTGGCGACTGATTATATGTTTGGGGGGCGTGCTCTGTCAAGAAAAATCTTGCGTTCGGGGAGAGGTGGTCCTGAGGCCGCAACTTGGAGTCTGTGGATCGCCCAGGTTCTTCCGAGAGAAAGCACTAAGATGCCAAATTCCCGTGAACGGGCCTTGGCGGTCGCACGATGCCTAGGCTTAGCCGGAGTTTTGGTAACAAATGATTTCGGAATGCCGTAAAGAAGACCGTACCAACAAGGAGGAACTATGACGCAGCATCGCCAAGAAAGCGACCGCCACGGGAGACTAATCGGAGGGATCATCGTGTTAGGAGTGGGGTTGGTCTTTCTGCTGTCCAATCTCCGGATCATCCCCGATTTCGGGGAAATGTGGCCCTTGGTTTTGGTGGTGGTCGGAATAGCGCTCTTAGTGGGAGCCTTTCTCGGTCGAGACAGGCGGGGCTCCGATGACGAGCGTGAAATTCACAACCCCTGAACGCGCAACAAAAAGGCGGAGTAGTATAAGCTCCGCCTCTTGGTTCTCGTTCTGAGATACTCAGCCTAAGCGCATCCCGGCAGCGGAGCCGGGCCGCCTTTATAGAGGTAGTTCAGCAGATATATGGCGTCGGCCACGTTTATGGCGCAGTCGTCGTTGGGATCTCCGACGTGCCGGGGCGAGGGTTCGGCGCCTCCTTTGTACAGATAGTTCAGGACATAGACGGCGTCTCCCACGTCCACCTTGCCGTCTCCATTGGCATCTCCCCGCACATCGGCATGGGCGTTGTTTCTGAAGATCAGGTTTTCCGCTTCCCAGTTGCTGACGCCCAAATCGGGTTTGTGAGAGTAGTAGTAGTCGAACGCGATTTCGGTTGTGGGAGCGCTGGCCACGGAAACCCAGCCACTGGCCAGGTTGCAGCAGTATTCGGTTATTTCCAGCGTGTCGCCGTCCACCACCACGTGTCTGAGCGCGTGGGCCGGATAGTGGTTCAGATAGAAAACTTTCTTCACGCCGTCGCCCGGATGCGTTTCTCCGACCACGTGCAGCACGCCGTCACCGTCCACGTCCCCCCAGACCATCTCTTCCACCACGACCTGATAGGCTGAATTGCACTGCCAGGCGGGATTGGTTCCCAGCACTCCTCCCGTGTTTTCGTAGATCATGGAGTATCCCCACCATCTCCCGGCAGCCAGATCCTTGTCTCCGTCGTCGTCCACGTCGCACCAGGAAACGGAGGAACCGTAACCCTGGGTGGCGGATTGCCATATAGGCGGCGTCTGCAGGGTACCGCCCAAGTTGTGGTACACCTGGAAATATCCAGGCTGGCCCAACTGGTCATTGTTGGCCACAGCCAGGTCCAGATAGCCGTCGTTGTCCATATCGCCCCAGTTGAGGGTGTTGCCGTCGTAGTACCCGCCCGAATTCCAGGAGGCGGTGTGTTCGAGGGAATCGCCGTCATTGTAGTAAACGAACACCGGACCTATGGAGGAGATGAAGGCCAGGTCCAGATCTCCGTCATTATCCACGTCCCCCCACTCCACGTCATAACAGGGCGTGCTGTCGGTGGAGGTCCAAGAGGGGGTGGTCTCCAAACTTCCTCCGATATTGTAGTAAATTCTCTGCGGTTCGCGGATGCTGTGATAGGATTCACCGCAGGCCACGGCCAGGTCCAGATCACCGTCTCCATCCGCATCCCCCAGGGCACAGGCGAATGAGTGCATGGAGTCGGCGGATTGCCAGGAGGGGAGAATGGCCAGCCAGCCGGTTCCGTCGTTGAGGTAGAGGTGAACGGCCGAGGCATTCCAACTGGTGGAAATGTAGTTGGAGACTGCGAAATCCAGATAGCCATCCTGGTTTACGTCTCCCAGCGCGGAATGCCCGGAATAGTCTATGTTCAGAGACCTCCAGCCGTGATAGGTCTGCAGGCTGTCCCCGTAATTGAAGTAAACGTAGTTGGGGGCCAAGGCCATGTCGTTTCCGCTGGAGATGGCGAAGTCCAGATAGCCGTTGTTATCCACATCGCCCCAGTTGGCGCCGGTGGAATAGACTCCGGTCTCCTTCGACTGCCA
Source organism: uncultured Ignavibacteria bacterium (assembly GCA_964588675.1). Taxonomy (GTDB): domain Bacteria; phylum Zixibacteria; class MSB-5A5; order MSB-5A5; family SM1-73; genus SM23-73-3. The sequence goes on from CAZPRG010000037.1 coordinate 8,382, forward strand.
AAAAGGGGTCTGCTCCAGGGGAATCTGCGCGGCCCCGATAGCAGTCAATCCTAATACCAGAAGACACACGCTTATGCAAATTCTCATTTGTCACCTCGAAGAAGGAGGGGGGCCTTGCTTGAATAGGTAGTTGAGAAGATAAATCGCATCGGAAATATCGACCACTTCGTCACTGTTGGCGTCGCCCGAGAAGAGAGGCGCTGGCGCCGGCCCGCCCTTGAAGAGGTAATTCAGCAGGTAAATCACGTCCGCCAGATCTATCTGCTGGTCGTTATTGACGTCTCCCCGAAGGAACGATTCCGCCTGCAGGGTGAAGTCGTAGTCTGCGCCTCCGCGCACCTGCAACACAGTGTCCAGCGGAACGTAACCGGGATGGCTTACCTGGAAATCGTAGTATCCACCTCCAACATGATCGAATTGAAAGGCTCCGCTTTCAATAGTGGTATCCGAAACACCCAACTGGGTGATATGCACAAAAGTTCCCGAAGAGTCCGGCGGATGGTCCGACAATCCCACCTTGCCGGCCACCTGGAAGTAGTTCTCCACTATCACCTGCATGCTGTCGGCGCTTGAGTTTCCGTACCTATCGGATGCGTCCACTTTGACCCAATAGGAGGCGTTGGGAAACTGCTCCGTGTCCCAGCCCAGGAAGAAGTCGGAGGCCTCGACTATGCTGTCGCCGTCCGTGTTGGTCACTATGAAGAAGAAGTCCCTATAGTCATAGTCCCCCTGCGTGTAGCAGGTTTCGTCGTTCTGATATATCACACTGACGTTGTCCTCCCAATACAGCGTGTCGGTGAATATGAACGAGAGGACCGGCCCAAAGCTGACGCTGTCGTTGAAGATCGAATAGTCGATGCGATAGGGGATAAGCCTCCAGCTGGGATGGTTGACCTTATCACATATCTTGGCCACTATATCCACCTGGCTGGAAAGGGGGCTGCCGGGATCGAAGTAATAGTGGGAGTTGTTGTAGCAGAAGGCGAACTTGGCTCCCGGCCGGGCGTTTTCGAACAGAGGAGGATCCGGCTCGTCGATGGGCGACAACTCGTCCAGAGGATTGGCGATGAACTTCCAGTCGGAGGCCCAGGTGATGCCGTGGTTTCTGATCTTGACAAAATGCAGATGATTGAATCCGGCCACCGGCCACCATACCAGGTTGCCCAGGTAGTCGCCCATTTGCACCGAATCGCCCACTTGCACCTGGATGGTGTTGCGATCCAGATGGGCGTAAAGCCACCCGTCGCACCATCCCGAGCCGGCAGAATCTCCCACCGCCACCCTCCAGTGGTACTCGGCCGAAGTGGTCAGCACGGCCTTGACTATGCCGGACTTGACGGCATAGACCGGAGTTCCGCCGATCTGCAAGATGTCGATGCCGGGATGAAGATAGGGATAGCCTCCATAGTATTGGTACTCGCCGTAATCGTTTCCCAGAGGAAGCGACTGATCCCCGGCTCCAAATGGCCAGCGGATGGCCTCTGCCGGGAGGGCGGAAAGAAGCAGAACGAACGCGAGAAGTGCTGCCATCCGGAAGGTTTTTGGACTTGTCCGTGTGCTGGTGTTCATCTCTCCTCTATCACGGAAATGAATGGCAACCGTGCTTAACTCGCTGGATTCCAACAGATTCAAGCCACAGCCCAATCTATTGTTTTAGGTCCAGTGGTGGTACCGGACACAAGACTTCTCTTGTTAGCCCTCTATTGCTCAGTATAGCACGAAACCGCGAAATGTCAAGATGCTATTTGGATAAGCCCACCGGAATCTTGGACTTGGAGCTGCCTGTCAAGCGCTGAACAGGGTTTGGACGATGAGATCCTCGCCTGCCGAAAAGCATTTGAGAGTGGAGAGTTCTATCGGTCCTAAGACCCCGGGTGGAGCCACAGCCTTCACACTCGGCAAGCCCGTGCCCATTATTTTGGGGGCGACGGCCACCAGAAGTTGATCGGCGAGACGATCCCTGAGGAAAGAGAAGATCACCTTCGATCCACCCTCGACCAGGATCGAACGGATGCCGGAGCGACCCAGCTTCCTGAGCAGACGACGTAAATCCACGCAGCCTGATGAATCCGCTTCGATGGTCCAAATCTGCGCTCCGGCGGATTGGAGCTTTTCGATTCGTCGCCTGCCGGCTTTTGTGGTGACGGCGAGTATGGTGGATCGAGCCGACCGTCCTTTGACTATCCTGGCAGTCGGCGGCGTTCGAAGGCGGCTGTCGAGCACGATCTTCAGGGGGGTTTTGCCTTTTACCAGACGGACGGTCAGAAGCGGATCGTCTCGAATGATGGTGTTCACTCCCACCATTACGGCATCGTGCCAACTCCGCAGACGATGCGCCAGCCGGAGCGACGACGGTCCGCTTATCCACCTGGAATCGCCGTTGAGGGCGGCGATCTTGCCGTCCAGAGTCTGGGCGTATTTCAAGGTGACGAAGGGAAGGCTGGTCCGCGTGTACTTGGATCGGACAAGTCGGGCCAGCGAACTCTTCAGCTGCCGAACATCCTCTTCTCTCGACACAGGGACAGTTTTCATCTCACATTTGGGTTTGCAGGATTCCAACCAGGGAACGGTAACGACTCCCCGCTGCCTTGTCAAGGCGTAATGGGGAATCCTGTCTGCCGGCGTCTGATCCGATCCGGCTGTTTCGCCTTGAACCGAGGGTCTTTTGCATCCGGAGCAAACCTGATTATCTTAAAGGATCGATTGTCGCACAAGTATACGTCCCGATCACGGACGTTCAGACTCCCCGGGTTGTCGAGAGAGCCGTAGTCTGCGGCCAAGATCGGATCAGAGGGAACGCTAATGTCCACTGCCTGAACCGTGTGGTCGTCAAGGCTGAGATAGGCATAATCGCCCTCCACAAACACATCTCTGATCTCCGGCCCGGAGAAATATACGCCCAGAGACTCGGGGGCTTGGGGATCGGAGAGGCCACATATCTCCACTCCCGCATCCTTGCATACCAGAAATATGAGGCTGTCCGCCCAGAACAGGTTGGTGCAAACTCCAGGAGTGGGAAAGGAGGCTATCACCTGGGGATGGTCCCTATCCGAGACGTTCACTATGGTCAGGCCGGAGCTTAAGTCTGCGACGTACAGATAATCGCCGCGTGGGACCATCTCCTGAGGAGTCCCGGGAGTCTGTATCAATCCTCTGGACAAGGGCGAAGCGGGGTTTTGAACGTCGACGATTTGAAGCCGGCTTCCCGAGTTTCGGAGATAGGCGTACCCGTCTTCCACCTCCACGCCGTAAGTGTAACCGTCTGGACCGTATTGCGAAACAACCACAGGCAGCGAAGGCGTGGATATGTCCACCACCTGCATTCCAGTCAATAGAGCCGTAACGTAAGCGTAGTCGCCTTCCAGGTCGACGTCGTTATTATTGTAAGGCAAGGGAAGGATGCCCGCAAGCCTGGGATGGCTTGGGTCCTTCACGTCCAGGATATGAAGCCCGGAGTTGGCGCACACAACGAAGGCTAAGCTGTCTTTCAGCACAACGTTCTTGGGGCTGCCGGGAACGATCCACTTTCCTGCGACATACGGGCGATGGGGATTGAAGACGTTGACTATCCTGGTGGGGCCGAAAAGATCAGTGACGAAGAGGAAATCCGAGAAAGAAAAGAGCGCCCTGGTGTACTCCCCCAAGCCCAGGGCTGCGATTTCCTCGGGCGAGTCTTTCTCCGCTAGGTCCAGGACCGTCAGATTCTCGTAACCTGCCACCAGATAGGCCTGGTTGCCCGAGACGGCAAAGTCCACTATCTCGGATGAAGGTGCAAAAACCGAGACCGGTTGGATGTTGCCGGGATTGGTCACGTCCAGGATGGAAAGCTGGACTGGATTGCTGAGATAAGCGTAGGATGCCTCGCCGTCTTCTGCCACGAATACTCTATTGGCGCCCGGCACGGAGGCATTGGAACTGAACAGGTAGGGGAATGCGGGGAAGAGAACACTAATCAACCGCAGGCCTCCGATTCCGCAGAGATAGGCCAAGTTCCCATGAAGACAGAAGGATAGCGGTTCGAATCCCTCCACCTGACACGAGCCGATCACTGCCGCCTCCGAAGGATCGGACACATCCACCACCAGGAACCCGGCGTTGTTCGCCAAGCCGTAGACGCAATTGTCCCTGACTTCGATGCCGGTGAGCACATCTGGCATCTTAAAGTCGCCCGTTAAGTGCAGACTGGTAACATCCTTTATATCAATGACATACAGGAAGGTATCTTCGGAGGCCGCATAGGCGTAATTGGCGGTAGTAGCCAACTTCAGGCCGTGGCGGGATAACTCGATTTGGCCCACCTGGGACGGCGAGTTGATGTTGGAAAGGTCCAGAACGGCCACTCCGTCGAAGAACAGGCAGTAGGCGTTCGATCCCTGGAAATCCATGTCCCTTAAATCCGACCACAACGAACTGGAGAGCTTGACCATCTCGGCGCTTTGGCCGGCCGCTGAATTGAGAACCAGAAGGGCGGCCGCCAGAAAGCCTCGCCAGGCGATTCTGTGTGCTGCAGGATTCATCGGCTGCTAACAGTTGTGGAGGAGACTGTGCCTGCCGGGAAGTGTCAGGCTGGCCGGACTAATCTTGGTCCCGGTTTCGCTTTTTCTCTTGACGTTGCCGCCTATCGTTCTTATATTAGCTTTGTATTCAGTATCAGACAGCAAGACACTTTTGAGGGCGAGTTCTGGATCCCCCAGGATAGTCTCTTAGCCCCCCTATCCTACCAGACTCCGCCCTCATCTTTTTTACGCAGGCTTTCGAGCGCTGGTGGCAAAATAGAGGTTGTGTTGTGGCACTCTTCTTCTTATAATTATGTCGGTTTTGCCCTCAATAGGATAAACACTATGGGTCGACTCAAACCGAGATATCTGCTGCGGATAATCCTCCCTCTGACTCTAATTCACCTTGTGTGCGGGTGCGTGGGAAAGCCTCCAGAGAACGACGTGGCATCGATTAAGCAGGTTCTGGGCACGTTCGAGCGGGGAATCGGCCAGTCCAGCCAGGTTGTTCTCGACTCTGTCATGCTGGATCCGAAGCTGGGTTTATCCACACAGCTACTTGACAGCCTCTCCGTGCAGAAGAAGCTCTTGGGCGGCGGGATAGCCAACAAGAGCTTTGTGATCGTCGGTGACAGCGCACAGGTGGAGCTGAGATTGAGTTTGGAGTATGCCGACGGAGCGGAGCCACGGGAAACGGCCGAGAAACCGGTGACGCTTTTCCTGCGCAAGAAGAGAGGGAAATGGAGGATCGACCGGTTCAGCATGCCGTCTGAGAAGCCAGAAGCGGAAGCCGGCCGAGACAGCGTTTGACTCCGGGGGAAAAGCAGCCCAAACCTGCCTGGGTAGTTTTTGTAGCCGCGGTCTTCAGACCGCGCTAAGAGAGTTTGGTTTTGCCGATTGTCGAAAATGAAGAAGGACACAACGCAGGCTGAAGCCTGCGGCTACATTTCCCCATTCCGAGTACTCGTCGGGAGTCTTTGTGGCCGCCATCTTTGGATCGTGCTTGAGGGTTTTCAGTTGCCGGTTATCCATAGTCAACCATCCACGTTACCAATATGTTTGACGTAGACGAAAGCATCGACAACGAGATTCATCATGCGGTGAGCTTCATCCAGGAAGCCTTGGAGCAGGAGCCTTCCTACGTCGAGGTGGAATCAGCCGATGAGGAACAGGAGCCTCTGCTTCTGGATAAGGATATCGACGAGCTTTCTTTTCACTTGATCCGGGAGAAGCAGCCGTCAGGTGCGGTCGTGGCCGTGGACGGCGGGTCTGCCACGGTGGTCAAGGGCAGGTCATTTCGGATAGCCGTGTATCGGGTTGCGGCCGTTTGCTATCAACATGGGCGGAGGATAGATCAGAAGCTGTTTCCGTTGAAATTGGTGATAATCTCAAAGGCTAATGCGCAGCAGTTGTATAACTCCGCTTATGATGATCTGGTGGGTCAGCCGCCGTCCGACACCCCAGGAATGGAGAAGATGTTGGACCGGTTGCGCCTGTTCTCCGAATGGAAGATGGCGCAACGGGTCTTGGACGAGCTTGGCGCGGATGATATGGTGCTCCTGGATGGATCGCTGAAGGCCAGCATCGCTCCACCTTATCATTTCGTAATGGACTTCTGTAAGAAAGCAGAAGACAAGGGCGTGCGCCTGGTGGGCGTGACGAAAACCAGCACGCTTTATTGGGGGGACAAGGCCCCTTTGATTCCGGCTGTGATGAAAAGAGGGGAGAGGTTCCATCCCAACTCGAAGTGGTTCTGCCGGCTCTCGGACGAGAAGTTGCATACCACCGGCTCCAGCTATTTCGGCAGAATCTATGTGGCACGACTGAAGGCTTCGTCCAGCTTCGGATTTCGGACAGACATCAATCGATTTACGACCACGGGCGAAGAGGAAATCTTCTCGAACCTGTCCTGGCTTTCCGGAGACCCCGCTTTTCTGGGCTATCCTTACCCGCTGGCCGCGGCGCACAACATCTCCCGGATAACCTCCTCCGAAGTGGAGGACATCAGGTACAAGCTGCAATCCGAGGCCTTTGTGGGAGGCATCAGCCAATCGGACTGGGATCTTTTGTTCACGGATTTTCACGAGATACTGAATGCGGACATGAACGGATAATGAGCCGGAACCTGGCTTAAGCCAGGTTTTGGCTCCGGCACGAGGATAAATCATCACGATGGATTACAAAGGAAGAATCACCGGAAAGCGAATAGCGGAGTTGTATTTTCGATCCTTCTACGAGGAGGACCTGCATCTGGGAGACATACTGATGGCCGAGGACGAGGACCGCGGCTTGCCCCATTTCCTGCGGGTGGTGGACGTAAGCTACGGCGTGGAGGCTTCTGATCCCAGCTGGGCGGAGAGGACAGCGGGCAACATGATGCTTTTAGACAGGCAGAAAGAGTCATTCCAGTTTCACGAGAAGGAGAGAAGGCTGTACAAAGTCGGACGATGCGTTCCCCTGGGTTACGTGAAAGGCGGCGCTTTCAGAAAGCCCAAGACCATCCCCTCGCATTTCTCCCGGGTGCGATCTCCCGGCAAAGAGGACTTCGAGTTCCTCAAGAAGTTCATGGGCGATTTGGAGGTGGGCTGCCTAAGATCGGGCGAGGA
>CAZPRG010000038.1:0-15425 GCA_964588675.1 uncultured Ignavibacteria bacterium
ACCGGGCATTGAAGGAGAAAGGGCTTTTTCTGATCGATCTGAAGAACCGCGAGCATCTTATCCGCAACTTCCAAAGGAGAACCTGGCGCCCGGATAAGAGTTTCATCATGCTGGAGGACAATTTCTTCGACCTGTTCACCAGCCGCTGGGAAAGCACCCGCACGCTGGTCTTCGGGAACGGCAAACGGGCCGAGCATTCCTTCTCCCTGCGGCTGTATTCTTTCGCCGAGGTGCTGGACCTGCTGAGACGGGCAGGATTCATGCTCGAAACGGTCTACGGCGACTTCGAGTTCTCGGAATACAGCCTGGACTCGCCCCGGATGATCCTTATCTCTCGCAAGACCTGACATCCACTTCCGGCGCTCGAGAGAAAAATCAGTCCATCTCCTCTTGCGTCTGAGGGGCGACATCGCCATTCCGCGCGCGACGGGTGCCGGCTCACCGGCACATCCCTACTCCAATTATGAAAGCAGGATCACGTATGCACTATTTGTGCAAGACCGTGAATCTGAGATGGGCCCTCCTGAGACCCTTCGGTCCCAAGTCAAGTGCCATCGCCTCAAGTGCTCGGCTGATTCGGCCCTCCCGGCAGGTTCTTCCATTGGAAATGTGAGATGACGCCCTCAACGCTTCTGCAAACGGCAGGCAGTTCCGAGAGCTTCGCCAAAACCAAAGAGCTTCTGGCCCCCGAGAAAGCCCGGGTATCGGTATCCGGCCTGGCGGGATCGGGAAAATCCCTGCTTCTGGCCTATCTGAAGACCGAAGTAGGCTCCCCCATGCTGGTCGTGACCTCGGATCCCGAAGAGGGCTGGAGGATGTATGAGGATCTGGCCTGCTTTCTGGGAGAGGACGGGGTCAGGCTCTTTCCCACCTGGGAGATTCTGCCATACGAGTTGAAGACCCCCCACAGCGAGGTCGTGGGCAGGAGGCTGGAGAGCCTGTATGATCTGGCCACGGGAAAAAGTCCGGTCGTGGTGACCACCATCCGGGCATGCCTGGAAAAAACTCTCCCCCCACAGGAGTTGAAGAAAAACAGCATCACCCTGCAAAAGGGGGCGGTAGCCGATTTTGACGAACTCTGCCGCAAGCTGAACCATCTGGGATTCAAGCGATTCCCCCAGGTGGAGGAAATCGGCACCTTCAGCGCCCGCGGCGGCATCGTCGACGTTTTCCCTTATTCCTCCGCCGATCCCATCCGCATAGAGTTCTTCGGGGACGTTATAGAATCCATTCGCACCTTCTCCGTCTCCGACCAGAGGTCCTTGGAAAAGATGGACCGGGCTTTGATTCTGCCCAAAAGAGAGGTGATCTTAAGCGACCAGAGACTGGAGGAGCTTCTCTCCGAACTGGACCCCCGTCAGGCGGAGAGCCTGCGGGAGAGAATGCAGTTCCACGAGGAGGTGCCCGGATTGGAGTGGTTGGCCAGCTTGCTGGGCTTAACCCGGGTTCAGATCACCGACTATCTCCCCCCGGACTCGGTCATATTCTTGGACGAGCCCTTGGTGATGGAGGGCGAGTTGGATGCCGTCTACCAGGAGACGGAAAGGCTTTATGACCAGGCCCGGGACAAAGACCAGGCCGTTCCCCAGCCCTCCCATCTCTGGGGCCCCAGGCCCGGTTTCCCGAAGCGGGTGGATGATTTTAAAACGGTGCGCCACCTTTCGGTGGGGGAGAGAGGGGAATCGGTGAACCTGGGAATGACCGAGCCGGAGGTCTTCGGGGGCAACGTGGATTTGCTTAAGAAGTCCATGAAGAGCTACCGGTCCCAGGCCCGCCGGGTCTTCATCTTCTGCGACAACCTGGGTCAGAAGGAACGTCTGGTCGAACTTCTGGGCAGGGATTCGGATGCGGTGGACTGGCAGGTGACCAATCTCTCCGGGGGTTTCGACTTTCCCCAGATGAAACTGGTGGTCCTAACCGATCACCAAATATTCTCCCGCTATTTCTGGCGGCGGCGCAAGCGGCGGTTCAACGAGGGGATAGCCCTCTCCTCATATTCCGCGCTCTCCCAGGGGGATTTTGTGGTTCACGTGGACCACGGCATCGGCAGGTATGCCGGACTTGAGATTCTGGAGGTGGACGGCAGGAAAAGGGAGTGCCTGAAGCTGCTGTACATGGGGGAAGACAAGCTTTTCGTTCCCATCGAGGAGTTCAACCGGGTGCACAAGTTCGTGGGCAAGGAAGGCGCCCCCACATTGTCCCGGCTGGGCGGAACCTCCTGGGAGAAGATCAAGGAGAGAACCAAGAAGGCCGTGCAGGACATGGCCCGGGACTTGATCGGGCTTTATGCCGAGAGGAAAGCCAAGCCGGGATTCGCCTTCTCGCCGGATACCGTATGGCAAAAGGAACTGGAGGCCTCCTTCATATACGAGGAGACGCCGGATCAGCTGTCTGCCTTAGACGCCGTCAAGACCGACATGCAGCAGAACACGCCCGCCGATCGGCTGATCTGTGGCGACGTGGGGTACGGAAAGACCGAGGTGGCGGTGAGAGCGGCATTCAAGGCGGTGATGGACGGAAAACAGGTGGCGGTTCTGGTGCCCACCACCATCCTGGCACAGCAGCATTACGTCACTTTCTCCGAGAGGTTGAAGAGCTTTCCGGTCAACGTGGCGGTGCTCTCCCGCTTCAGGACCAGAAAGGAACAGAAGCAGATATTGCAGGACTTGAAGCAGGGGAAGGTGGACGTGATCATCGGCACCCATCGTCTGATCCAGAAAGACGTCTGCTTCAGCGACCTGGGTCTTCTGGTGATCGACGAGGAACAGAGATTCGGAGTGGCCCACAAGGAGAAGATAAAGAAACTGCGCCGGATGGTGGACGTCATCACCTTGACCGCCACTCCCATTCCCCGCACCCTTCAGTTTTCGCTTTTAGGCGCCAGGGACATGTCCATCATAAACACCCCTCCTAAGGATCGGCTTCCCATCCATACCGAGATCGCGCAGTTCGACAAGAAGCTCATCGCCGATGCCATCCTGCGGGAGGTGGACCGGGGCGGGCAGGTGTACTTCGTCCACAATCGGGTGCAGACCATCGAATCGGTGCACCGATTTCTGCAGGAGCTGCTTCCCCAGATCAGAATCGGGGTGGCTCATGGGCAGATGGACGAGCGGCTTTTAGAGAAGGTGATGTTCGATTACCTGAACCGGCGCTATGAGGTTCTCTTGGTGACTTCCATCATCGAGTCGGGCATAGACATTCCCACGGTGAACACCGTGGTGATAGACCGGGCGGACCGATTCGGCTTAGCCCAGTTGTACCAGTTGAGGGGAAGGGTGGGCCGGTCCAACGTGAGAGCCTACGCTTACCTTCTGATACCCCGGGTCAAGCTGCTCAGTCAGACCGCCCGCAAAAGGCTTAAAGCTCTGGAGCAGTTCACCCAGCTGGGATCGGGTTTCCATCTGGCGCTGAGAGACCTGGAAATACGCGGGGCCGGCAACCTGCTGGGAGCCCAACAGCATGGGTTCATAGAGGAGGTGGGCTTCGATCTTTATTGCCGATTGCTGGACGGGACGGTCAGGGAGCTCAAGGGAGAGAAGATAACCCCATTGCCGGAAGTGAAGATGGAGCTGGACTTGGACATCTACATACCGCAGGCCTACGTGCCGGACAGCCAGCAGAGGGTCGATCTTTACCGGAAACTTTCGGAGGCCAAATCTGTAGAAGACGTAGATCGGGTGGAGGCCGAGATGACCGACCGATTCGGCGCCTCCCCGCCTGAGGTGGAGGATCTTCTCAATCTCACCCGGGCCAAAATAGCGGCCGCACAGCTGGGCATCTCCCGGCTGGGGTTGAGGAAGGACACTCTGGATTTGACCTTCTCCCCGGATGAAAGGATCGACAAGCAGAAGTTGGAAGATCTCAGTCGGAAGATAGATCTGCCGCTGGAGTTTTCGTTGGACCCCCAACTCAAGCTGACCATACAACTTCAAGGGGATCAGGACAAAAGGTCCGGGGAGGTCAGAAATCTCTTGCAAAGCCTGTAGGGGGTGGGTATATTGGTGCCTATTCGCAGGAGACCGAAAGTGCAGCTTGGTTTGGATGGTCGGTGATTACCTTAAAACCTTAAGGAGGAGTGAAGTGAGAAAGGCAGTCGTCATTGCGCTGGCGGGAATAATGGTATGGACTCTGTTTTACGCTTGCGGGACCAGACAACAGGGAGAACAGGTGGTGGCCCGGGTGGGAGACCGGGACATCACCGTGGCCGACTTGGATCGGGAATGGCAGCAGGCCTCTCGCCTGAAGATCATGGGGGTCTCGGAGCTGGACAGAAAGAAAGAACTGGTCGACAAGCTGGTCGACGACCAGGTCTTGATCCTGGAGGCTTACAAGGAGGGACTGGACAACTTCGTTAATCAGGACTCCGGCTTGGCCGCCCAGAAGGACCGCATACTGCTGAACGTTCTGTATCAGAAGGAAATCGTCGACAAGTCCAAGCCCACCGAATCGGAGCTGCGGCAGGAGTACGATCGAACCAAAGAGGAAATCCACGCCGCCCATATTCTGGTGGAGACCGAGCAGGAGGCCGAGGACATCTACAAGCAGCTGAATGCCGGGGCGGATTTCGCGGAGTTGGCCCGGGAGAGGAGCATCGATCCCTCCGCCAAAACCAACGGCGGCGACCTGGGCTTCTTCACCTGGGGAAAGATGGTCCCCGAGTTTCAGCAGGCCGCCTTCGCCCTGAAACAGGGAGAGATCTCCCGGCCGGTGCAGACCTCCTATGGATGGCACATCATCAAGGTACTGGAGCGGCGGGAAAAGGAACAGCCGTCCTTCGAGGAATCCAAGAGCCTGATTGAAACCAAAGTGGAAAACCAAAAAAGGGAAAACCGGGTGAAAGAATATTTCGCCCAACTGCGGAAGAAGGTGGGCTTCGCCTTGAACCCTCAAGCCTACCAGGTGCTGGTTTCCAAAAGCCAGGAGGTGCCGCCGGACACCATCGGCTTAAGAAGGCCGGCGGACCTGGTGGAGATGGATAAGTTCACCCCCGAGGAGAGAGACATGCCTTTGTTCACCTACCAGGACGGGGTGATCACTCTGGACAAGTTCGCCGAGCAGTACAACGGAATTCCTCAGGCCTACCGTCCCCGGTTGCAGGAACAGGACAAACTGATAGAAACGGCATTTGGAAGCGTGGTACAGGGTTTGCTTGTGGACGTGGCCAAAAAACAGAACCTGGAGAACAGCGACGAATTCAACAAGCAATGGACAGGCCTCAAGGAAGCGGAGATGGCCAAGAAGATGACCAGCGACGTCATCCTCAAGGGCGTGGGAATATCCGAAGATGAGATCAAAAGCTATTACGATCGGCATCTGGACCGGTTCACGGTTCAACCTCAGGTCACCGTACGGGAAATCCTGGTGAAAAGCGAAAAAGAGGCCGACGATCTGCTGAAGAAGCTGAGAGCCGGTGCGGATTTCTCCAAGCTGGCGCAGGAAAACACCATCCGGACTTACGCCAAGGGGTCGGGTGGCCTTTTGGGAAGCTTCCCCCGCACCCGCTACCCGGAGATCTTCGACGCCACCGAGAACATGAAGGTGGGAAGCCTGGGCGGACCCATAAAGATCAACGACCGGCAGTTCGGGGAGGTTTATTCGGTGATCAAGTTGGAGGGAAGGACCGAAGGCGGCCAGCAGCCCCTGGACGAAGTGAAAGACCGGGTCACTACCATGGCCCGGCGGGAGAAAGACCAAACCGTCCTCAAAAACTGGTTGCAGAACGCCAGGTCGCATTACAAAATCGACATCTACGACGACGTCATAGCATCAACGGTTCAGGAGAAGGAAGGAGAGTCGGCCGACACCACCGGCTAAGCCGGATCGATTTGGAACCAACGCCCGACTTGCCGGCTGAGAGCCGGGGGTGGGAACGGAGCATGAGGGGTAACCGGCGTGCCGTCGATCAAGGGTCCGCGGCCGGGCTAGCCTTTTGTCCCCCGGTATGATGACCGGAGAGTGCGATCTGCCCGGTCCCCAGGAGGCTGAACGTGTTGAAATGCGTATTTCAAAAACCTGAAATTCCGATTTTGGTGGGCAGGGTAGTACTGAGCGTTGCGGTTCTGATCTTCGTTCTTCTGAGCCTGGGCTATGCCCAGCAGGTGCTGGATCGAATCGCGGCGGTGGTGGGGGACCAGATCATTCTGGAATCGGAACTGGACACGCAGTTGGACTTGTACGTGAGCCAGATGCGGACCGGCGTCAAAAGCCAACAGGAACGCGAGCAGCTGAAAAAGCAACTCCTGGAGCAGATGGTCAACGACAAGCTGCTCCTCAACGCCGCGAAGAAAGACACGCTGATCCAGGTGACCCCCAAAGAGGTGGATGAGGCGGTGCAGAAACAGATGAGCAGCGTCAAATCGGAGTTCACCGAGGAGGAATTCAAGGCCCAACTTCAGGCCGAAGGCCTCACCGAAAACGAACTGCGAAAAAAATACCGGGAGCAGATAGGAAACCAGATGTTGATCGACCGGCTGGTGGCCTCCAAGCTCCAGAAGGTATCGGTCTCCGCCAAGGAGGTCCGGGATTTCTACCAGGAGTACCAGGACAGCATTCCGGATCAGCCGGAGGCGGTGAAGCTGAGCCACATCCTGCTGGAGATCAAGACCTCGCCGGAAACCCTGGACTCGTTGAAAAGCAGGGCGGAAAGGATACGCGCCTTAGCCCAGAAGGGGGAGGATTTCGCGGACTTGGCCCGGCGATACTCCGACGACCCCAGCGCCCAGCAGGGGGGCGACCTGGGATTCTTCGGCCGGGGAGACATGATACCCAAGTTCGAGGAGACCGCCTTTTCCCTGGCGCCCGGCCAGATCAGCGAAGTGATCCAGACCGAATTCGGGTATCACGTAATCCAGGTCGAGCAGAAAACGGACGACCGGGTGCATGCCCGGCACATACTCATCTTAATCCGGCCCTCCCAGCAGGATTCCCTGCGCACCGAGCAACTGGCCGACAGCCTCTATCAACTATTGCAGCAGGGTGGGGACTTCTCCGAACTGGCCAAGCAGTTTTCCGACGACCAGGAGTCGAAGAAAATGGGAGGCGAACTGGGCTGGTATCCGGTGGCCCAGATGACGCCGGAATTCAAACAGGGCCTGGAGAATCTCCAGGTGGGGGAGGTCAGTCGCCCGCTTGGGAGTCCTTCCGGCATCCACCTGGTCAAGCTGCTGGACAAAAGAGAAGAGAGAAAGCTGACCCTGGATGAGGATTGGGATGCCATCAAGGACATGGTGCGCAGGAAGAAAACCAACGAGTTGGTCCAACAGTGGGTCCAGAAGCTCAGGCAGGATATTTACGTGGATATCAGAATCTGATTTGTACCCGGTCGGTCGTCCCCAACCTTTCCCTTAATACCTCCACACCATGCGCCTGGATAGCTTCCTTTCCGATGCGCGACTGATCAAAAGGCGCACCCAAGCCAAGAAAGCATGCGAAGCCGGCCTGGTCCTTCTGGATGGGCATAAAGCCAAGCCCGGAAAGGAGATCAAGGAGGGTCAGATTATCACCGTCAACTTCGCGCGCAAAATCCTCGAGGTGCAGATCTTGGAGATTCCATTCCGGAGCGTGAGGAAAGAGGAAGCGCAGAATCTCTATAGAAAGATCAGAGAGGAACAGAAGAAAGAGGAATTGTTCTAATTTCCGCCTCCGTTGGTAACGGACGCCTCGTCCATTACCTTCAAGAAGGTCCGCCTTTAGGCGGATTTTGCTCTTCGGCCGACCGGCCTTGACAGTGTGGATCGCCGATTCCACATTTTCCTTGCCATTGGGTCTTGATACCGCTTAATTGTTCAACAACGTCGGTCTTCGATCCAACCCCATAATCCCCCGGAACAAAGTTGAGGGTGGGGCTGCGATCCGTCGGCACGGGAGTCCGCGTCCCGACCAAGTTGAGACATCCCCATGATACCCTTAAAGGACGATATCCCCGCCTACAGACCGCCAATTGTGACGTTGGCGCTCATCTTAATCAACTGCCTGGTCTATTTCTATCTCCTGTCTTTGGGAGATGCCAATCAGCTGGTTCTGGTCAAGTGGGGAACCATCCCCTATGAGGTGACTCACATGCGGGAACTGACGCCGGAGCTGGGCTCTCCCATCATCCTGACTCTGTTCACCGCCATGTTTCTCCACGGAGGCCTGCTTCACCTGGGCGGTAACATGCTCTATCTCTGGATCTTCGGAGACAACGTGGAAGATCAGTTGGGTCATGCCAAGTTTCTGGTTTTTTATGTTCTGTGCGGATTGGGAGCCAGCCTGTTGTATATCCTGACCACGCCCGATTCTCAGGTTCCCATGATTGGAGCCTCCGGCGCCATAGCCGGTGTACTGGGCGCCTATGTGATCCGCTTTCCGCGCGCCAGGATCCTAACTTTGATATGGTTCGGATTCTTCATCCGCATCGTGGCCATTCCGGCCATGTTCGTCCTGGGCTTCTGGTTCATACTTCAGCTTCTTTTCGCTTTGCCATCCATTGGCTCCACCTCGGGCGGAGTGGCCTTTTTTGCCCACGTAGGCGGCTTTCTGGCGGGCATCGTCCTTTTCAAGCTTTTCACCGTCTTCTCGCGAAGGGGGTTGGGGTATGGGTGAGAAGACTTCAGAAACGAAGACGAAGCTCAGATGTGACTTCTGCGGCAAGCGTTTCAAGAAGGGCGGCACCAGATATCGTATCAATTTGGAGGTCGTATCGGACTTCGACGGGTACATCGAGGACTTTTCCAAAAGGCCGGACGATTACCTGAAAGAGAAAATCGCCGGCATATTGGATCAGACCCAGGAGATGACGGAGCAGGAATTGGAGGAGGAGGTATATCTCAAGAGAAACTGGTTGGTTTGTGTGGGCTGCCGGGAGAGGCTTCTGCGCGCACTGAAGAGACTCTCCCAGTAGGTCGGGTTGCGTCCAGACGGGCCCGTATGGGAGTCTGGGCGACCCGAAGGGGAGCTACCCGACACGTGGCTGCAACAGGGCATTTGAAGGAAACGGATTTAGAGTAGGTCGGGTTGCCCGGACGGGCCTGTAGGGCGAGCCGTAGGCGAGCTACCCGACAAAAATAAACTGATTTGTCGGGCAGGCTCCGCCAGCCCAACCTGACCCGTTGGTAACGGACGCCTCGTCCGTTACCTTTGCCGTCACGGACAAGGTGTCCGTGACGAACAGGGAGATTCTTCTCCCCCATACGGGGAATCAGAGTGACAGCAATTCACGTTTTCGACAACGAAGGAAGCGCATTGCGCCAGAAATAACAAGACCATGAAACACGCTGATTTCGTACATCTACACGTTCACACCCAATACAGCCTGCTGGACGGCGCCAACAAGCTGGACGAGCTGGTGGCCCGGGCCGAGGAATTCAAGATGCCCGCCCTGGCCATCACCGATCACGGCAACATGTTCGGCGCGGTGGAGTTCTACCGCAAGTGCATGAGCGCTGGCATCAAACCCATCATCGGCTGCGAGATGTACGTGGCGCCCCAAGACCGGCTCAAGAAGGAATCCATCCGGGGACTGCCGGATGCGGGTTATCATCTCATCCTTCTGGTGAGGGATCAATCCGGCTACAAGAACCTGATGAAGCTTTCCAGCATCGGCTACCTGGAGGGATTCTACCACAAGCCTCGCATCGACAAACAGGTATTGCGGGAACACAGCGGGGGACTATTGGGCCTGTCCAGCTGTCTGCACGGAGAGATCCCCAGCCTTCTGGTGAGGGGAGAAAATGTCAGGGCCAGGCAGGTGGCCCAGGAGTATCGGGAGATATTCGGGCCGGACAACTTCTATCTGGAGATACAGAACCACGACATCCCGGAGGAGAAGAAGGTCATCCCCCTTGTGGCCCAACTGGCGGGGGAGCTTAATCTGGGCTTGGTGGCCACAAACGATTGTCACTATCTAAGAAAAGAACACGCCCCGGCGCACGATGCGCTGCTTTGCATCCAGACCGGAAAGAAGATCGCAGACACCGACAGGATGAGATTCGCCAACGACCAGATGTACTTCAAATCTCCTGACGAGATGAAGCTGCTGTTTGCCGACTTCCCCGCGGCTATAGAAAATACTATCCGCATCGCCGAGGCCTGCAACCTGGACCTGGAGTTCGGGAAAACTCATCTGCCCGAGTTTCCTCCCCCGCCCGGGTTTGAGGATCTGGATTCCTATCTCGAGCTGGTGGCCCGAAAGGGCCTGGCGCAGAGATACTCCAAAGTCACCCCCGGCCTGGAGGAAAGGCTGGGATACGAGCTGAAGGTGATCAAGCAGATGGGGTTTGCCGGGTATTTTCTCATCGTCAAGGACTTCATCGACTACGCCAAGAGCAAGAGCATACCGGTGGGACCGGGAAGGGGCTCGGTGGGAGGAAGCCTGGTGGCCTACTGCCTGGGTATCACCAACATGGACCCCATCCGGCATGGACTGCTGTTCGAGAGATTCCTCAACCCGGAGAGAATCTCCCTTCCGGACATCGACATAGATTTCTCCGACCGGGAGAGAGACAAGATCATCCGCTACGTGATCAACAAGTACGGCGAGACCAACGTTGCCCAGATCATCACCTTCGGCACCATGGCCGCCCGGGCCGTGATCCGCGACGTGGGAAGGGTTCTGGACATCGCTTATTCGGACGTGGATCGCATCGCCAAGATGATCCCCTGGGTGCCGGATATGACCCTAAGCAAAGCCCTAGAACAGAGCTCGGAGCTTCGCACCCTGGTCAAAAGCGATCCCTTGATGGAAAGGCTGATTTCCTATTCCCAGGTGCTGGAAGGTTTGTGCCGGCATGCCTCCACCCATGCCGCCGGCGTGGTCATCGCTCCCCGGGCCTTGACCGAATTCGTTCCTCTGTACAAGGGGAGCAAGGGCGAGATCACCACCCAGTACGACATGAAGAACATCGAGGAGATCGGCCTCTTGAAGATGGACTTTCTGGGACTGCGAACCCTGACCGTGATCGATGACACCCTCAAGATGCTGCGGGAGGAGAACAACCTGAATTTGGACATAGAGGCCGTCCCGCTGGACGATAAAAAGACCATGGAGCTTTTCGCCCGGGGCGAAACCGTGGGCATCTTCCAGTTCGAAAGCTCGGGAATGAGAGATTACCTGTGCAAGCTGAAGCCCGAGAGTTTGGACGAGTTGACCGCCATGAACGCCCTCTACCGGCCCGGCCCGCTGGACAGCAAGATGACGGATGAGTACATTGACAGAAAGAGAGGTTTGAAGAAGATCGTCTACGAGCACCCGCTGTTGGAACCCATACTTAAAGAAACTTTCGGCGTCATCGTCTACCAGGAGCAAGTCTTAAAGATTGCCAGCGATCTGGCCGGATACAGCCTGGGCAAGGCGGACATCTTAAGAAAGGCCATGGGAAAAAAGAAGGCCGAATTGATGGTTCAGCAGAGGGAGGAGTTCAAGAAAGGGGCCAAGGCCCGGGGAGTCAAGCCGGAGGTGGCCGACCGGATATTCGACCTGATGGCTACTTTCGGAAGATACGGCTTCAACAAGTCCCACTCCGCCGGCTACGCCTTGGTGGCCTACCAGACCGCCTATCTTAAGGCCCATTATCCGGTGCAGTTCATGGCCGCCACACTGTCCTCGGAGATCGGGGACACGGATAGGATCGTGGTGCTGATGGAGGAATGCAAAAGAATGGGGGTGGAGGTACTGCCTCCGGACGTGAACCAGAGCCTGGGCAGATTCCAGGTGAAGGGAGATAAGATCAGATTCGGGATGGAGGCGGTGAAGAACGTGGGACACGGCGCCATAGAGGCCATCGTCCAGGCCAGGCAGAGGGTGGGCAAGTTCGAGAGCCTGTTTGGGTTCTGCACCGAGGTGGATTTGGGTGGGGTCAATAAGCGGGTCATCGAGAGCCTGATTCAGGCGGGAGCGTTCGATTCGGTATCCCGGCACCGGGCCCAGCTCATGGCCTCGCTGGATGTGGCCACCAACTACGGGCAGGCCATCCAGGAGGACAAAAAGCGCGGGCAGACTTCCCTGTTCGACCTGGGAGGAGAAACCCGGGTGGTGCCGGTTCCCAAGCTGGCGGAAGTCCCGGAATGGCCCAGAAGCGAGATTTTGTCCAAGGAAAAGGAGATGCTTGGATTCTACGTTTCCGGGCACCCCTTGACCAGGTATGAGGAGGAGCTGAAAACCTTCGCCACCAGAAACACCCAGACCATCGAGGAAGCCAAAGACGGCGAGGAGCTGTATATCGGGGGCATCATCACCAACGTGAAGACCAGCGTGGACCGCAAGAAAAAGCAGATGGGCTTTGCCACGCTGGAGGATTTCTTGGGAACCGTGGAGGTGGTCATCTTCTCCGACTGCTACGAGCAGAATCGCAGGCTCATAAGGTCGGACTCCATGATTCTGGTCAAGGGAAGGGCATCCACCAAGGAGGGGGAAAAGCCCAAGGTGGTGGCTTCGGACATCATGGGCTTAAGCAAGGTCTACCAGAAGCTCAAACCGTTTTTGCACGTTTCGCTGGTTTCCTCCGGAGAGAGCCAGGATATCGTTTCGGAGCTTAAGGAGGTGCTCTCGGCTCATCCCGGAAAGTCGCCGGTGGTCCTTCACGTGCGGTCCGACCACGAGGAGTTGAAAATGAGGCTGAAAAAGACGGATGTGGAGGTCTCCGGTGAGCTTTTGGACAAGCTGAAGTGTCTGTGCGGCGAGAAGAACGTGTACGTCAACCGCAGTTGAGGCTTCGGACAGATTCCCTGATACGGAAGGCTGTTTACAGATCTTCAAGCTCAAAGTACATTCCGGTGCCGAATGAGACCACCCAATCGTTGGTCTCCAGGGATTTGGCAAAATCCAGGCGGGTAACCCGCCATCCGTGAGATTTGGTGAAGCCGAATCGCAAGCCCAGCCCTACGTCAGAGTGAAGCTTCTGCCCCACTGGGGTTTCGTCCCATACGTACCCCGCGTCGAAGAAGACGACTCCCCCCAAACCAACGGTCAGTATTCTCCAGGGAGAGAAAATTCGATCCTCGAAATTGAGGACCGCCTGGTTCTTCCCCGAGAAACGATACCGTTCAAAGCCTCTTAAACCGGTGACCCCGTCTAAGAATAACTGATAACCGCTCTCCTGACGCGAGGATAGAATCCCCAGTGCTCTGAGAACCAGAGTCTGCGGGCCGGGCAGCCCCCAATAGAACCGGGTCTCGGTCTGGGATGATAGTCTCTCCCACCGGACGTTTTCGAATTCCCCCCTGGTCGACTGGGCGAAGAAAAGATACCGATTCGGGCTAAGGTAAAACGGCACCAGCAGCCTAAATGAAAAAACGTCCGTCCTCTCCTTGGAGAAGAGACGGTCCAGATTGAAACCCCAACTGCCCTGAACCCGAAAGCCGAAATCGAAATCTTCGATACTGCCGAAATTGTCGACATAGCTCAGTTTCTCAAACCGGGGGTGCCACAGCTCCAGAGAAAGGCCCAGGTGCTGCAGGTTGCTGCTGGGCGGCAAAAACCGGGCATAGCTTGCCGAATCGTCGCCGGAAACCAACGAGTGTTGCCTGTCTTCCCATTGGTAAAACACGTGGAGTATTCTCTTCCAGTCCGTGCCGAAGGACCTGCCCAGCTCGGAATAGAATCTTTCGTTTTCTTTTCGGTAAGAAAAAACTTCTTTGCCTTCCTGATAGTAGTCGATTCTCTCATCTTCGTTCGAATATCGGTTGCCGAAGGAGTATTTGCTTTCAAGTGAGTAGAAGGGGAGCCCAAAAGTTAAGTCGAAAAGATGTCCGTCCGAGCGATGGTACACATTGGTGTTCAGGACCAGGCGCTTTCCCAGGAAGTTGCGATCCAAGAAAGACAATTGACCGGTTTCCTTCTCCGTGGTTTTAGTGTAACCCACGACCAGGCTCTTGCCCCAACCCAGAAGATTGTGTTCCTCGAAATAGGTCCCCGCGGAGTAGTGCTTTCCCACCATCTGACCCGAAAAGGCGACCACCGTGCTCCATTGGTCCTGAGTTTTCACCGAGACCACTACTCCCCCGTCGTCGTTTCTTCTTTCCTCGATTGCCACCCTTCCCAGAAATCCCAAGCTCCGCAGATTTCTTTCGCTCTCATCCAAAAGCTTCCGATCATACACGTCCCCCTCCTTAAACAGAAGCTCCTGCCGGATAACCCATTCTCGCGTGCGAAAATGAAGCCCATTTGCCAACAGGAAAAGCCTCTTGTTTTCCTCCTTTATCTGCTGGTCAAAGACCCCCTTGCACAGCACTTCCACCTTGGCTATGCGAGGCTGGGGATTATCATCTGTCGAAGCCGTTTGCTCGCCGTCGGCAGCAAAGGCTGGAATCCCCCACAGCAGGGCGACGCAGAAGAGCATCCCCCATAGTCGTTTTAGCGCGAAACTTCTCTTGGGCATCTTGGTAAACTCCGCCATGTATACGAGGAAAAGAAACGGAGACGTAAGGCCGGTGTGATCGCTGCTGGGTTCCCGTGCCGGTTTTCGCTTGACTATTCACGGATTTGTGTTACGTTGATGACAGAACGGAGTATCTTTGCTCGTCCGGCACGATTTGGCGCCACCTCCCGTCTCCGGACAACCCCGGGGCCGGAGGGAAAATGCGGGCTCGCAATGGAAGATGAATTCGAAGATTCCCCAGTCAACTATATTCGAAGGAGCGTGAAATGAGCGTTTGGAGAGTAATTTGCTCTGCCTTGGCCTTATCGGTCTTCTGCTTGCTGGTCTCCGCGACTGCTTTCCCCAAGGACAAGGTGGATCAGGAGATAGAACAGGTGCAGAAGATGATCGAGGAGAAGGGATATCACTGGACCGCCGGCAGGACCTCGGTTTCCGAGCTGTCGGAGGCCGAGAGGCAGCATCTTCGGGGCTTTCGGGCGCCGGAATGGTATGACGAGTGGTACCGGCAGACCAAGAAGATCGAAGCGGTGTCCGGCGTTTCCTTTCCGCCGGTGTTCGATTGGCGCGACTCCAACATCGTGACGCCGGTCAAGAACCAGGGCGGCTGCGGAAGCTGCTGGATCTTCGGAGCGGTGGGAGCTTTGGAGGGCATGGCCAAGCTGTACGGAGAGAGAGAGCTGGATCTTTCCGAGCAGCAGATCCTCTCCTGCGTTGCCTACGGCTGGGGATGCAACGGCGGCTGGATGGACGTCTGCTACGAGCACTTTCTGGAATTCGGCTCCATACGCGAGACCTGCCAGCCCTACATGGGCAGCGACATCTATCCTTGCCGGGAGGAGTCCTGCGAGGTGCTGGCCAAAATCACCGGATGGACCCCGGTGGCCAACAACGTGAACGCCATAAAGACCGCCCTGCTTAGCGGTCCGGTATCCTGCGCCTTCACCGCCTACGGCGACTTTGACAGTTACACCGGCGGTTGTTACGAGCATGAGGGCGACGACCCCTGCAATCATGCCATCGTGCTTATCGGCTGGGACGACACCATGTGCGACGGGGAGGGAGCCTGGA
>CAZPRG010000039.1:0-15360 GCA_964588675.1 uncultured Ignavibacteria bacterium
AGGCAAAGGCGCACAATCCGATCAGTCCGATGGCCAAGCCGTCCAGGCCGTCGGTTAAGTTCACCGCGTTGGATGCTCCGGTGATCACCAGTATCACCAACGGTATATAGAAAACGCCGAAGTTCACCAGGTAGTTCTTGAAAAACAGAATGTCGGATGCCGTGCCGAAATCCCGAGAAGGGGGGAAGACTCGCAACAGAACTCCCAGAAGCAGTCCCAGGGCTACCTGTCCGGCCAACTTCTTCTTTCCCACCATCCCCTTGGGTTGGTGCTTGATGGCCTTGAGGTAATCGTCCATGAATCCGATCAGGCCCATCCACACGGTAACCAAAAGGATCAGACGAGTGTAAGCGTTGGTCAGATCGGCCCACAGCAGGGTGGGGATCACCACGGCGAACAGAATGATCAGTCCCCCCATGGTGGGGGTTCCTTCCTTGACCTTATGAGTCGACGGCCCCTCCTGTCTTATTCTTTCGCACACCTGGCCGGACCGCAGCTTACGAATGATGAAAGGTCCCAGGATTAGGCTGATCAGAAGGGCGGTTAAGGTAGCGCCCGCAGTCCTGAACGTAATATATCTAAACAGGTTGAAGAGAATAGAGACATCGCTTAACGGATGAAGCAGATGGTAAAGCATCCCATTCCTTACCTGATTACAATCGCTTTTGATCGGCTTAAGGCATGTTCAGACCCGAAGACCGATCCGCACGTCAGTTTTGACGGCCGTACAGGCTTTTCAACGTCGCCACGACTTCCTCGGTTTTCATCTTTCTTGAGCCTTTGACCAGCACCACGTCCCCGGCTGCGAGATTCTGCAACAGGTAGTGACTGACCTGCTGGTTGTCCTCGAAAGTGCGGACGCAGTCTGCACTCATCCCCGCCTGCTTCGCCCCCTGAGCGATATGGCGGGCAAGCTCGCCGACCGTAAGAAGCAGATCAATGCCCAACTCGGCCGCTCTCCTCCCCACCTGGTGGTGGAAATCCACACTCTCCTTGCCCAACTCCAGCATATCCGCGAGCACGGCGATCTTTCGGCTGGATGCTTTCATCTCCTTCAGGGTTTCCAGTGCTTTCTCCATGGAGACCGGGTTGGCGTTGTAGCTGTCGTTGATTACAGTGACGTCCCTGATGAAGACGATTTCCATTCTCAGATCCGACAGAGTGTACCTCTCCAGTTTCTTTATGGCCTGGGTTGGTTCTACCTTCATCAAGTCGGCCACGGCTAAGGCGGCCAGGGCATTGTATACGTTGTGTCTGCCCAGAAGCAGGAGGTTCACGGTCGGCCCCCGG
Source organism: uncultured Ignavibacteria bacterium (assembly GCA_964588675.1). Taxonomy (GTDB): domain Bacteria; phylum Zixibacteria; class MSB-5A5; order MSB-5A5; family SM1-73; genus SM23-73-3. Next base: position 1,291 of record CAZPRG010000039.1, read on the forward strand.
TTGACCCGGAAGCTGATCAGACCCTCCGGACGAAGGTTGATCTGATCTGCCCGGAAATCCGCCTGCTTGTCTATTCCGAAACTGACTATGCGCTCGTCGGATTTTCTCTCTCGGATTCTCTTTTGCAGCACGGGATCATCCGCATTCAGGACCAGAGTCTTGGGGGAGGCCATATTGTCCGAAAGCTCGAATTTCGCCTTGGCTATTTCCTCCAGGCTGAGCATGGATTCGAGATGAGCCGGACCGATGTTGGTTATCACTCCCACGTCGGGCTTGGCCATGGTGGCCAGAGTCGCTATCTCGCCCGGCTGGCTCATTCCCAACTCCACCACCACCGCTCCCGAGTTGGAGTTGAGGCGGAATAGGGTGAGCGGAACCCCGATCCGATTGTTGAAACTCTGAGGCGACTTGACCACTTTGAACTTGGCGGAAAGCGCCTCGGCGGTCATCTCTTTGGTGGTGGTCTTTCCGTTGGTTCCGGTGATCGCCACGGTGGGAAGCTCGAATTTCGCTTTGTACCAGGAGGCCAAATCCCCAAGAGCCTTTTTGGTGTCCGGGACCGAAATCATCACCATATCGCCCAAATCTTGTTCCACTGCCGCTGACCACCTGCCTTGCTCCACTATAACGGCCTGAGCACCTCTGTCCGATGCTTCCTTCACGAAATCATGCCCGTCGAATCTATCTCCGGTTATCGCCACGAAGAGGTTGCCTCGCTTCACGTTTCGGGAATCGATGCTCACTCCCCGAACCAAGAGCCCTTCGGCAGCGGAACCGGCACGGATGATTCCTCCGGTAACCTGCTTTAACTCTTTCAAGCTGATCTCGAACATGGCCTCAAACCTGAAAAGATCCTCGAGCATTCCAGATGCTCCGAGTTTGTGCCACAGCGCGCCACTTAGGGGCTACAGCTATTACCAGGACGTGCGTCTTTCTCGAGAGCCTCCATGTCCGGCACGGCCGGACCGGGGAGCAGCTCCAGAAGGGTCTCCCGGTCCGAAAAGTGGACCTTGTCGTGTCCTATGACTTGATAATCCTCATGGCCCTTGCCCGCCAGAATGAGGGTGTCTCCCTCCTTGGCTGTTTCCAGCGCTTTCCGGATGCCCTCTTTTCGGTCTATTGCCACCTGAACCCTGCTTTTGTCCTCCATGCCGTACATGATCTGCTGCACGATGGCCTGGGGATCTTCGGAGCGGGGATTATCCTCGGTCAGAAATACTATGTCCGCCAACTCAGCCGCCACCTTTCCCATCAGAGGTCTTTTGCCCTGATCCCTGTCTCCCCCGCACCCGAACAGAAAGAGCAACCTGCCCTTGGTCAGTTTTCTGGCGGTTTTCAGAAGCCTCTCGAAAGCATGGGGCGTGTGAGCGTAGTCGATCCAGATGCTGAAATCCTGCCCGGCCTGGATTCGTTCCATGCGCCCGGGCACGCCGGGCACTGCCTCTAACCCGCATTTCACTGTCTGTGGGTCCACTCCCAGGGCAAAGCCCGCAGCCACGGTGGCCAAGGCATTGTATATGTTGGACTCCCCGATGAGCTTGAACTCTAGCTTCAGTTCACCGGACGGAGTGGACACGTCGATTATGGATTTCTCCGCGGTGCAAATGAAGTTAGTGGTGAAGAAATCCGCGTTGGGATCGTTGAGCGAATAAGTGAGACAACGGGTCTGGACTAATTGCGCGAAATACCGCCAGCTGGGATCGTCCATGTTGATCACGGCGCAACTATTTTTCTCCTTCAGCTTTTGGAACAACAAACCCTTGGTGCTTCTATAGGCATCCATGGTCTTATGAAAATCCAGATGTTCCTGGTTCAAGTTGGTGAAAACCGCCACGTCGAATTCGGTGCCATCGACCCGGTGCAGGGCCAGAGCGTGAGAGGAGACCTCCATGACCGCAGCGGAGAGTTTCTGCTGGAGCATGCCGTAAAACAGCCTCTGCAGGTCCAGCGATTCGGGAGTGGTGTTCTTGGAACTGATCTTTTGGTCGTCCAACCAGTAGGCGATGGTGCCGATCAGCCCTACCCTGTTTCCGGCCGCCTGCAGGATGGAACGGATCAGATAGGTGATGGTGGTCTTGCCGTTGGTGCCGGTGATGCCCACCACGGTGAGTTTTTTCGAAGGATGTCCGTAGAACCGGCTGGACACAAGCGCCAGTGCCTCTCTGGCATCCGGGACCAATACCTTGGCCCGGCTCTTGTAGTCACCGTCCTTTTCCGCCACTACGGCCACGGCTCCGCTCTTCACCGCGGAATGGATGTATTGGTGCCCGTCGTCCGAAAAGCCACTCATGGCCACGAATAGATCACCCGGTTTGATCTGACGCGAATCGTATTCGATCTTCCTTATTTTGAGATCAAGGTCGCCCGAGACCTGCTTGGAAGGGAGAACGCTTACCAGTTTCCTTAATGAAGCCGGATTCTTGATCTGCATAATCCCTTACCTCTTGGAAATAGTCTCTTCGGACCGGCGCTCCTCCGGTCGGGTCGGGCGCCGTCAGTCTGACCGGCATTCCAACAGGCACGCGGCGTCGGTCTTCATGGGCGTGTTGGGCTCCGGAATCTGCTTGATTACCAATCCGCTACCTTCAAGTCTCCACCTGAGATCGTGCGCCTGCAGGATTTTCACCGCCTCCCTCACGGTCATGCCGCGCACGTCCGGAAGTAAGGTTTGGCCTTCCGCATTCGTATCCGCCCCAGCGAAGGGGTCGTGGTTCCCGATCCGGAACAGGTCTGGCTCCTCCTGCATGAAATCGGATGCCTCTTCCGGCCGGACGGCTGTGGGAACCTGGTTGACCGCACCGGTGAGGATGGATTCTCCCGAAAGCGAGACGATGCGCTGCGCCGCGTTTTTGAAAATCGGGGCGGCGGTCAGTCCACCCAAGTGTTCGGTTCTCGGATTATCCAAGGTGATCAGCCCCACCATGTGGGGATCTTCCGCCGGGAAGAAGCCAATGAAGGATGCAATGTAGCTTCCCTGCTCGTATCCTCGTCCATCGGGCTTGGCCTTTTGAGCCGTGCCGGTCTTGCCGCAAACGGTCACACCCTCCATCTTGGCCCTCTGGCCACTTCCCGAGGAGACTACCCCCTGCAGGAAATCAATGAGGATATGTGCCGTCCTCTGGCTGACCACCTGCCTCACCGGTTTCGGATCTACGGAGCTCGCGACGTTACCTTGCGCGTCCAGGACCGCCTTGACCACGAAGGGCTTCATCAAGACGCCGTCGTTGGCGATGGCCGAGTAAGCGCAGGCCAACTGCAGGGCGGTTAGGGAGACGCCTTGTCCGAAACCCATGCAGGCCAAGACCAAATCCGGCCACCTGCGAGGAGCGGGTATGAATCCCGTCCCCTCGCCGGGCAGATCGATCCCGGTTTTTTCGCCGATTCCGAAATCGCGGGCGTATTGGTATAGCTTGTCCTTTCCCACCTTCAGGGCTATCTTGGCTAAGGCGATGTTGGAGGAGTATACCACGCTCTCCTTGAAGCTTAGCAGCTCCAGAGGCTTGACATCGTGAATGGTTTTGCTTCCGATCCTGAATTCGCCTTTCTCTGCGTAGATGCTGTCCTCCGGAGTCAGGAGTCCCTCCTCCAGGGCCGCGGCCGCGGTTATGATCTTGAAGGTGGAGCCGGGCTCGAAATTATCGCTTAAGGCTCGGTTTTTTACCGGCAGACCATCGTCCTTTCCGCAATAGGCCATGGCCAGAATCTCGCCGGTTTTGGGGTCCATGAATACCGCGCTCCCACCGTCCGCCTCGGTGGAGCGTATTCCCGCTTTGAGTTCCTGTTCCACTATGGTCTGCAGCTCGATGTCAATGGTCAGCACGAGACTTTCTCCATCCTTGGGCCGCTGAAGAGGGTGCTCGGCTATCTGGTAGGAGTTTCTATGTCCGTCACGCTGCAGCACGGTCTTGCCGTCTTCCCCCCGTAAGTGGCTGTCGTACTGCAACTCGACTCCTGCCAGTCCCCGGTTGTCCACGTCGGTGAAGCCCAGAACCTCGCCGGCCAAGTCTCCGTACAGATTGTACCTTTTAGTCTCGCCTATGGCCCAGATACCTCGCAGATTGCTTTGCTTGTACCTCCGGCTTTCTTCTCTTTCCACCCTTCTTCTTAACCATACGAAATTCTCTCTGGTGCGCAGATCGTCCTTGAGTAGACGAAAGCCCGAGTCGCCGGAGCCAAAGAGCCTGGCCACGGCGTCCACGTTCCCCACGCTTTCCGGAATGGCGAAGAAGGATTCTACTGGCAGATTGATTACCAGGTTCCTTCCCTTGCGATCGCGGATCTCGCCCCTTTTGGCCTCCAGCTTGATATGCCGCTGGTGTTGCCCGGAGGAGATTTCCTTGTACTCCGCTCCTTTGAGTACCTGAATGAAGAACAGACGGGAGAAAACCAGGACCCAGACCAGACTTCCCAGAGCGAACACGGCGGCCGACCTTCTTCTGGAGAGTTGGCTCCAGCTTCTCCGGCCTCGGACAGCCGAACTGCGCCGGTTGGCTCTTCTGGACTTGGTCCTATGGTTCATGCCTGACCTCTTTGGCGACGGCCTCTTCAGCGGGAAGGAGCTTCCTTTGAATGGCGCTCAATTGGGCCCAGATGCCTCTCGACGGGTAGCGCTTCTCCAGGTAGACAGAATCCGATGACTCCCTGATCCACTCTATCTGATCCAGAGACGGATACACCAGTCCCAACTGCTTCCCCTTCTCCTCGATTCTCTCCACCGAGCCCAGTTTGGTCAACTCGATCTGAAGGTACTTGAGCGCTTCCTGCTGGGTTTGGATTCTCTGGTTCAGTTCCTTGACGCGATTGGCCAGAGCTACCACGGTCACCCGTTGCCAGATATACATGCAGGAGAGCGAAATCACCGCCAGGAAGACCAAAAGGACGCGGGCGCCCGCTCCCTTGGTGGGTCCAGTCGAGGCGTGTTTTCTCTTGTCTATTTTGCGTTTCAACGCTCTTCTCCGAAGATGGTCAGCTCTTACCGGTAGCCAACCTTTCCGCGACCCACAGCTTCGCGCTACGGGACCGGGAATTCTCCTGTATTTCGGCGGCCGACGGCAGAATGGGTTTGGGTGCAACCAATCTGAGCCTGGCCCGGACCCCACAGGTGCAAACCGGAAACTCCGGAGGGCACACACATCCTTTGCTCTCCCGTCTTAGCTTCGCTCGGATTAGCCCATGCTCCAGCGAGTGATAGGAGATGACGGCCAGCCTGCCCCCGGGAACCAAACGACCTATGGCCTGCTCCAGTCCCAACTTCAGTTCGGTCAACTCGTCGTTCACCTCTATGCGAATCGCCTGGAACACCCGAGCCAACGATTTGATCCTGTGCTTGGGATTGAGCACCGACTCCACGGCCCTTCTTAACTGGAGAGTGGTTTCTATGACCGTTTTCTCTCTGGCCTTCACGATCGCCCTGGCGATGACGCCAGCCAGCTTCTCCTGCCCGAATCTTCGCAAGATGTCGGCCAGCCGCTCGGCAGGATAACGGTTTATCACTTCCAAGGCTGTTTTGGATTGAGTGCGATCCATACGCATGTCCAGCGGTCCGTCCAATTGAAAGCTGAAACCTCTTTCTTTCTCTTCCAGGTGCAGTGCGCAGAGGCCCAGATCAAAGAGAAATCCCGAAACCTGACCTATGCTCGATTCGGAAAAAAAGTCTCCGATCCGGCTGAAGCGAAGGTGGACGAATCTGATCCTGTCTTGGTATCGCGCCAGCCGACTTTTGGCGATTTCCAGCGCATCCAGGTCTCTGTCGCTGCAGATCAAGTCTCCTTCATACCGCGGGTCAGCGGCTATGGCCTCTGAGTGCCCACCGGCACCTACCGTGGCATCAAAAATGATCCGGGATCCCTCGGTCAAGAGATGGTCCAGAACCTCCTTCGCCAAAACCGGCCTATGCATGCCGTCCGTCCCTCGCTCGTTCTGAGTCTTGAGAAAACGCCGCCGGGCCGGTTTTGTGCGGCCGTCGCGGAGAAACGACGTGTAACTCTCGCAGACCGCGCACACAAAACAATGTGGCCGAATCGATGCCTCGGGTTTGTGTTGTCAGAGAAACGGCCCGTTGCCCTCAGGCGGGACTACCTGATGAACCAAATCATGCAACCGGTGTCTATCCCATGTCCGTCGGAAGTTGAAAAACCAGGTCTGGAAGCGACCAACCTCCCTCAGACCGACTTCATGATCCGAAGATCTGCTCCGCCGCCTCCTCGTAAGTCTGCTGGTGTTGTTCCCGGTACTTGCCATACACCCCGGGCGACCAGAGTTCGACGCGGGATAGGATTCCCAGAATCAAAACCTCCTTTGTGATCCGAGCCAGCTTCAGGAGCCGCTCCGGCACGATCAACCTCCCCACCCGGTCGACTCTCACGTCCTCGGACTCGGGCACAAAGACTCTCTCCAGAAAACGGTGTTCCTTCAATTCCACCTTCAGATTTCTCAGTTTGTCTTCCTGCTTGGCCCACTCGTCCGTGGGGTAAAGGAAGATACAGCCATCGTAACCCGGCCCTATCACAAACTGCTCGCCGGAGGAGGGAGGTAGTGCCTCCCTGAGTTTCTTGGGCAGTTTGATGCGCCTCTTGGCATCGACAGTGGAAGAGTATGTACCTTTGAAGGACGCCATGGGGAATGGAACCTCCAACCCGGGAGACTGCCATTGCTTCCAAAAAACTCATGTACAGAAGGAGAGGAATGCTTCTGCGGAGACGGGATCAGAACTTTGCGTTCTTGATTATCGAGCACCCTCCCTCTTCGTGCTGACCCTTCGTAAGTCGTTTTATTTCATCAGCAAGAGCAGAGAAGCTTCTGAATCGGCTGAACAATTTACTCCAACTCTGCGATTTTCAACAACTTGCTGAGAAAAAACGCCACTCCCTTGTTTTGCGACAAACCACTTCAGCCCAAAATCGACCACTTTTCTCCCCAATGATACACCTACGTTCACATCTTGTCAAGGAAAAAAACAAGCTCGACGACTTTTTTTTCGGGCCTCGGCCGTTGTCGCACATTCGCCACAACATGTGGGGTTGTTCCCATACTCCTCGAGGCAACTGCAAAGCGACATTCGCCCTGCCAGGCCATTCGGATGCTAGACCGGGCTCATAACTCCTTGACACGAGTCCGGGTGCACTGGAAATCGAGTACGATTTCAGAAAACCCTTCCGTGGGCACACCAGTTGCAAAATCAGATGTCGTGAGTCGTGTTCCTTTGAATGTGGATTGAAAAGCGGGGGGAACGATGGGCAGACGAATTGCATGTTTCATGGTCGTACTGGCCATGTGTCTTGCACCCAGAGATCTGGCATACCCTGGTACCGGGTACGCCCCAATCAACTATCAGGCGGTTTTTTCCCGGGAGGATCTGGTCATCGACCAGGCGGGCGGTTTCGACGTGATAAGGCTAAGAGGTTGCGTGAATTCGCGCGACGCTGGCCTGCCCAATCTTCCGTTCGGATTGCTCCATCTGCTCCTTCCGCAAGGGAGCCGGGCAGCCTCGGTATCGGTGAAAATGGTTGCAGAGGTGAACTTGGGCGGCGATTTTCTGATTTCTCCGGTTCAACCTGATCTGAAAACCAACGGAGCTTCCGGTGGGCGGTGGGTCGAACCTGATCCCCTGGTGTACAAATCCAATTCGCCCTTTCCGGTGCGCACGGCAGAGATAGTCCAACAAGGATACTTGGCAGGCAATCCGATGGTGACGCTGTCGGTGACGCCCTTTCGATACGTCCCGGAGTCGGGTGATCTCATCTTCTACACCCAGGTGGACATCGAGGTGGAGTTGGAGCCCGATGCTAAAGCGGCTTCAGCCTTCCTGCTTCCGATGCGGACTCCGTCGGCGGAGCATCTATACCGCGAGGTCCTGCGTCGAGTGGCGAGCAATGGGCAGGATGTCGCTGAGCTGGGCTTTGGGGGCCAGTCGTCGGCCCAGTCGGGAATCGGTCCAGATATCGATGAATATTACCAATACCTGATCGTAACCTCTCCGGAACTGGCGCCGTCATTCCAGCCTTTGGCAGACTGGAAAACCAAGAAGGGAGTAAGAACCTGCGTGGTCAGCATAGACACCATACTGGCAAACTACTCCGGAAGAGACGACGCCGAGAAGTTGAGGACCTTCCTGATACGTGCGTATAACCGGGGCACGGTTTGGGTTCTGTTGGGAGGAGACGAGGATGTGATCCCGGTTCGGTATGCGTATCCCACAAACACTTCCTCTGTTCCCTCATATCCCAATCAGCAAATTTGCGACCTCTACTTCTCCGACGTGGATGGCCAGTGGGATCTGGACAACGACGGGGTGTGGGGAGAGCCACAGCAGGACAGTCCGGACATTTATCCGGACCTGTTTGTGGGAAGGATTCCCGCCGGCGACCCGGTTGAGGTGAGCGCCTTTGTGGAGAAACTGATAGACTATGAAAAGAATCCGGGAGGAGACACCTTTGATTATCTGACCCGAGCATTGTGGGTGAGCTCGGATCAGATGAGGGATTGGGACGGAGGGATAGGACAGCACGGACTTCTGGCCACCGACGTCCCGTCCAACTTTTCCCAGGACCTGAGTTCTCTGATAGAGTCCCCCAGCGGAGATGCGGAGAACCCCCTCGGCCCCGATGGAATAACTTGCGTGGATCAGATGAATCAGGGCTGGGGAATAATCGGAGTCCTATCTCACGGAAAATCCAGCGGATTCGTGGCCAAATCAAATCTGACCAATGGAAGTCCCAAATCGTGGGTCCTGACCTATGCCGGAGAGGGTGACGGACATGGTCACATGACCAACCTGGGCAATCATCAGGAGTATGGAATAATGTATTCCATAGCCTGCAGTCAGGGCGCCATAGATGTGGACAAGTACCCTTACATGGGCGGGGAACCATGCGTGGCCGAATTCTATCCATTGGCCTCGCAAAAAGGGGGGGTGGCGTTCTTGGGGAACACCAGATGGGGTTGGGTGGGTGTCTCCTATAAGCTCTTTGAGGAGTTCATCGAGAATTTGTTCGACGAGAATCTGGACCATCACCTGGGAGTGGCGGAGGCGCTCTCCCGATGCGCCTATCCGGGCTACCGGGATATCGACTACGGACATAATCTCTTCGGTGATCCGGAGATGCAGGTGTGGACGCAGACCCCGTCTCCTCTGACGGTCATTCATCCGGAACAGATAACCCTGGGCAAGCAGAACGTTATCTTGTCGGTGTCCTCCCCAGGCGGCGCCGTGGGTGAGGCCCAGGTGTGTATGACTTTGAGAGGAAGGACCATTTTCCTGGGCCAGACGGACCAGAACGGCGGGATTTCCTGCAATCTCGACGTGGACGACATCGGGGAGATGAGCCTTGTGGTCACCAAGCCCAACTACATCCCCTACCAGGACTCGATTACCATATCCCTGGCGGCAGACGTGGACGACGATAATGCTGACGCGGGGATGTGGTCTTTTGAACTCTCGCAGAACCGGCCCAATCCATTCAATCCATCGACTTGTATACAGTATGCTGTGGGCAGTAGGCAAACTGCCGCGTTCACCACCCTGAGGATTTATAATGTGCTGGGACAAAGAGTGGGGACACTGGTGGATGAGGAGAAGAAACCAGGACGGTACCGAGTGGTTTGGGACGGCAGGGACGATAGTGGACGCGAAGTCTCCAGCGGCATCTATTTCTACGTCCTGCAAAACGGCGAGAGTCGAGAGACCAAGAAGATGGTGTTGGTCCGCTGAGGTTCCAGTTGGGCAGCCCACCGGTCTGAGTTTCCCGGAGAGACTTGACGGTTCTTCCTGCGGCATAGATGGGGCCGTCGGTTGCGTGTACTTCCCGCTTTCCCGATCAGACAGCTAAATAGTCCTTGACATGTCAGCCCATGCTGGTATTTTGTGATCGGCCCAAAAACCGGGTTTCGATTCGCAGGGTTTGTTCGTATGAATTCGAGACCGGAACCCTCCTGGGGGTGTAGCTCAGTCGGTAGAGCATCTGCCTTTTAAGCAGGTGGCCGGCGGTTCGAGTCCGCCCACCCTCACCAAATTCGTCGAACATCGTTCGCCGACCCGCCGTAGTAATCATTGAGCTTTGATCATAGCAAGGGAAACCCATGTTCAAGCTGTTTAGCCTGGAAGGGAAAAAGCTCTATGACTGGACTCTGGAACGCGGAGTGCACACGGTGGGGCGTAGTTCCGAGTCCGACCTGGTAATTGACGACAGCACCGTGTCCCGGCGTCACGCCCGGATAGAAGTGGAAGATGAGGATACCGTAAGCCTGACCGATCTGGGCAGCCACAACGGTACGACGGTCAACGGATATGCCATCACCGCCGTGACCGGACTTAAGCCCAATGATATCATCTCCTTTGGCCGAGTGCAATTCAGAATCCTCCCCGCCTTGGAGGAGAAAACCACCACCGGTTCCTTCAGCGTTGGAGACTCGGAGCAGGACCTGGCCCATGCTACATTGCTTCCGATAAAAGAAGCCTTGCGCCCCCTGCCGGCTGCGATCATAGATAATCCCAAAGTCTTTGGCGCCATCTCCGAAATGGGTCGGATGCTGATTCTGCCCGGCTCCAACCAGGATATGTTCAGCAAGGCGCTGGAACTGCTGCAAGAGGCGGTTCCCGCCGAAAGGGTGGCCGTGTTGCTGTCGCAACCGGAGGACGGAAAACTGTTTTTGGCAGCCAGTCGCGCTTCCGGCAGACGATCGCCGGGATCGTTCACCATATCCCGCACCATAGTGAGGGAACTTTTGAATCAGAAGAATGCCATTTTGATCTCCGATCCGAAAACCGACTCGCGATTCGCCCGGCAGCAGTCCATCGTGGGCTCGGGCATAATATCCGCCATGGCAGTTCCGTTGTTTGATCAGGACAGGGTTTTGGGAATTCTGTACGCCGACACCGCCAATCCCTTGCATCGCTACACCGAGGATTTCTTAAGGGTCACGGCTACATTCGGGAACATCCTGGCGGCCAAGATTGCCAATCAGAGCCTTCTCAAGGAGCGGCAGGCCAAGGAAGTGTTGGAGGCCGAGCTCAAAGTGGCTTCCCAGATTCAAAACCAGCTTCTGCCCGCGCACCTGTTGAGCATCGAGGGATACAGCCTGAGCGCCTTTCAGGCTCAATGTAAAGCCGTAGGGGGAGACCTTTACGACCTGGCCCAATTGGCCGACGGTTCGGTCGTCTTGCTTCTGGCCGACGTCTCGGGCAAAGGCATGGGTGCTGCCCTTCTCATGTCAAATGTCCTGGCCGCTTTCCGTATCCTGTATGGCTCCGAGGACCTCAGCTTAGTCGAAATGACCTCCCGGGTTTCCAGACAGCTGGTGCGCTCAAGCCGACCGGAAGATTTCGCCACCTTGTTCATCTGCCGGCTATATCCCAAGACTCACACTCTGCGTTACCTCAATGCCGGTCACAATCCTCCGATGATGGTGAGGAGCGATGGGAGGGTGGAGGAACTTGAATCCTCCGGAATCCCCATCGGTGCGTTTGATCTCTCCCCTTGGAAGGAGGGTACCCTGCAGTTCGGAACCGGGGACCTGTTGTTTATGTTCACTGACGGCATCACCGAGGCCACCAACCTACAGGGCGAGATGTACCATGACCAGAGGCTGAAACGATTCCTCTTGGACTCCCTGCGCCAGACTCCCGAAGAGCTAACCGAATCGGTACTGGACGAGATTCGTGCTTTTATGGGGCGTGCCTCCCAGAGTGACGACATAACCACGCTGGCTTTGCGCCGAGACCGCTGAAGCAACAAATCTCTTGATTTCTCAGGCGAAGCTCCTATCTTGAAATCGATTCCTTCTCGGTTTTCCTTGGGATCCGGAGGGAGAAGCCGGTTGGCGCCTGGACTTGAGAGCAGAAGCGCTCATGAGCTTAGATCGCCCGGAGTGTTCGGCTCGGGAAGGAGACTGCTGCTTCACAGGATGGTCAGAAAGATCACCGCTGGCAGTATCCGAGAGACATGTCCAGCGGAGGACACCAGACTTAATATGTCAAGGCAACGTTGGAGTCTGTGCTCAGGCACGCTGCGTGTGAGAGAGATGTCGGCAGAGGATTGTCCGGCAGAGCCAAGACCACGTTGGCACTGGGTCATTCCTATATTAGCATCCTCGATGAAGTGGTGACGACTCCATGCCGACCGACATGGAGGGTGTTGAAGGAAAACCCGCGAAGCGAATTTTGGCCGCCACAGAGACTTTCCGGACGGATCATCAAGGCCTGAGACGTTGAAGTAGATCAAGGTGACGAGCGAGTGGCGCGTTTCCGATGGCAGGAGAATCGGCAATGGCTAATAACGATGAGATAATTAAGCGAGCCTTAAGAGCGGCTGCTGCTTTCAGGGAACTGGACCAGCCGCAAACAGATCGCATTGTGCGTGCGGTCTACCTGGCGGCGATGGATAACCGCGTTCGTCTCGCCACAATGGCGGCTGAGGAGACCGGTATAGGTTTTGGACCACACAAGGTCATAAAGAATGCTATCGCCGGCCAATTAGTGTACGAGCACATCAAGAATCACAAGACGGTGGGTGTCATCTCCGAGGATTCGTTCTCCGGCATTATCGAGATGGCCCGGCCGTTGGGCCCGATTCTGGCACTGATTCCGGCAATCAATCCCACGTCCACCATCATCTTCAAGATTCTCATCACCATGAAAACCCGCAATCCGGTGATAATCAGCGGCAATGCCATAGCCAAGAATTGCGTAGCGGAAACAGCCAGGGTCTGTTACGAGTCTGCGCTCAAGGCGGGCGCACCCAAGGATTGTATCCAGTGGCTGACCAAGCCCAATCCGAAGACGACCAAAGAACTAATGAGCCATCCCGGATTGGCTTTGATCCTGGCCACCGGTACAGGTGAGCTGGTCAAGGCAAGTTACAGCTCGGGCACGCCGACAATAGGAGTTGGATCCGGCAATGTCCCGGCGTACGTTGGCATGACCGCCGATATCCCCTTCGCCGTGCAGAATATCTCGATGTCCAAGACCTTTGACAATGGTTCGATATGTGCCAGCGAACAGGCTATCGTTGTCAGGAGGGAGATTGCTGAAAATGTGATGGCGGAGTTCAAGATACAAAAAGCTCACTTTTTGTCGCCGGAAGAAATCGAGAAGGTTGGTCGCATTGCTTATGACAAGGAAAGAGGGATGATGTCGGTGGGAGTCGTAGGTCAGCCGGTTCAGCGGATAGCCGAAATGGCCGGTATTCAAATCCCTCCGGATGTCTCGGTTCTGGTTGCAGAACTGAATGAGGTTTCGCCGGAGCATCCGTTGTCCGCCGAAATCCTGGCGCCGATTTTGGCCTTCTATATTGAAGAGACCTTCGAAACCGCCATCGCCCGTTGCATGGAAATCACTCGCTTCGGGGGCATTGGGCATACGGCTGTGATCTACTCCAATAATCCGGAGCGGATTGAGTACTTTTCCAGGAATTTGGATGTGGCTCGGATCCTGGTCAACACCCCCTCCACTCAGGGGGCCTTAGGCGGGATGTTCAATACCCTGCCACCTTCCTTCACCCTGAGTTGCGGCTCAGGTGGAAAGAACAGCACCACCGATAACATCACCACCCGGCATCTGTTGAACATCCATCGGATATGTCGGCGGCGGGTCAACCAGCGCTGGGAGAATATCGATCATCGAAAGTACCTGGATGAGTCGCTGACGGCCGAGGATCTCGAAAGAGAATTCAACAAAAACACCTAGATGTTCTGGCGATGATTGCCAGCAGGGAATCGTGGAATTGATCGGCGATGTAATATCTCACTACAGAATCCTGAGGAAGATAGGTAGCGGGGGCATGGGCGAAGTCTACCTGGCGGAGGATACTGAGCTTCGCCGTAACATTGCCCTAAAGTTTCTACCATCCCGGTATACCTCTAACCCGGAGCTAAAGGCCAGGTTCATGCGGGAAGCGCAGGCGGCTGCCGGTCTTAACCATCCCAACATCATCACAGTGCATGAAGTGGCGGGGCACGAGGACAAGCTGTACATCGCGATGGAGTACGTCGAAGGCCAGACCCTGAAGGACCTAATTGCCGGAAAGAAACTCTCCGTTGGTCAGATATTGGACATCGCCTTGCAGATTTCGGAGG
>CAZPRG010000040.1:0-15310 GCA_964588675.1 uncultured Ignavibacteria bacterium
CCGATGGGGCTTGGGATCGCGGAGTTCCGGTGGGAGGAGGCGATCGGGGCGATCCAGCTTCGGACTACGATGGTTCCGGCAGTTGTTTCCTCACCGACAACACGGACGGCAACTCGGACGTGGACGGCGGTACCACCTGGCTGATCTCCCCTGCCATTGACGCCACCACGGGCTCCGAGGTAAGGGTCCATTACGCCCTGTGGTACACCAATAATTCCGGAGACAACCCCAACAGCGATCTGTTCAAGGTTTACATATCCAGCAACAACGGCGCCAATTGGACCCTGGCGGAAACCATCGGGCCGCAGAGCACGGTGGGCTGGAACCGACATGAATTCTACGTGTCCGACTTCGTCACCCCCACCGATCAGGTTAAGGTGCGTTTCGAAGCCTCGGATCTGGGCTTGGGTTCGGTGGTGGAGGCGGGTGTCGATGACTTCGGCCTCTACGTGTTCCGGTGCCAGGAGGCGGTGTGCGTGGATGGTGATGGGGACGGCTTCGGAGACCCCGGACATCCGGAAAACACCTGCCCGGACGACAACTGTCCCTACGCCTACAACCCCGGTCAGCAGGATGCCGATCGGGACGGAATCGGGGACCTGTGCGACGATTGCACGGATACCGACGGGGACGGATTCGGCGATCCGGGATTCGCAGCCAACCTGTGCGACCAGGACAATTGTCCTGCCGTCTACAATCCCGATCAGGCGGATTGGGACGGGGACAGTGTGGGAGATTCCTGCGATATTTGCCCTCACCACTCCGCGGACGACTGCTGCAACCCCTCCGCCTCCAATCTGCCGCCGCAGATAACCTCGCCCGCCAACTGGGTGGTGACTCCTTCCGAGGAGCTTCTGATCTACGTTGCCGCCGCCTCGGACTCGAACTGCGACGGAACCGAGTTGGAGATGGGCTTCCTGGAGGTTCCTTCCTGGTGCACGGTTTCGGGCGATACCGTCTTTGCAAGCGTGGCCTGTGACCAGGCCGATGGCAGCTTCAAGATCACGGCTTCGGACGGGTCACTGGCAGATACGCTGATGGTGCTGGTGACTGTCGATCACTCCAACGCGGCTCCTTCCATCGCTCCTATGGGAGACACGGTTGACGTGGCTTTTGGCCAGGACTTTGTCTATTGTCCCAGCATAACCGACCCGGATGACGAGCATCACACGGTGGCTTATCCCCAGTACCCGCATTGGTGTTCGGTGGCAAACGACACGGTCTGGGGCACTGCCCCGGATACGGTTCTATTTGAGGTTCTGACCACGATGGCGGCCGACTTCTGCAAAGCAGACACGCTTTCCTTCATGGTGCGGACTTATCTCTGCGGCGACGCCAACGCGGATGGATTGATAGACTTAGCGGACGCCATCATGGTTTTGAATTATCTGTACCGGAATGGAGATATCCCGGAGCCTCTCTCGGCGGGAGATGCCAACTGCAGCGGAATGGTGGATGTCGCCGACGCCATCCATCTGGTGAACTACTTGTTCAAAAACGGGCCAAAACCAGGCTGCTGAGAGTCAACCGGCAAGAGATTTCCAGACTGACTTGAGTTCACAAGCCCCGGCTCGAACGCGAGCCGGGGTTTGCGTATCAGGTTGGTGAACCTTTTGTGTGCACCCGTGCCGGGCCTGCTTAAGAGTCGGTTTTTCTTGACTTTTTCGATAGTCGGCGTTATAATGCGTTGGTGAGAAAGGATCGAATGCTTGCCAGAATCAACCTTTCCCCTCTTGAAAGGAGGAAAAAATGCACAAGTGCGGAAGGGTGGTAATCTCCCTGATAGCCGTGTTGATCATGGGAAGCGGCGTGCTGACTGCCGGCGCCGGCAGGGCTGCCGTGGTCTTGCAGGATGGGACCATCACCGCGACCATTCCCGTTGGGGCATACGACGTCCGGCAAACCGCCGACGGTCAGGAAGTTTACGTAGAGGACTTCGGGCGTCTCTCGGTGCCGGGCGAACCCAATTTACCGTCAAAGATCTTTGCCATAGCCATTCCTCCGGGAGCCAAAGCCACCCAGGTGACTTTCGATCTGGGTGAGGGCCTCGCTCTACCCGGGACTTACCGGATATCTCCTGCTTCGTTGCCCAGAGTGATCGGCCAGGAGAATCCTTTGGTGTACCAACGCGAGAAACAAACCTACGAGGATAACTATGCCTCGGTCTACGGCAGCGATGAGGCATATCCCTCTTCCGTGGGAGAGTTCGTCCGCAACGCCGGATTCAGAAAGTACAACTTGGTGGACGTGAAGGTTACGCCGTTTGCATATCATCCCCGGTCCGGCCGGCTGATCTATTATCCCGACGTGAGGGTCAACATAGCTTACAGTTTTCCCAAGGACTTCTCGGCGAGCGACATCATGGTCGACAACCTTGTCCGTAAGGAAAAGGTCGCGCAGGAGATCATCCTCAACTACCAGCAGGCTCAAGCCTGGTATCCTGCCGGAACCATCGGCAGCAAGGAAACATATGACTTCGTGATCATCACCCTTCCTCTTTTGGACGTCTCGGTCGCCCCTCTGGTGAATTGGGAAACGCTGAAAGGCAGAAGCGTCAATGTGGTGACCACCACCTGGATCAACAGCAATTGTACCGGCTACGATCTGGCCGAGAAGATTAGGAATTTTCTCAGGGACAAGTATCCCTCAGAGCAGTGGGGCATCGAGGACGTCCTTTTAGTCGGCGATTACGATGACGTTCCCATGCGACGTTGCTGGCAGGACGCGGGATACGGCAAACCGGAAACCGACTATTACTATGCCGAACTCTCTCTTCCGGACGCTTCCTCCTGGGATTCCAATGCCAATCATCAATGGGGAGAAGAATCTGATCCCATCGACTTCTACGCCGAGATCAACGTAGGGAGGATTCCCTGGAGCACGACTTCCACCGTCCAGCATATCTGCGAGAAATCGGCCGCCTACGAGGCCAACAACGACCCTGCCTACAAAAAGCACATGCTGCTTTTGGGGGCTTTCTTCTGGTCCGACACCGACAATGCCGAGCTCATGGAGGCCAAGATAAATCAGCCCTGGATGTCAGGCTGGAGTTTCACCCGGATGTACGAGCAGGGCTACTCCACCTACCCCTCCGACTACAATCTGAGATATACCAACGTCCGTTCGGTCTGGTCATCCGGTCAGTATGCCTTCGTCAACTGGGCCGGTCACGGCTCGGAGTACGCCAGCTACATCATGTATTCCACGGGGGAGGCTTTCGTTTCCACTTCCACCTGCTCCTATCTGAACGATGATTATCCGGCCATCGTATTCGCCGATGCTTGCAGCAATTCCGACACCGATCATCCCAACGTCGGTCGGGCCATGATGCAGCAGGGTGCGGTTGGTTTTGTGGGCGCCACCAAGGTGGCATACGGGTCCGGAGCATGGGACAGCCCCAGCGATGGCTCCAGTCAGTCCTTGGACTACTACTTCACCACCCGGGTTACCTCTCTTTCATACACCCAGGGTGAGGCGCATCAGTGGGCGCTCAGATACATGTACAGTCATAATCTTTGGTATATGGTGAAGTATGAGATGTTCGAGTGGGGAGCACTCTGGGGGAACCCCGATCTGGGGATGGCGCCCGTGCAGACCTACATGTGCGGAGACGCCAATGCCGACGAGTCGATCGACATCGCGGATGCGGTTTATCTGCTCAACTACCTCTATAAGAGCGGTTCCGCCCCGGACCCCCTGGAGGCCGGAGATGCCAACGACGACGGGTCAGTGGACGTGGCCGATGCCGTCTACCTGCTGAACTACCTTTACAAGAATGGACCTGCGCCGGGCTGCTAAGCCCTCGGGTGCCGAAACGCTCTCTACGGAATATATCCAGCCCCAGTTCTCTGAAGCTGGGGCTTTTCCTTTTTTGCCGCATGGCCCGCTTCTGGTCCGCCAGGCAAGGGTTTGCCTACGGGGAAACCGGGGAGGGTCATCTTGGGGGGGCGAGGCTAAAGGTATGAGCGGCTGTGCATACCGCCCTCTGCCTATTCCCCCATCTGTCGTGAGCCGCTCGAGCCCGTCGCGCTGGGCGAAACCAGAAGAAGCCTCAGTAAACGATGTTCTTATCTATCTCTGAAGAAGTGATGCTTGACTTCTCTTGTTTTTGAATTATAATTAAATTAGATACGTTGTACAGCTTACGTGCAACCTGCTTTTTCCCGAACCCGAAAGGAGTACAAGGTGAGAGCAGCGAATGTGAAAAAGGACACCGCAGTTGCGGCTCTTCTGGCTGTCGTACTGCTGGCAAGCGGTACTCTCACGCGTGCTGATGATGGAGAGATCACCATAACCATACCCGTTGGGACATACACTATTGAGGCGGGCCCAGATGGAGAACAGATCAGCGTTGAAGGATTTGGTCGTCTTCTAGTTCCAGGAAAGCCAAACCTGCCGTCCAAGATCTTTGCCATCGCAATTCCGCCAGGAGCCGAGGTAACTCAGGTTACCTTCAGCCTGGGTGAGGGCATAGTCCTTCCCGGATCCTACCAGGTGGCTCCCTGCCGGCTGCCCCGGGTGGTCGGTCAGGAAGATCCTTTGCTTTACCAGCGGGATCTGCAGATGTATGAGGAGAACTTCAACTCAGTTTACGGCAGCGATGAGCCATATCCGGCTTCGGTTGGAGAGGTTGTCCGCACGGCTGGATACAGAAAGTACAACCTGGTGGATGTCAGGATCACCCCGTTAGGCTACCGTCCCGTCTCCGGTCAATTGATCTATTATCCCGAGGTCACCGTCCACGTAAATTATGTCCTGCCGAAGGATGTTTCAGCAGCAGATATCATGAGTGACAACCTGCCGCGGAAAGAACGAGTGGCAGAGGAGATTATCCTCAATTACGGCGAGGCTCAAAGCTGGTATCCCAACGTTAAGGACGATGAGGGCGACTACGACTTCGTTATCATAACCCTTGACGCCTTGACTTCTTATTTGACCCCGCTGGTGATGTGGGAGGACAGCAAGGGGAGAAACGTGAATGTGGTCACGACCTCCTGGATAGAGTCCAACTATACCGGTTATGATCTGGCTGAGAAGATGAGAAATTTCCTCAGAGACAAATATCCCTCGGAGGAATGGGGCATAGAGGATGTGTTGTTGGTTGGGGACTACGATGACGTGCCTATGCGCCGCACCGCCCAGGACCCGGGATACGGACAGCCGGAGACCGACTACTACTACGCCGAGCTTTCTCTTCCCGACAGTCAATCCTGGGATGCGGATCAGGATCAGCGCTGGGGTGAGAACTCCGACCCGATAGATTTCTATACCGAGGTGAATGTCGGAAGAATCCCCTGGAGTGACCCGGCCACTGTTCAACACATCTGCGAGAAGTCTGTGGCCTACGAGCAGAACCACGACCCTGCCTTTAAGAGGAACATCCTTCTGTTGGGTGCCTTCTTCTGGGACGACACCGACAACGCCGTCCTGATGGAACTTAAGGTGGATCAGCCCTGGATGTCTGACTGGACCATGACGCACATGTACGAGCGCTTGTCGACCTACCCTATGGACCACCAGTTGAGGTACGCCAGCGTGCTCTCCGTCTGGTCAGGTGGCCAATATGCCTTCGTGAACTGGGCCGGCCACGGTTCGCCTTACTCCTCCCACATCTGGTACTCCGGGGGCGAGGCTTTTGTCTCGACGTCCACGTGCCCCAGCCTGAATGATGACTATCCCGCCATCATCTTTGCCGATGGCTGCAGCAACTCCGATACGGATTATCCGAACATCGGGCGAGCCATGCTTAAGCAGGGCGCAGTTGGTTTTCTCGGTGCCACCAAGGTGGCATATGGAGCGGGGGGCTGGAGTGACCCGTATCATGGCTCCAGCCAGTCGCTGGATTATTTCTTCACCACCTCCGTCACCTCCACAGACTACACCCAGGGTGAGGCTCATCAATGGGCTTTAAGACACATGTACACCAATGGACTGTGGTATCAGGTGAAATACGAGATGTTCGAGTGGGGAGCACTCTGGGGGAACCCCGACTTGGGGATGGCGACGGTGCAGACCTACGTGTGCGGAGACGCCAATGCCGACGAGTCGATCGACATCGCGGATGAGGTCTATCTGCTCAACTACCTCTATAAGACCGGTTCCGCGCCGGACCCCCTGGAGGCCGGAGATGCCAACAACGACGGGTCCGTGGACGTGGCCGATGCCGTCTACCTGCTGAACTACCTTTACAAAGAAGGACCGGCACCGGGCTGCTGAGACCAAAATCCCAGTAAATCTTGAGTTTGGAACGCACAAGCCCCAGCTTCTACAAGCTGGGGCTTTTATTTGTTACCAGCCGTGGTTGGGCAAGATCGCCGTGGAATGAATTCCACTCAGAGCGTGATTCAGCGGAAAGATTCTTCTTGCTTTTTCTGCGTAACCGGGTATGTTGTTGGTGAATCATTGGACATGCATATGTTTTTGTTCTGGGTTTGGCCCACAAGTATGAAACTCCCGCGCTCTGGGCCACAAAACAGGAGGTCAGTTATGCACCGAAGAGCTCTGTTGTTGCTGGCCGTGATGCTCTATACTTTGCCAGCATCCGCGGTGACAGTAGTGGACACAACCTGGACAAGGAGGATGGCCCTGGAAACTGGCATGATTGTGTCCACGTAATGGTTTTGGATAACTCAGGAAACATCTACCTAACGGGCAGGAGTCGAAGTCACGAGACCGATTGGGATTACTTGACAGTCAAGTACAATGAGAATGGTGACCTCCTGTGGGCGAAGATCTTCAATGGTGAATCAGACGGCTCGGACTGGCCTTACGCGTTGACCGTAGGTCCAGCAGGCGACGTTTACGTGACGGGTGATAGCCGCGACGATAGTAGCGCTTTAGACATCGTTACCGTAAAGTACCATCCGAGTGGCGACACCGCCTGGGTGAGAAGGTTTGACGGCGGCTTCAACTGTGATGATATGGCCCGGGGCATCGGAGTGGATGATCTTGGTAACGTTTACGTAACCGGTTCCAGTTACGATACCACAACGCGGCTTGACTACGTTACGCTCAAATACGATCCCGACGGGACAGAAATGTGGGTCCGAAAGTTTAACGGAACGGCAGACTCTTCCGATGAAGCTCGCGCCATGGTAGTAGATAACCTCGGCAACGTCGGTGTTACCGGTTACAGTATATGTTTCGATACAGTTGAGTCAGAGATCTGCACCACGGCGAACTACCTTACCATTACATACGATAGTGCTGGAAGCGAGCTCTGGTCACAAGCGTATGGGGGACCGGGCAGTGGAGAAGAGCTGCCCTTCTCCATGACACAGGATCGTTGCCGCAATTTGTACGTTACAGGAAAAGGGATTTTCGCTCAGGCGCATAACTTCGACTATGCGACGGTCAAGTATGACTCTGATGGGAACCAGCTCTGGGCGCAACCGTACAATGGGCCGGGGAATGATTGGGATGTAGGATACGCCTTAGCGACAGACGACTCAGGTTTTGTCTATGTCACGGGTGGGAGCACAGACAATTTCTCGAGCTACGATTACGCCACCGTGAAATACACTCCCGACGGCACTCAATTATGGGTGGCGAGATTCAACGGAGTGGGCAATTACACCGATTTTGCGCACGCCATCGCCGTGGATGCAAATGGAAACGTGTATGTGACGGGCCAGAGTGCTCAAGCTTCCCACTACCCGACAGACAACGATTTTGTGACTATCAAGTATGATTCTGACGGTAATGAGGCGTGGGTTCGTAGTTACGACGGGCCGTGGGAAAATCCAGCAAACAACGACGATGAAGCTTGTGCCATAGCCGTTGACTCGGACGGGCACATTCTCGTTGCTGGCAGTAGCGAAGATACTATCGGCTACTATGATTTCCTCCTTCTGAGCTATTTCGAAGTCGATGTTCGCGGAGACATCAATGACGACCAAGCGATAAACATCTCGGACGTGATATACGCACTTAACTACTTGTACAAGAGCGGTCCGGTTCCTGATCCCTTGCAGTGGGCGGATGTGAACTGCGACGAGATCGTGGATATTTCTGACGTCGTTTTTTTGATCAACTATCTTTTCAGACTTGGACCACTGCCCTGCGAAATCTAAACCTCTTGAGAGAAAGCTAAAATCACGTCCGTGTGAGGCTACCGATCTTGCGGTGGCGCGGTTCACCGTGTTCCCTTCGAGTCCGCTCTGAACATCTCGAACTAACAAGTCCCTTTGCTCTTATTTGTTGGGTCGAGTAACTTGGCCCTACCGCCGCTTGGTATCGCACCAAGGGTGCGTTGTACGTCTAGTTAAACCGCTTCGTCTGTGTTCAAGTGGCTCAGCTCGAAGACCGACAATTCCATAAGAGGGGGGGCTTTTGCTGCTACCGGTACGAATATATGTGGAATACAGGGAGGACTATCCGGTGACCCTGGCGCTCATCGGGATCAACCTCCTGGCATTCGTTCCCGTGTTTCTGACCCCTTGCTGCGGGCTCCTGCCCTTTTTCACCAAATACGGATTGGTTCCCGGCTCGCCCCAACCACATCAGTTCCTCACCCACATGTTCCTCCACGGCGGGATAATGCACTTGGGCTTCAACTTGCTTTTCCTGTGGCTGTTCGGCAAGGTGGTGGAGAGTATTTTCGGCCATGTCCGGTTTTTGCTTTTCTACTTTGGGGGCGGGTTGGTGGCCGCTCTGTCTCAACTGGCCATCTGCCACATCAGCGGAGCCGGACTGGAGGTTCCCATGGTTGGCGCCTCCGGTGCCATCGCTGCGGTGTTGGGAGTCTTTCTCACCAGATACTATTTCGTCAAGATCGAGATGCGCTGGTTTTTCTTCTTCTTCTTGTTCTTCCGCATTTACACCTTTCATCTGAAAGCCTGGGCGTTTCTGCTTCTCCTCTGGTTCGTTCCTCAACTGGCATTCGGTCTTTTGTCTTTGGGCTATTCCGGCGGCGTGGCGTACTGGGCCCATATTGGCGGTTTCTTATTCGGAGTCATTCTGGGAATGCAGATGAATCTGCTCAGGGAAGCCAAGGCAGAGGTTGCCTACGGCAAGGGTCGGAGCGTATCAGCCATCGGCGACGAGTCTTCCCGCATGCATCTGAAGGAGAGCATAAACGCCTCACCCCACAACATAAAGGCCCGTCTGGGGCTGGCCCAGAGCTACTTAAGAGAGCAGAGGCCGAATGACGCGTTAAGGGAGTATGTCGAGGCCTTTGACGCAGCCTACCGGGCCGGGGAGATTGAGGAGGCGCTGGGTATCTATGGCATGGCCTTCGCGTTGAAAGATGACGAGTTGATTCTGCCGGAGAACCAGGAATTCCAATTGGGCTTGGATTGTATCAAATATGCCCATTACGAGCTGGGCCTTCAGATTCTCGACAAACTCCATCGGTTGAGGCCGGATCATCCCCATACCGAGCAGATACTGGCCAGACTGGTTGCCCTCTCGGCCGACAAACTGGCCAGATACCAAGAGGCTGAAGAGTACCTGGAGCAATTGAAGAAAAGGTATCCCCAAAGCAAATACATCGAGATGCTCCAATGGGATATAAGCAGAATCAAAGACCGACGAGCGGTTCCTACACCATAGATTGTCCACTGATACAGAGGCTTTCGTGCGTGCTCCGGCCCTGAACGCCCGGTCAGGCGCGGATTTTCTTGACAGGCCGCCGAATCCGGTTATCTTGAAGCAGAGGCTGTTTTGTGCTGCAGCCTACCGAGGAGAGGGTGATCATATGAGAAGCGTGCTGATATGCCTGAGTCTCTGCGCCTTTGTGTTTTGTGGGTCGGCTGCAGCCCAGCCCGACTACTTGATCAGCATAGAGGGAATAGACCAGGGGGTTATCGATCAAATCCGGGCCGCTGAAGTGGAAGTGTATGCCAAGGCCAGCGGTTTCTGGATTGCCGGGGCTAAGCAACCGGCGCTGGATCTACTGACCAGCCAAGGGGTGGTTTATCGGATACTGGACTCCAAAGTTGACATAGGCGAGCACTATCTGATTTACCCCAAACCGGGTGAAGAAATCGAGTCCGCGCTGCAGGAGATACAATCGCGCAGGCAGGTGCTTGCTGTCGAGCAAAATGTGGTGATAGCCAGAGGCAATCCCAGAGAGATGGAGAAGCTGGCCTGGTTGGGATTCGGTCTGAGAAAAATACACAAGCAAGCTCTGCCCATAGAACCACTGCCACCTGCAACGGCTCCAGAACTCGCGCCTCGCGCATTTGATCCTCTGATCAGCGGGATCATAAGCAGGGTCGACCAGACCCAACTGCTAAACTCGGTTGACGATCTCTCGGGCGAGGATACGGTCCTGCTCGGGGGAATTGAAGATTCCATCAAGACGCGCTACTCATACAGCTCGGGGTCGGAGAAGGCGGCGCATTATCTTAAGCAAAGGTTCGAGGAGATGAACGTCCCAGCGGAGTTCGACACCTTTCGGGTGGGCGCACACGCCGGTTATCTTCTGGACGTGGCCTGCGGCTCCGGAGGCCAGAAGACCTGGTCGGTCAGCGTCTATGGTGGAGTGGTGATGACCACCGATGGCGGGAGCCTGTGGCGGGTGATCGAGGGGACCGAGGATTGGGGACTATATGATCTGTGCCGGGTAGATGACGATACCCTGTGGAGTGTAGGTTACTCGGGGACGATCATTCGGTCCACCGACGGGGGCGGCTCCTGGGAGAGCAGAACCCTGCCGGAATTTGTCAGCCTAGACTTCAGGGGCTGCTGTTTTCAGGACGCAAACAGCGGATGGGTGGTGGGCGACCAAAAAATCTTGTATACCTCGGACGGCGGAGCCAACTGGACCGAGCAAGTCCAGGCGGAGGACCTTATGTTGTATGCCGTGGATTTTGTGAACTCCGATGAAGGATGGACGGTGGGAGACGGCGGAGTGATTTTGCACACCACGGATGGAGGAGCGAACTGGAATGCCCAAAGCAGCCCGGTTTCGGCGCGATTCAGAAGCGTGGACTTCGTCGACCAGATGAACGGCTGGGTCTGCGGGGACGTCGGGTGCGCCATCTACACCACGGATGGCGGTGCCAACTGGACTCAGAAAACCCTCGCTACCTACACTAATCTGAACAAAGTTTTCTTCCTGGATGGCAGGCACGGCTGGATGGCCGGATTTGACGGAAGCGTGCTGCGTACCTCCGACCTGGGAGCCAACTGGGTTTTGGAATCCAGCGGCGGTGATTTGATGTACGGCGTGGGCTTCGCCGATACTCTCACCGGCTGGGCCACCGGTTACTACGAAATCATCAAGACCACCGATGGAGGGCGGAGCTGGTCTTCTCAGTTTGAGAATCTCCAAACCATAAAGCTCTTGAACGTGGTAGCCACGATCCAAGGGTCGACGTACCCTGAGGTGCAGGTGCTGATAACCGGACACTACGATGATATCTCGGAAGACGCCTCCAACTGGGCACCGGGCGCAGACGACAATGGATCCGGAACGGTCTCGCTTCTGGCAGCCGCCGACGCCCTGAGAGGATACCAGCTCACCAACACGGTGAAACTGGTTGCTTTCTGCGGAGAGGAACAGGGGCTTCTGGGCTCGGCTGCCTATGCGCAGGAAGCTTATGACCGCGGGGACCAGATCGCGGGAGTTCTCAACTTCGACATGATAGCCTGGGACGGGAACGGGGATGACGTGATCGAGCTGCACTCCGGGCTTCCTTCAGCCAATCAGGCCCTGGCGGATCTTTTGATCGGCGCCGTATCGGACTATGGGCTGAACCTCGTCGTCCAGAAGATCACCTCGGGCGCTACCGACCGTTCGGATCACGCTTCATTCTGGGATTATGATTATCCGGCCATTCTGGGGATTGAGGATTTTGACGACTTCAATGCCTATTATCATTCCACCGGCGACCGGGTTTCGGCTTTCGACACGGCTTATTATGTGAACTTTACCAGGTTGGCCGTGGCCGGCATATCCATTCTGGCCGATCCCTTCTTGGTTGGCGATGCCAACTCGGATGGGACAATCGACGTGGGCGACGCCATCTACCTTCTGAACTACCTGTTCAAGAACGGCACCCCACCTGACCCGCAGCAGGCCGGAGACGTGAATGGAGACCAGACTCTGGACGTAAGTGACGCCATCTATCTGCTCAACTATCTTTTCAAAGGTGGTCCGCCACCGGGAGGCCGGCGTTGAGCAAGAAGCCCATATTCCCGTCCAAAGAAAAGCCCCAGCTTTCCGCAAGCTGGGGCCGTTTCCTTTCGGAAGTACGCCTGACTACAATCAGGGCTGGAGGGAAACAAAATAAAGGGCACCCTGTCGCTCCACCAGCAACACCAGTCTGTCCTTCTCTTTGATTCTCTTGAGCAGACTTTCGTAATCGTCGGTGTCGTCCACCCGTTGGTCGTTGATCTGCCGAATTATGTCGCCCACCTGCAATCCCGCCTGGTAGGCCGCGTCTCCGTCGTCCACTCCCGCCACCACCACCCCTCTGCGATCGTTGGTCCCCAGCTGATAGGCAATGGCAGAGCTTATGCCGGCCACGGTGATTCCCAATCTGTCTTTGGACGTGCCGGTGGTTTGAGCGGGTAAAGGTTCCGGCACCAGCTTGGTGCTTATGGTCTTGCCGTCTCGCAGAAAAGATATCTCCAAACTTTGCTTCTCCCGGGCGAAATAGGCTAGATCCTCCCAGTCGCTCAAGTTTCTCATCTTCTGACCGTCCGCTTGCACGATCACGTCCTTTCGCCTCAAACCGGCCTTTTGCGCGGGGCTGTCCTTCTCCACGTCCGACACGATGACCCCTTCCGCCTTCTCCTGGTTCAGGCTTTGCGCCAGGATGGGGTTCATCTCCTGAACCCTGAGGCCTATCCAGGCGGGGATGATCCTTCCGTGTTCTATCAGATCGGAAAGCAGAATCTTGGCCCGGTTGACGGGAATGGCAAAGCCTATGCCTTCCGATCCCTGGCTGGTGGTGAAGATGAAGGAGTTTATGCCGATCACATCCCCGAACGCATTGACCAGTGGACCGCCCGAGTTGCCCGGATTTATGGCGGCGTCGGTCTGGATCATCTTACGGTAAATCTGCACCTGTCCCCGCTCCCTTTTGATGTCACGATTCACTGCGCTTACCACCCCCACCGTAACCGTGGGGTTGGGATCATCCAGAAGGTAGCCAAATGGATTGCCGATGGCGATGGCCCACTCGCCGATGATCAGATCATCGGAATTCCCCAGGACCGCGGACGGCAGATTCTTGGCATCGATCTTGACCACCGCCAGATCGGATGCCTCATCCAGCCCCAGGACCTTACCTTCGTACTCCTGGCCGCTGGTGAGAGTTACCTTCAGCTGGTCCGCCCCAGCCACCACATGAGCATTGGTCAGCACGTATCCGTCCGGGTTGATTATGACCCCCGAACCGATGCCGTAGACTTTTTGCTTGTATTCGCGAGGACGAAAGAATCGATCCCAAAACTCGTCGCCAAAAGGGGAGAAAAAGGGCTGTTCTCTGACCACCCGGACCTGCACCACGCTGATAGAGACTACTGCCGGTCCGACCTTCTGAGCAGCCTGGACTATGGCGTTGTGGCGGGAGTCGGTTATCTGGTCCTGGCTTGAGGCTGACGTTTGGACCAAGTTGGGGGTCGAGGCGGAAAGCCCGATTTCTGGCGCCGCCCTGTGCGCCGTTGACGGAGGCAGATGCCACACACCCAAAAGCAGAAGCAGGATCACCACTGCCGCTCCCGCCAGAACCCCGAAAACAATGGAGCCGAATACCACCCGGTTTTTCCGGATCTCACTGGAGGACATATCCCTTCCTCTTCTTTCCATATTAAGAGGCCGAGATGGCTTTGGACTACGCCAAGCCGTATCCCGACCGAGATGATTTAAACCGCATCCGCCTCACACTTGCCCCACTGCCGAATCAGCTTTCTCTCTCGTCTGTGTCTATGTACTTCTCCGGCTCTTCCTCGAATTTCCGTTTGCAGGTTTCGTCGCAAAAGTAGAAGGTCTGGCCTCTGTGCAGGCTCTTAAAGGGAGTTGTCTTCTCGTCAATCTCCATCAGGCAGATCGGATCTATGGCCATCTTCGCCTCCTTGTTTTGAGAGGTTGCACAGCCTTTCCTCTTGAGAGGATCAAACCTATACTCAATATTATTATACAGGGATATCGCTATAGATGTTCCTGGCGGAAATCACATTCTAAATGGAACGGTAAGGACACCGTCTCATTCCCCCTTCGTCGTTCTGAGCGGTTTTGACCACCACCTCCACCGTTTTCTTTTCCCCCTGGCGGACCAGACTCAGAAGCACGTGAGAGCCAACGGCGGTCGAGGAAATCAGCTTTCTCAGCTCGCCTGCACTGCCCACGGGTCTCCCGTTGAAGCCCACGATTCTATCACCCGCCGACAGGCCCCTCTCGTAAGCCGGGCTGTCTTGGATCACTTTGTTTATTCTGACCCCTTCTGCAGGTCTTCCCGTTTCGCCTTCCTGGGGAGCAGTGTCGCAGAAGATCCCGATCCAACCCCTCTCCACTCCTCCCTCCTTTTTCATCACCTGGCTCACCCGCAGGCAGGTGCTGGCGGGAAGGATGAAGACCACCCCCTCTTCTCCCTCCGGCACCCCTTCGGTCAGCCCCAAGAGCTCCCCCTCGCGGTTGAATATGGGCGTGCCCCCGTGATAGGAAACCGGAGGCCCGTGCCAGATCATCAGACTCTCGTCATAGGCATCCACGCCCCCGATCCAGGATCTGGAAACCGTGCCCAAGTTGACGTCCAGGCCCTTGGAATAGTTGGTGTTGCCCAAAGCGATGCCCACGCATCCGCTTTTGATCTCGCCCTGATCGGTCATGCTCACCGGTTTTAAGTCCCTGCCCTTAACCTCCATCAGGCTCACGTTGGTCTCGAAGTCACAGTAGATGCCCGAGATCTCGTGGTCCTCGATCACCTGTCCGTCCTGAAGCTTGACGGTGATCTGGTTCACGTTGTCCAGGATGTTTTCGGTAGTGAGGATGTGCGTCTGATCGAGGATCACTCCGGAGCCGAACTTGATCTCTCCGGAAGTCTCGTTTTTGCCCATGATGCACACCACGGACGGCCCGGCCTTCTCCACCACCCGGGCTATGTCGTGCTCCAAACCCTGAAGCGAGTTTTCGCCACACCCCCCCCACAGCATCACGGTTGAGGAAAACCCCAGAATAATCCCGACCCTAATCCAGTTAGAACGCATACCGACCTAAGGCTTTAGCAGTTACCAAGCGAGCTTTCCGGTCCGCCCTTCCCCTGCTGGTCCCAACGTTCCCCGCGCAGCGGGGCTATTGCCGCTGCACCGCCGCCACTACGTAGTGCGAGTACTCTCCGTCATCGAACGTGCCCCTGAC
>CAZPRG010000041.1:0-12541 GCA_964588675.1 uncultured Ignavibacteria bacterium
CCAGCCTGCAGCTTGTAGAAGTAGATTCCGCTGGAGACCCTCTCCCCGTTCTGGTTGCGTCCGTCCCAAACCACGGTCTTGGTGCCCGCGTTCTGGTACTCGTCCACCAGAACCTTCACCTGCTGGCCCAGCACGTTGTAGATAGAAAGCCGGACTTGTCCGTCTTCAGGTAGACTATAGGAGATCTGGGTTTCGGGGTTAAAGGGATTGGGGTAGTTCTGATGTAGCTCGAACGCCTGCGGCAGGCTTGCTCCGGCTTCCTCTTGGGGCGACTTGGCGAACGGAATGCCTATGGACCGGATGAGCTTGTCGGTCAGGTAGATGAGCCTATCCGACGACGGGTGGGAGATGCGTCCCAGACAGGTGAGGAACTTGACCCGAATCTTGAAAAACTCCAGGCTTCGCACTGCGGCTTGTTCCCGACCGTGCTCCAGGTGGCGCTGCGCCTGCTCCAGATTCCGGATCAGCCCTTGGGCTAATGGTGCGGGACGTATGGAGCCGTTGTCCCCGAATAGCCGGACCACATCCGAGAGGGCTCCGACGCCGACTATCGGGTCCTCGAAGGATGCCAGGTCGATCACCCTTCCTTCGGCCCAATAGGCCACCGGCGAGTGAGCCACCATGAAATCGCGCACCACGTCGTAGACGAAGAAATCGGTCTGCTGCAGGTTGCTCACCTGGAATCCCGGAATCTGGGTGAGGAACGGGACCACCGCGTCCGGTACCGTGACGGAATAAGTGGCCGAGGGGTCCAATGGGCCTCCGGCCGCGGTGACCGAGGAGTAGTCCACCCTGGAGCCGGGGGGTCTAGCCAGATTGTAAGCGTAGGAGAAATTCGAGCCGTGCAGGAAGAAATCCTCCACCACGGGAAGATTGTAGACGGCAAACTCCAAGCCGGAGAGAAGCGACATGCCGTCCGTCTCGAACGTCACCAGCTTCAGGCCCAGGCCCGACGTTTCGTCGAACCCGTAGGGCACGGCCTGGAATATGTCCGCGCCCTTGACCTGCCCCTGGTAGATGGTCTGGGATATGAATCCCTGCGGCTGGATGGCGATGTCCGTGCCGGTCAGGCTTCTGAAAGCATCGGAGATCAGATTCCCCATGGCGTTGTCCTTGCACAATCCCTGGCCCAAAGGCTTATCCAGTTGCGTTGAAGCGTGCGCGATCACATCGGTGTACACCGGACCGAACCTTGGATCGACCTCCACCCCGGCTGCCAAGTTGGCCACCATAGCTTCCGTGGTCGGCTCGGCCGGAACGGACGAATCCACCGACAGAAGCTGATAGCTCCAGCTCTGGATAACTGCTTTTTCGGCCGTCTGGCGCAGAAGCGCGTTGTTGCCCAGCGATACCGAGGAACCCGCTCCGTCCACGACCAGCCTCAGCTTGCCCATGTACCTGCCGAACTCTCCTGCTTGGAGAATGAGGGTGTTGCCGATTTGAATCGGCGTATCCAAAACGGTGTGCGAGTGTCCGCCCACTATCACGTCGATTCCCGAAACGGAGGACGCCACGAGCTGGTCATACTCCACGCCCAAATGAGAGAGCAGGATCACCACGTCGCATTCGTGCCCCAGACGGAGCGAGTCCACCCAGTCTTGAGCGACCGACAGCGGCGGCAGTACCACCACAGGCGACGGATTGGCTATCTGGTTGGTCAGGTCGGTCAGAAGGCTGAATATTCCGACCTTCACGCCACCATACTCCTTTATGGTGTAAGGTTGGACGAAGTAGCCTACCTCCGGGTCTCCCGAGATATCCAGGTTGGCGCAAAGAATGGGGAAGCCCTCGCCCGGAAATCCCGCTTCGTTTAGCACGTACTTTAGAGTCGAAGGATACAGATCAAACTCGTGGTTTCCCACGGCCATGGCGTCGTATCCCAAGCCTTTCATGATCTCCAGCTCGGCGATGCCCACATACTTTTGGAACATGAAATCACCCACGAACACATCGCCCGCATGCAGAAGCATCACGTTCGGCTCGGTCATCTTGTTCATCCCAACCAGCGTGGCGACTCTGGCTATTCCGCCCCAGGTCCAGTCGCCCCCGGCGTCCTTGGGACCGTAGGGCAGAAGATGGGAATGGGTGTCGTTGATATGCAGGATGGTCAGCGTATCGGGCTGCGCCTGAGCCAGCGAGAACCCCAACAGCATGGCCACGATTCCGATTATTGTCACTGTCCTTTTCATCTTCATCCTCTTTCCGGTTTGATGGTTGAATGCCTGCCAAATCCTCTCCCTCCGCCGAAGTTCAGTTCTTATGGTAACCACCTGCTCTCCATCCTTTCTTTTGCTCCGTCTTGACGCGTCAGAGGTTCAGAAAGCCAACCGGTTGGGCAAAGCCTCATTTTCTGAAGAACCGGTAACTGAGCCTCACGGAAAACGCCTTCTCGCTCATTCGCTCGGGGTACTCCTCTGCCTGGGCGTTGCTTGAACGATAAGTGGAATAGACCGTCCAGTGGGGCGACAGCTTGGCCCCCAGCTTGACCAAAAGCGCTCCTCCGTCGAAAGGCCCCGTGCATCCACCCACCCACAGGGAAACATGAGGAATGGCCTCGGTACCCAAACCGTAGTTGAGATACCCGCCGCCGGAGATCAGGGGGATATTCTCCAGGCGACTCACCGACGCGTAGACGGATTTGGGGCTTCCCAAGCGCACGTGATAACTGACCAGCGTCTTCTTGATGAACTTATCCTTGGCGTAATCCTCAGGCTTGGACGAAGGATAATAGATACCCTTGCCGGAAATGACCGGTCCCAAGCCGAAGCCCATGCCACTACCTTCCAGCGAGAAATAGGGATTGAATATCCAACTGGTAGTGGACTCCAACCTGAATGAACTGTAGTCGTCTCCGGCGTACTTCACCCTCTTGTCGCTGATATACCCGGTCCGAAATCCCAGCCTGAAGTTCTTGGAAGCCTGATGGTCAATGCCAAAACCGGCATCCTGAAAACTTATCTTCTTGCGGTGTTCCACGTACTGGTAGCCTCCTCCCCCGTCGCAGCCCGAACCCGGACTGTAGGATCGGGTGTAGTAGCGACCGGCGTAGGAACCGGCTCCAGTCCCGAAGGTGAGATCGGTGAAGAGCGAATCCGAGTGCTCTTTCTGCACTCCCACCGCCACGGGCAGGAGTATCAAGATTCCGCAAAGTATTCGCGCCATCTTCATTTTGGGTTCCTCCTCTCTAGAAGTTAGCCGTGAATAGGTTGATTTTGTAACAGTCCGAATCGAAGGCATGGTGAGCGATGTTCACCTCGGGCACGGCCAATGCCAGCTTCCCGTCCTTCAGGTTCAACATGGAGCCGGATGGTACTTCCACTCTCTGTTTCCTGGTGGCGTTGAAGCACAAGGTGGCCCCGCCCGCTTGGGAAGCGGTAATCAGCAGGAGGGCTGCCCAGGCCGGGTCGTCGGTTTCCGAATCTCTCATGATCACCGAAGCCAGTAGCCCCCCGGCCAGCATTCCCAGAAGGCTTCCCCCGAAAGCTGCCCCATAGGATCCGGTCTCACCGCCGGAATTGCCCACCACGTAGACTCCGGTGGCGGCGCCCACGTTCGAGCCTATGGCGTATCCGGCCAGGACACCGATGGCCCCGCCCAAGTCACAACAATCGTCGCCGCTGCGGAGAGCGCCGTAGCCCAAAAGGGCCAACATCGCGCCGCCGGTCACCGCTCCCAGGCTTCCCACCAGCATTTCCCCGCCCACTTTCCCGGGGTCTGACGGGCCTGCCTTGATGTAGATGAAGTTCTTCTCCACCCTCTGCTGCAGGTTCAGAATCCCGGTGGAGTCGACCGAATGGTTGTATTCGGACAGAGCCGAGCTTTGGGCCTCAGAATTCTCCCAGCAGCCTGCCAGGAGAATCACTCCGCATCCTGCCAGAAGTAGTGTCAGCCTTTTCATTTCTCCTCCTTTGTTTGTGGTTTCCGCGCGAGGGTAATTGCAAGGCTTGTGCCGCGAGCGTGGGGCCGGCGGAGGAAAAATAGTAAAGTCACCTAACCGTCTGATAATCAATGAGATAGGGAGAGCAGGCTTTTCGTGTACTTCGTGCTCTTGAGGAGTTTCAGTGAAAGATTGTTATGAAAAAGTGGACTGCCTGTATGATCTTGTAGAACAAGAGGACCAGATCGAGAACTTTGCAACGGCCGTCAGGTCGTAGACTGGGGACGGGAACAACTTGGACTTCAATCCGTAGTATTGGAATCAAACCCACGAGCTTGAGCTCGCGGCAACTCGGGATTCATGATTGTATGTGGGTGAGGATTTCTGAAGACCTTTGAGATGATCTTCAACCGGTTGGGTGCCCCACTGGCTGTGGCGGGTCAAGAATGGTCAATCCAAGCAGAGAATAGCGGAGCTTCTGATCTACGACTCCTTCGATCCTGAATCGATTTCAAGTTCCTTTATGAGTCTGTTTAGATAGGTCCTCTGAATTCCCAACAGCTTCGCAGCCTGTGACTGGTTGTGGTTGGTCGACAAGAGAGTCTGAGCAATGAACTCCTTCTTGAACTTCCTTACCGCATCTTCCAACTCCATCCCCGGCGAGATTTCTTCTTTTCCCTGACGGCTCAGTTGAGGCGGCAGAAGGTCGGAGGTAACGGCGTCGCCTGGGGCCAGAACAATTGCCCTCTCCAACACGTTCTGCAGCTCCCTGATGTTCCCCGGCCAGGAGTAGTTCGAGAAAGTCTCAACGACGGCAGAGTCCAAAGAGGTTATCCGCTTGTTCATGTCCCGATCGAGTTTCCCCAGGAAGTGCTGGACCAACACCGGAATGTCTTCTCTTCTCTTTCGCAAAGGAGGCAGCGTGATGGAGATGACGTTAAGACGGAAGAAGAGGTCCTCCCGGAACTTCTTCTCCTCAACCGCCTGGCCCAGATCGCGGTTTGTGGCGGCGATGATTCTGGTGTCGACCTTCAGAGTCTGCGTGCCGCCGACTCTTTCGAATTCACCCGATTCAAGGAAATGCAGAAACTTGGTTTGGATCACGGAGCTTATGTCTCCGATTTCATCCAAGAATACCGTTCCGGTGTGAGCCGTCTCCAGTCTGCCTTTCTTCCGCTGGTGCGCTCCGGTGAACGCTCCTTTTTCGTGGCCGAAGAGATCGCTCTCCAAGAGCTGCTCGGACAATGCCACGCAGTTTACGTGAACAAAGGGTTTGTCTCTTCTTGAGCTCAGATTGTGAACGGCCCGCGCCAGAACCTGCTTGCCTGTGCCGCTCTCACCCTGTATCAAAACCGTCGATTTGGTGTCCGCGACCTTCTCCACCATTTCGCGAATCTGCTTCATTTCCGGGCTTTCGCCCCACACCATGTCGTATTGGCTGTCTATCTCCTGCTTCAAGTATTCCCTTTCCTGAAGCACGTTTCTGGTTCGCAGAGCCTTCTCGATAGTCAAAAGAATGTGGTCCGGATCACATGGCTTGGGGATGAAGTCGTAGGCGCCTGCTTTGACCGCCTCCACTGCCTTTTCGATGGTGCCGAAGGCGGTCATCATTATCACCAGCGCGTCCGGATCTTCCTTCTTCATCCTGGTCAGGGTCTCCATGCCGTCCATCTTGGGCATCATCAAATCCAAGAGCACCACATCCGCTCCCCGGTTTTTGAAGATCTGAAGACCCTCCTCGCCGTCCTGGGCTGAGGATACCTGGTACTGATGAAATCTCAGCCGCTCGGCCAGAAGCGTCCTTATCTGGGAATCATCGTCCACGATCAGTATTCTCTCTTGCGACATGAATCTGCCTTTCCTTTTGATCAATCCCGCTCTAACGTGAACGTGAACCTGGCGCCCGTGTTTTTTCCGGGCACCGGGCTTTCTACCTTCACATCTCCGCCATGAAGATGGACCAAGTTCCTCACGATATCCAAACCGATGCCGGAACCTTTCTCTCTGGTGATGCCCACAGGCTCGGCCCTCTGAAAGCGTTCGAATATCCTCTCCAGATGTTCCGGAGCTATTCCTGTGCCATTGTCGGTCACCGAAATCTCAACTAAGTCTTCGTCTTCTGCCGGTCCGGCCGAGATGGATATCCCTCCTCCTTCGAGTGTGTACTTGATGGCGTTATCCAGCAGATTCAGGAGGATCTCCAGCAGGCCGTGCTTGTCGGCACGAATATAGATGCCTTGCATGCCCTCTTTGATCAAACGAATATTCTTCTTCTCGGCAAGGGATTTCAACATGCCGCAGGCTTCATCCACCACCGCGGGCAGGGAAAGTTTCTCTTTGTTCAATACCAGTTTCCCGGACTCGCTCATACAGAGGGTCAGGAGGTTGTCTATGGTCCGGGATACGTGCAGAGCGTTGTCCCGTATCATCTGCAGATTCCTTTGATTGTCCTCCGAAACACCACCGTAGACTCCCTTCAGCATGTTGTCTGCAGAAAACCTGATCGCCGTCAGCGGCGTCCGCAGGTCATGGGAAACGTTGGAGATGAACTTGGTCTTGAGCTGGTTCAATTCTTCCAGCTTCTCCCTCTCCAGTTGTTCCGAGAGCATGCGCTGCCTCATTCGCATGCTCTGCAGCGCCCGGGCCACCTCCTGAACCATCAGCGAGACCAGTTCCACGTCCTCGGCAGAATACCTGGCTCCCGACTTCTTGGCTCCCAAAAGCAGCAAGCCGACGGACTCCTCCTTTGCACTCACGGGAAAGGACATTTGAATCTTGAACCTTTCAAGAACAGGATTCTCGGGCAGCACGGGGAATTCTTGAAAGGCAGTGGAGCCGACGACTGCTCGTACTTCGCCATCCTCACACAAAGCCGGCGGAAAGTCTTTCTTTTCCCTTTCCAACCGGCCCAACTCTTCCGGCGAGAAACCGAGAGAGGCTGCGATGTGGAGCTCTCCGGTGTGTTCCTCTTTGAGAAAAATCACCGAAGCGGTTACTGCCAGAAGAAGGTTTATTCTCTTCAGAAGCAGCTCACACAGTCCATCCTGGGTGAAAGCCATATCCACCTGGCGGGTGAATTCCTGAATCGCCCTTCTATAGTCATATCTGACCCGATAGAACGTTTTGTCGACCAGGACCCTTATTCTATTCTTGGCGGGCGTGAAAAGCACCGCCGCTACCAGCGTGGCCAATATGGGGAAAAGACTGCCTTGGTAACCGGTCAGCTTGTACAGAACATTCCCCAGAAGTCCGGCCACCAGAAGATATATCCCCAGGATAAATCCGGTCAACAAAGAGTAGACCAAGCTCCGGTTGATCACCACGTCCACGTTCATGGTCCGGTACCGGAGGATGGAAAAAGCGAACGACACCGGAATCAGAAGGACGAAAAGCGACTTGACCACCTCCGGTATCAGAGACCGGCCGAACAAGATGTCGGGAAGTGTGTGTAAGAAGAGGAACGGAAAGGTTCCCACCACGATTCCCCAGAAAATCCATCTGATCTTTCTCTTTTCCTCCAAGAACTCCAACTTCTTATAGGTTTGGTATAGGGCGGATAGCCCTAAGAGCACGTAAGCCACCAGATATATTCGAAAGGCCAAGAAAAGGCTGCTGTAAGTATGAAAAAGCGGAAGGGAGTCGGAGGAGATGGATCTCCAGTAGAACAGTTCCAGAAGTCCGACCAGCGCCAGCGCGGGAACATAGCCGGAATAGATGACCGGCTTGCGCTTGAGAGATGCTTCTTCCTCGCGCGGGAAGATCACACAGAAGTGGAAAAACAGTGCGGGAAGCAAGGTATAGGCCATCATCTGGAAGGAAGGCAAAACGAAACTGATCTGTTCCGGGCCGAAGAGATAGCCCGCGCGAGGAATAAACAGAGCCAGGGAGAGGGTGAGAGAACAGAACAGATAGAGCCTGACCACCCGGCCCTGGGGCTTCTTGACGAAGACTGACACCCCCATGATCCACACCAAAAGCCCGGCCAGGAAATTCACCACCAGAAAGAACCAGTCATATTGCCCGGTCAGGAGCGCGGTGGTGACGATCGTGTCTCGGCCTCTCTGCACGGTTAGCGTGACCGGTTCGCCGATCTTACGGTGCTGTATGTTGAAGTTCAGATCGACCCTGTCCCGAATGGGATGCTGGTCCATCTCCAACAACAGGTCTCCCGGCGCTAGACCCGCCTTCTGCGCCTTGCCGCCTCTGGCGGTCTCCTTTACCTGGAGCCCCCCCTCTGACTGTTCGAAGGTTGCGTCGATTCCGGGCTGTCGGGTCAGTCTGATTGTGCCCCAGATGCCGATGACCAAAAACAGAACGGCGACGAAGACCAGAAACCGGACGGACTTTTTGTCGCTTGGATTCATGACCGATCCACAAAGATTGGTTGCCGACCGACCCATGTCACAAAGGTCAGACCTATGATGCGATCATCTTCTCCTTCAGCTGAGCCTGGATAAGTCGATGGTCAAATAATCGCACAGACGAAGAAGTGTCAAGAGAAATATCTCCGGTTGGTAGGTCATGAGTGGTGTGTCCAGGCGCCTGGACAGGCCCATCTGGGGGCTGGTCCGAGATCGAACCGGCAAGTTTGACAATGGCCGCGAACTTGGTGTCACTAGTTCCATCGACGATAAGACTGAGACCCTCGAGAGGTTGGATGCCAACGTAATACATTTGTATCTGTTGGGTCGCGCTTCTGCCAATGAGGGTGTCGTTGTGGCCGAAAGCCGGACGAAGTTGGGTCGCTTGCTGGGGTTCTCGATTGTTGGGGAGTCTAATGCCCCGCCTAACTCTGCATGCAGCTGATGGCCATTACCGTCACACCGGCCGCAGCTAATGCATATCGTTGTGTGCAATAGGAGCGTTACATGCTCGTCAAGCTAGAGAACCTGGAATTGAACTTGGGCGGCACTCAAATCCTCAAGAACGTCCGGTTGCAAGTTGATCGTGGTGAGATATACGGGCTGATCGGTCCGAACGGTGCTGGGAAAAGCAGTACGATTTTCGTAATCCTCGGCCTGTATGCCGCAGACGGGGGCAGACTGGAGCTATTCGGCGACGCCTCCGACAAACCGTCTCCCAACATAAGACGACGTATCGGTGTCATGCCGGAGCAGGCTGGCTTCTACGGTTGGATGAATGCCCTCGATTACCTTACCTGGTATGCCGGACTGTATGGCGGCCCACAGCGGCCCATTCCCGAACTGCTCGAACAGGTGGGGCTCTCCGATGCCGAGACGCGAGCTATCGGTCAGTTTTCTCATGGCATGCGTCAGCGCCTAGGCTTGGCCCGCGCCCTGGTTCACAACCCGGAGCTATTGATCC
Source organism: uncultured Ignavibacteria bacterium (assembly GCA_964588675.1). Taxonomy (GTDB): domain Bacteria; phylum Zixibacteria; class MSB-5A5; order MSB-5A5; family SM1-73; genus SM23-73-3. The sequence goes on from CAZPRG010000041.1 coordinate 9,203, forward strand.
TTGACGAGCCTACCAATGGGCTCGATCCGCGCGGCCGGCGCATGATTCACGACCTGCTGCTTGATCTTACGAAGCAGCGGGGAGTGGGCATTTTGCTTTGCACACACCTTCTGGACGACGTGGATCGGCTGTGCAGCCGAATAGGGATCATCGACCATGGGACCACCGTGCTGGAGGGACCGCTGGCTGAGCTGTTGGGCCAACAGCTCATGGGGCGGCGTTTCCGCCTGCGTATTGAATCTCCGCCCGAAGGCCAGCGAGCACTGCCTCCCGGCATCTCGCTGGTGGGACGGGAAGGAAGCTGGTGTCACTTCATCGTGGATGGAGACAACCGCACGCCGCTCCCCGCCCTGTGGCAAGAATTGCTGGCGCACGATTGGAAATTTACCGAAATCCATGCCGAAGGGGGTGGTTTGGAGGAACTCTATCTCCGCCTGACCACCACCACGGGCGATAACCTTCAGGGGAAACCAGAATGAAAATCGTCTCGCTGATTGCGCAAAAGGAGCTTGCGGCCGTGCTGCAGAACCAGCGTGGTTTGGCCTGGCTGTTGGCCTTCAGTGGCGTGCTCACGGCTTTTGCCCTGCTGCTGATCAGCAACAAGGAATTAAGCCTGCTGGACAATGCCCAGGTGGTGTACATGATGGCCGGCACGGTGACCGCCGCCGGCGCGGTCATCGCCGTCGTCCTGGGCGCCGATGCCTTTGCCGGAGAACGGGAGCGCGGCACCCTGGTGCCCCTGCTCACGGCGCCCATCAGTACCGGTGACTTGTTGATGGGTAAGGCTCTGGGGCTGATCAGCGCGTTGGCGGTGATGTATTTACTGGGCCTGCCATACATGTGGGCTGTGGGTGCGGGTGGGCAGAATTTGGTCCAGGCCGTGATCTATCTGGCTCTGTTCGGCACCCCGGTGGTGCTGGGCTTCGGCTATCTCGCCATAGCCCTGTCCGCACGCAGCGGCAGCGTCATCACATCGCTGCTTTCCAGTCTCATCGTGCTGCTGTTCTCGGCCAGCCCCCTGCTGATCGGACCCGGACTCCGCAACAGCGCCGTGGGGAAGGCGCTGGATGCCTTGAATCCCTTCTCCGGGGCGCTCAACACTTACGACTCAGTAATTGTCGATAGCGATCCCTTCACCACCCAACTGCCGCGCCTGATGCTGGTGTTGGTGTGGTTGGCATTGACCTTCGCCGCCGCCCGCTTCGCGGCACGGCGCCCGACCTTCCGCTGATCGAGGATCAAGTATCATGAGAAGAACGAAGCACATCCTGCTCTTTTTCGTCATTCTGCTGGCTCTCGCAGCCGGGCGCACGGTCGAGGCCACGGCTCAGAGTCTGAGCCTGACGCTGTCGCAGGACAAGGCCAATCCACCCAATCCCATCATGGGGGACGAGCTGCACTTTCACAGCGTGATCACCAACATCAGTGGCAAGCCGATCGAAGGTCTGGTAGCCTGGATTAGCCTGGTGGAAGTAACGCCAGGACAGGAGCAACCCATGGATCTGGAGGACTGGAGCGCCCACAAGGCGGTCACCGGCGCCAAGCTCGCACCGGGAGCCTCCCTGGAGACTGACTGGCCCATGCGTCTGATCCAGCACGGCGACTACCGTGTGGTGATCAGCGTCACGGCCCGTAACCAGCGCACAATCAACACCAGTCCCACAGTAGAGTTCCATGTCACCCGGAAACCCATGGTGCAGTCCAGCCGTATTCTGCCGGTGGCCCTGGGCGTGCCGTTCCTGCTGATTGGATGGATGGCGTTTCGCCGCTGGCAGTCTGTGCATATACGCCAGCTTCGGAAGAATCGCATATAACACGGTGCTGCACCTGACGCCAATTCCACTGCGCTCCATTGCCGCAGCTGAAAACCCCGCCAAAGGCGGGAGTGCATGCAACCCCATTCTGATGCCTAACCTGTAGTCTTTCTTCCCACAAAGAGCAAATCCACCACAACTATGGTGTTGAAAGGGATAGCTCCTTTTATATATGGGAGACACTATCAACGAAAAGTGTGGGGAAGCCCCTGTGGACTCCCAAAAGAGAGGATTCATCGCATGCATAGATACTCGCCCTGCGTGAGACCAGTAACCGCCATTGAAGCGCCCTGTAAGGACATAAAAAAAAGCGAAAACGCATGTCCGAAAGTCAAGTAAGTCCAGTAACACCAGCCAACAGGTGAAGCGCGTCCCGCCGGTGGCCCACAACTCCTCCTGCCCGTCGGGCAAAACAACGCCCGCTGTTGAGAGGGCGTCAAGGACCGCCGGCTCCTGACTTACTGCTGTCTCATCACTGTTTGAAGGGGATTTCGATAAGGGGGTTAAAGCCCTCTTTCATTGCAGCCGCGCCGGGATAGATGGTCAAAGTCTGCGCGTTAAGATCGAATAGGCCGATGCACAGCGTGATGCTTCTTGTGTCCGGCGGCTTCCCATCGCGGAGTATGGGATAATCCCGCACGCTCTGGTCCCGCAGGAGGTTCAATATACTCTCGCTGTCCCGAACCGCTCCGTCCTTCAGGAGCGCCTCTCCCCTCATTTGCCGCGACCGGCTTGAAGGGGAAATCGACTGTTCCGCATGGACGAGCCGGACGTAATGGTTGGCGTGAAAGTAGCTTCCTTCTATCTCGAGCACACTGTGGTCATCGGGGGAGACTTCCAAATCCACGATCCGAAGTTCCTTAATGCTGCCAATGGTCAAGTTCAATCCCGAAGCGCGCCCCGATACCGTGGCAAGTTCGATAGCCTCCTCCAGAGAGTCGGCTTCAAACAGAGAGCGCGTGATAAAATGCCTGCCCAGCCCGGCGACCACTTCCTTCGGACCCACGCTGTTTGCAGAGAAGCAGATGCCCCGACCATTGAAACCGAAAGCCCTTCCGGGAAGATATCCTGGATAGCATAAGGCAGTGAAAGCCGGCTTCCCGGTGATTTCGATTCTTGCCAGATACATCTGGTCTGCATACATCGCTGAATTGTCCTCGCTGTGCCCAAACATCGCATGGTCTGAAGTCACAAGCGAGCAAGTGGAGCAGCCGGAATCGTCAAGTTTCGGAGCGTAATGGTCGTAGATATCTCCCACGTTGGCTACAAGAAGCTCCTCGAAGGATATGCCTGCTCCTTTCGCTGTGCCCTCGATTTCGGAGAGATAATCCGAATATCGAAGGGCGTGCAGCCGGATCAACTGTTTGTAGAGTCGTCTCCCCTGAGTCGTCCGATGGAAAGGAAGGAATCGTCTCTGCAATGCGGCGTTCTCACTCAGAGTCTTCCCGATTTGGCGAAAGAAAGTCTTGCCCATGGCGAGACCGACCTGGTAGTAGGATCCGCTGAAATCGAAAAGTCTCATATC
>CAZPRG010000041.1:12551-15243 GCA_964588675.1 uncultured Ignavibacteria bacterium
ACCACAGTTTTCAGGCCCTAACTCCACCTTCCCGAAGTCTGGATTACTTGGAATACGTCTCAAAGAGGCCGGTTGGCTGCGAATTAACAACTCAACCGAAAGGGGCGCGTCCTGCTTGATGGATCGACTAATCTCCTCCCACCCTGCCTGAAGGGACAAGACGAAGCAAAGAGTAGTCGCCGGACCGATTGCGGATATGGCGAGAACGGCGACCTAGTTCGGGCCTGGGGAGGGCCGCATCATTTCGGGAAATAACCAAGCAAATCAAGATCGAGTCAGGTCATGCCGAGGGGCCGGACGAAACCTGACGGAATCTCTGAGTACTGACCACTTGTCACGTGAAACAACCCAGTGCTGTCAAATCAACTTTTCCAACTTAAGGTCGATGCTTCTCTCCTGCCCTTCGGAGCTGATTGTCAAGGTCACGGTCTCCCCTGCCCCGGACATGAGCGTTTGGCGGATGTCGCGCAATGGAAGCTCCTCTGCGGGTTGTCCGTTGATCTTGACAATCACGTCGCCCTCCTTGATTCCAGCATTGCCTGCAGGCGAGTCGTCGACCACAAAGTCGACTTTGGTGGTATCGTTCTCCCTGGTCAGCCACAAGCCGGCCATGTCCAGATTATCCTCGTAAGCGAAATTGGCGTTCGGCTCCAGGATCATGCGGCTGTTGCCGTAATCGAAGATCACGGTGAATCTCTTCAGGATGCCGCCGCCGATGTTTCCGTCCGTCTTCTCGCTGGATAAAGCGCCCGCTTTGGCGGAGGATAGGTTGGTCAGAGGCGACGGTATAACGAAATCGCCAATCTTTATGCTTTGCATCCTGGTGGCTTTGCCCATTACCTTTCCCCCTACCCCCACCCCGGCCAACACATCGATTGTCTTGCCGGACTTGCTCACCAGGTTGTGCTCTTCGACGAACGGGGTATACAAAGTCAGGCTGCTTCTGGCTCCGCAGTCGATGACGAAATTTCCCTGGTACTGCCCGTCGACTGTTGCCTTGACGTGAGGATGGTTATCCTCCAGGGTTATGGGGATGCTCTGGCCCTTGCCTTCGTATTTGAAACCCGACGGTTGGTAGAGAGTCAACTTCTGGTTTTGGTAATCGATCATGACCACGAATCTGGAGAACAGGTCGTAGCCCACGATTCCCTCAATAGGCAGTCCCTCGTATTTATCCAGGAACTTTAGGCTGATGGTGGCACCGGAGGCGCTGTCTATGACTACGTCTCCCAGCTTTATCTTGGGCAGGGTCACGAAATTGGCCTCCTGTGTCCCTTCGCCTGCACCCCGGGCCTCCATCTTGCCCACCGTTTGCAGGCCCAACTCCTTGGCCACGTCGGTGTCCACCACCGGCCCGCCTGCACCGGAATCCAGAATGAAGCCCAGCGGCCTGGATTTGTCTATGACCACCGGGATATGGATATGGTTGCTGGCCAGCAGGAACGGAATCTCCGTGGAGGCTTGACCGGATACGAAGGTGTAGTCTGGGGCGGCTGCTTCCGGGGCTTCGAAAAGCTCATCCGACAATTCGGGGTTGAGTTCCACCTGAGTCAGGTGTGATCTCATGTCGTAGGCTGTATCGCCCGTGCTGCTCCGAAAGGAAGTGGCCGTTTTGATTCCCTGGAAATCTCTGTAATCCTGGTAATAGGTGGTAACTTCGACTATGTCCGATTTGCCCACGGATTTGTCTATGAGATATGTTTCCGGGTTGATGTACAGCTTCACCGGATCGGCTCCCTCGGGCGTCACCTTAAGCACGTGATAGTTGACGCCGTCTGACTCTTCCCGGCCCAGGTATTCGACCTGTCCTTTGGCTCTCTCGGGAAACAGGTAGCCATAGAGATTGAAGTAGATTTCGGTTGCCACGCCCTCCAACTCCTGGCCCGCCAATTCGCGCACCTGTCCGTTGGGATCGAAAATCCACCCTTTTTCGCCGTTGTAGCCACTCGAGCTTTTCATTATCTTCAAATCTATTTCGGACCTGAGCTTGTCGGGATACTTGAAGTAGGACTTCTGCGTTCCGGACACCCCACCCGGAACCGTGACTTCATACTCCGACACGGAACTCTTGATGGCTTTGAGCGCCTGCTCGCCGCCCAGAGCCTCTGCATGCTTGCTTAGGACGTCCTGCAGCGTCTGCGCACTCACGCTCTGCCAGCCGGCAACAAGCACTAGCGCCACGAAGGCGAGAAACAAAAACCTCCTGTAAAGCATGTCAAACCTCCTCCTTGTTAAGTTTCATAGTATTTTACGATACACCGGTGGATAGGTTCCGTCAAGGGAGAAAGTGTGTTGGAGGTTGGTTTTTCAAGGAGGCGTGTTATGTTGGCTGGCTGTCAGGTCACACGCCTGCGGCGCAAGACCCAACAGAACGTATAAGGGGTTCTGTAGCCGCAGGCTTCAGCCTGCGAAGACTTTCTCTCGAATTCCGAACGCTTGGGCCCGTACGGGCGGCCCTAACTGCTCACCCAGCCACGAGTTATCGGGTTATGACCCGAAAATGGGCGCGAGAATAATGTATATATCTTCGGTGCCTATAAGAAAATCGCATGAAAATGTTCTCAAACGACTAAACCAATCCGTATATGTGTCGAAGAGAAGGATAGAGAGTGAAGTTACGATAGGTTTTTGTTAGCTCGAAGTTATTCGGCCACGAAAGCTTATTTTGATGAGACTTTCGTGGCTTTTTTGT
>CAZPRG010000042.1:0-15169 GCA_964588675.1 uncultured Ignavibacteria bacterium
CGGTGTGGGTCAGGTTTTGCAAGGATCTTCTGGGAGGCACCAAGGTCAGGGTGTGCACGGTTTCCGGTTTTCCCCTGGGGGCCAGCAAGCCCGAGGTGAAGGCCAAAGAAGCCGAGGTGGCCGTGCGGGACGGAGCGGACGAGATCGACATGGTGATGAACGTGGGGGCCTTCAAGACCGGCGATTTGATGCTGGTGCAGAAGGAGATCAAGGACGTAAGATCTGCCATCGGCACCGACGTTACGCTGAAGGTGATAATCGAGGCGGGGCTCTTGACCGATGAGGAAAAGATCAAAGCCGCGCAAACGATCAAATCCTGCGGCGCGGATTTCGTCAAGACCAACACCGGCTTCGGATACGGCGGCGCGACCGTCGAGGACGTTAGGCTCTTACGAAAAGCAGTAGGGGAGGATATGGGGGTTAAAGCTTCCGGAGGAATACGAGATTATGCAACCGCCTTGAGTTTGATCAAGGCGGGCGCCAATCGGATTGGCACTTCCTCCGGAGTAAAAATCGTCGAAGAAAGTCGAGCGGTGGAGTAGACCATCGCCTTGCTACTGTTCCTCACGGATTCATCCTGAACAAATTTCCCTGTTCGTTGCGGGCGCCTCGTCCGAGTAGCCCTCTGTGAATCGCGATTTCGAATACTGGTCTGGAAGCTATCCGTTGCGAACAACGGAGAACCCCCTAAATCCCCCTTGTCAGGGGGACTTGCTTTTTTTGCCCCCCTGATAAGGGGGGTCAGGGGGGTTCCACGATCCGCTTCGAATCCCGACACAATGAGAAAGTGTGGTTCTCGAACCTCCCAATCGCCGTTCCTACGGATCTTGGATATCAGGGGGACTGGTTTTTTGCCCCCCTGACAAGGGGGGCCAGGGGGGTTCTACAATCCGCATCAAATCCCGATACACACCTTCGATATTATCGCACACATCATGATTGGTATATCGCAGAACTCTTAATCCAAGCTGCCTCAACACCTCCGTTCTGGTCTTATCGTATTCTTGGTTTTCGGCATGGGAATCGCCATCGATCTCGATAACCAATTGCAGCTTTGAACAATAAAAATCAACAACGTAGCCGCCGAGTGGCTTTTGGCGGGTAAACTTGTATCCCTTGAACTGCTTTCGACACAAAACCTCATACCAGATTTTGTTTTCTGCCGGACTTGGATTACTCCTGTTTTGGCGAGCCAAACTCGTGAGTTTTCTTTTGCATGGAAGATATTTGAATCTGTCGAGTGGTTTGTTTTTCATGTGGTTTGCTTATAACCCCCTAAATCCCCCTTATCAGGGGGACTGGTTTTTTGCCCCCCTGACAAGGGGGGCCAGGGGGGTTCTATAATCCGCATCAAATCCTAACACAATAAGTAAGAATGCGTGGCTCTGGAACCTTACAAATCTGCCTTCCTACGGATCTCCGATATCAGGGGCACCAGTTTCTATTCCACAGTCTGTTGCGGTCAGATAACCCCCGTCTGGACGCTTCGCATCGGCAAGCCGATGCACTCCTTCTTAGTGCTTCTCGATTCGGAGTGCGGGAGCTTGCTCCCGTGTCTTTCGGAATCCAGCAACTCACAGCTTCAGAGGGTCTTCAGATAAGCCACCAGGTCCCTGATCTCCTGCCCGGATAGGGATTTGCCCAAGGCGGGCATGTTCTGGTACGGAGTTAAAAGCTGCCTCTCGATATTCTCCGGCGTGGCCGGCCTGCCACTGGCCGGCAGGGTTTCCCTTTTGAGCACGCCTTCCAGCCCCGGTCCCAGCTTGGTGTCGGTCCTGTCCGCATAGTGGCAGAAGCTGCACTTGCTCTCGAAGAGCATCGCTCCGCTTTGGGCATCGGTCAAGCCGTTTGTCTGTTCGGCGGGCTGGCCGGTGGGCTTGGCTTCTTTCGTCACCAGCAGGAAGTATCCGGAGGAAATGAAGAAGACCACCAGAGCCAAAGAGAACACGATCATTCCCATCGCCGGCATGTACTTGAGAAACTGCCGGTAGAACTGGGCAATAGAGAGCTTTAGCGCCAATACGGCGAAAAGGAATGAGGCCAGCACTCCGTGAAAAACGGCTCGGGTGGACATAGCATCGCCTGCCATCTTCACGTAATGCAGGCAGAAGTAGCTTATCACCAGAAACGTCACCGCAAATACGCCCCCGCTGATCTTGTGCAGTCTCCGCAGGAAAACAGGGCTGGTCTTATGTTCCGGCCGGCCCATCAGAGTCAGCATGGACCCGGCGGCGACGAATGCGAAACCTAACAAGATGATTGCCAGTATGGACTTAGCGTAAAGGGACATGTTTTATGGCTTTCTACTTTGGATGTGCCTTTCGGTCGGACCAGAGAAGCCGTCCAAAACGACAGCGGAGGCTGCCTCGAGAAAGAGGGTTGCGGCCTCCGCTATCAGAACTCGGATCTCCCCATCCGTCCTACTTCTTCTCCATCACCTTCTTTTCCATCATCTTCTTCACGGAGGCGCAGTATGCGGTAAGATCGGTAAGCTTCTGGTCATCCCAGTCCAGAGGTTTTCCCTTCAGCGGATTGACTATGCAGAATTGCACCACCTGCTCCAGGGTGTAGACCCTGCCTGCCATTTTGAAGAACTTGGGGTATTTGGGAGCCAGGTCATCCCAGGCCGGGATAACCGAATCTTGGAACTTGCCTTCTTTGGTTCCTCCCTCCCAGTGGCAAGAGTTGCAGGTAAGCCCGCTGGTGCCCAGGCTGGTGTCGCTGAAGAGCATCTTGCCGTTGTCGATCGACTTGGCCAGTTGGTCCGCTGGATTAGCGCCCATCTTCTGGGCTTCCTTCTGGCCGTAAGCATAAACGAACAAGGCCAGAATCAGAACGACCAAGATCAGCATTGTGGGTTTTCTCATCTCGGTTTCACCTCCTTTCTTGTGAGCCAAACACGTGCGAAAGCCCATGCCGGACGCCGTTTATACTATACACTTCCCCGCACCAAAAAAGACGCCTCCCGCTGCCTTTACATAGGCCACCACGTTTTATCTGTCCGCATCATGGTAATCCGAATCGGTTCCGTTGTCAAGGGAAAAAGTGGGCTTTGCCCGGCGTTCTGAAGCCCACTTGTTGGAAACCTCCTTGGAGGGGTTGTCGTAGTAAGCCGTGGGCACGACAGCGATTGGCCTTCAGGCAGCGAAAAAGTAGTTGACAAGCCGACGCATGTAGTTTATACTTGTTCCAAATTTCTGCAGCTTGAAACGGGACCGTACGAACGGATGACCAAAGGGACGAAACTCGATTCGACGGAAGGAGGTGAGAATCAAAAGCCAGGAACCATAGAAGCACGTTTGTCGGGGGCAAAAGTGTAGTCACTCTCGGGTGCCGAGGGACCCGTCCGGAAAGAAGACGGTCCTTGTGGTCGGACCCGAGTCCAAACGAACCGTAAAGCTTTCAGTTGATCAAAAGAGAGGTGGGAAATGAAAAAGCTGTGCGTTGTGATGGTGATTTTGACGTTGGTGGTTTTCCTTCCCTTCAGCCTTGCATCCTCGGCAGAAGAAATGACCGCCAAAGGAAGAATTGAGCTGGGTGGAAACGTCGCTTTCACCCACTCTTCTTATGAAGGTGGTTCGACCACCGACATCACCGTTATGCCCAGACTGGGTTACTTCGTAATCCCCAAGCTGGAATTGGAACCCACTCTGCTCGTTTCAAACACCAGCTATAGCCCGGATGGAGGCGACAGCTATTCGGGAACAGAGTTTGGTCTGATTTTCAATGTGGCCTATCATTTCGAAAGTGCCAGCGAGAGCAAACTGGTGCCCTTCATATTCGCCGGACTGGGATTCGCCTCCTTTTCAGGAGATCTTTATCCCCAGGACGCCAAGACATCCATGATCGTGCCCGATGCCGGAGGGGGTATCAAGTATTTCATCACCAACTCCGCGCTGATTCGGGGTGAGGCATTCTGGGAGCACGTCACCAATGAGAGTGGCATGAAGGACAACGACGCAGACCACTTTGGCATCAGAGCAGGCGTATCGATCTTCGTGAAGTAGCTCGTTTGCTTCGTTCGGGCGGGGGTTTAACCCCCGCCCGGACTGGGTAGCTTCAGTCCCAAGGGAGTCTTGAAAGAATGTTCTAGGGCGGGGTGAAATCCCGCCCCTAAGACTATCGACCGGCTGCAGAGCACGGAACACCTATCAAAAGAGCGCGATACGCAGGCGGAGCGTGGGGATGGTCCGCTTCTCATCGACCCCTTAATGAAAAGGAGGTTGCCATGGCGAAGAGGTGCTTCGTTCCGGCCTTGGTGGCGTTTCTTCTTCTTTGCGTGACTACAGAAGTTGATGCCTTCGACGGCCAACGCAAAGGTTTCATATTGGGGGGCGGCGCTGGCCTCGCTCACACCTCCTTCACTCAGGAAGTCTCAGTGGATTATTGGGGATACCACGAGAGTGTCGAGTCGGACCGCGAGAACAAGGTGGGCGTAGCCACCGATTTCAAGATTGGCTATGCCTGGGACAATTCCTGGGCCATATACTACACCTCCAAGGTCTCCTGGTTCGGTATGGAGAACACTTATGGCAAGGACGTGACCATCGCCAGCGGGCAGGGAGCTGCGGCTGTGACCCACTGGTTCAAACCGCAAGTCCCTTCCTGGTTTGTGGCCGGCGGACTGGGATACTCTACCTGGAGCCTCCCCTTTGAGGACAATGCCCCGGATACCTGGATCGGCCCCGGACTTTTCATGGGCGGAGGATACGAGTTCTCCAGGCACTGGAGTTTTGAAGGCTATTTGGCGTGGGGAAAGCCCAAGGACACGGAATGGGGCGTCGAGGTGAGTTCCAACACCTTCTCCATCATGCTCAGCGTAAACGTGCTGGGGTACTGATCCGGCATCCTCACGGGTTGTTATAAAAATCGCTTCTCGGTCCCTCTTGCTCGGGCAGAAGTCTGGCTCCAGCCTGATTCGGGTTTAATCGCCACAACTCGTTAACCCGCCGCCAGGCTGGCGCAAGTTGACGTTCTGCCGCGCGGACAACGGAGATTTTTGCCCTCTCCTGTAACTCAAATCCTGCCGATAGTCTCTAAATAAGCGCAAACGCGGATCAGCTGAGCCGGCTATAAGGGTTATGAAGCCCGGTAAGGGCTGACGGCGTATACATTGTATTAACTTGACATCCAGCCGGGGTTTTGTTATCCTGCGCCAAAAGGTGCAAGAAGCAGGCATGATTGACAACACCGGAGGAAAAAAGCTGATGCGTCTTAACGATTTGCCCAAGCACTACGACCCCAAGCTGACCGAGGACAAGTGGTACCAATCCTGGCTTGACCACAAGCTATTCCACGCAGACGCAAAGTCCGCCAAGGAGACGTTCAGCATGGTGATCCCGCCGCCGAATGTCACCGACGTGCTGCACCTGGGGCATGCGCTGAACAACACCCTGCAGGACATCCTGATCAGATGGAAGAGGATGCAGGGATACGAGACCGAATGGCTTCCGGGAACCGATCATGCCGGCATCGCCACCCAGGTGATACTGGAGAAGAACCTGGCCAAGCAGGGAAGCTCCAGGGAGAAGGTCGGACGGAAGAAATTCGTGCAGCTGGCCTGGGACTGGAAGACCAAGAACGGCGACGCCATCCTAAACCAGCTTAAGAAGATCGGATGCTCCTGCGATTGGGACCGGACCAGGTTCACCATGGACGAAGGTCTCTCCCAGGCGGTGCAGGAGGTATTCATCCATCTCTACCACAAGGGATTGATCTATCGGGGAAACAGGATCATCAACTGGTGTCCCCGCTGCCAGACCTCGCTCTCCGACGACGAAACCGAAAGAGAGGACAAGGAAGGCTCCCTGTGGTACATAAAATACAAGCTCAAGGGCTCGGACGACTACATCATGGTGGCCACCACCCGGCCGGAGACCATGTTGGGCGACACGGCAGTGGCGGTCAATCCCAAGGACAAGAGGTTCGCCAAGCTGGTGGGCAAATCGGCCATCCTGCCCATTTTGGATCGGGAGATCAAGATCATAGGCGACGACTTTGTGGATCCGGAATTCGGCACGGGCATGGTCAAGGTGACCCCGGCGCACGATCCCAACGACTTCGAGATAGGACGGCGGCACAATCTGGAGCAGATCAACGTGATGAATCCCAACGGTACCATGAACCAGAACGCGGGCAAGTTCGCCGGCATGGACCGGTACGCCTGTCGCGAAGCCCTGGTGACCGAGTTGAAGAAGAAGAAGCTCCTGGAAAAGGTGGAGCCCTACCGGGTGCCGGTGGCCTTGTGTTACCGCTGCGGCACCGAAATCGAACCCTATCTCTCGGAGCAGTGGTTCGTGAAGATGGAGCCTCTGGCCAAACCGGCCATAGAGGCGGTCGAAACCGGAAGATTGAGATTTTTCCCCGAGCGCTGGACCAAGACTTACATGTACTGGATGGAGAACATCCGGGACTGGTGCATCTCCCGGCAGTTGTGGTGGGGGCATCGCATCCCTGTGTGGTATTGCCAGGACTGCAACGAGACCATAGTGGCCAAAACCGCCCCCTCGAAGTGCACCAAGTGCCAAAGTACCAACCTCAAACAGGATGAAGACGTGCTGGATACCTGGTTTTCCTCCTGGCTCTGGCCTTTCTCCACCTTCGGGTGGCCCCAGAAAACGCCGGAGTTGGAAAGATTCTATCCCACCCGGGCGCTTTTTACCGCCTCCGAGATAATTTTCCTGTGGGTGGCCCGCATGGTCATGGCAGGATACGAATTCATGGGAAAGGAGCCTTTCTCCGATGTTTACATCCACGGAACGGTCCGGGACGAGCATGGCGTGAAGATGAGCAAGTCTTTGGGCAACGGGATCGATCCCCTGGAGATCATCGATCAATACGGGGCGGATGCCCTTAGAACCACCATGATGCTGGTGACTCCGGAAGGACAGGATACCCTGATCGCCCGCCGGACTTTCCAGGTGGGCCAGCACTTTGCCAACAAGCTGTGGAACGTGTCCAAATTCGTAATGGGGCATTTGTCGGACGAGTTTGCCTCTCAATCAGACCCGAAATCACCCGCCGGGCCGGACAAGCTGGAGGACCGGTGGATTTTGAGCCGGCTGAATCGCACCATCGACGACGTGACCGGACTGATGGAGAAATACCGGTTCAACAGCGCGCTCAAGTCGCTTTATGATTTCGTGTGGCACGACTTCTGCGACTGGTACGTGGAGATGGTGAAGGAGAGGCTGAGTCTTCCGGAGGGAAACCAGGACCGGAAGACCGCGCAGACGGTGGCTCATTTCGTGCTCAATCACGTGCTTAGGCTGCTTCATCCCTTCGCCCCTTTCGTGACCGAAGAGATATGGCATCGTCTGTACGCTCCGGGAGACGAGGTCGCTTTCCTTCTGACCACCAACTGGCCGATATCCGATAAGGCCATGATGGACCAGGCACTGGAGTCGACCCTAAACCGGGTGCAGGAGTCGGTGACCTCCATCCGGAACATCCGCTCGGAGATGAACGTGCCTCCGGCCAAACAGGCGGACGTTTTGATACGGGTGGAGAACCAGGAGATCAAGAAGATACTGGAGGACAACCGAAGCCACATCGCAGCTTTGGGCACGGTTCAGAATCTTAGCATAGGAGAGAATATCAGCAAGCCGGAGCATTCCGCCAGCGCCGTGATCAGGGACGCCGAGATATTCATTCCCCTGGAAGGTCTGATCGACCTGGAGCAGGAGAGGAGCAGGCTGGAAAAGGAAATCGCCCGGGTAAACGGGCTTTTGGAGAAAGCCAGCAAGAAACTCTCCAACGAGGATTTCCTGAAGAGGGCTCCGCAGGAGATCATCCAAAAGGAAAAAGCCAAGAAGGAAGAGTACGGCAAGAGACTGGAGAAGCTAAACCGTAATCTGGAGGAGATCGTCGGCTGGTAGCAGACCGGATGGTCCTGTGAGCAATGGGACTCCGGTCAGACTATTCCTGGGCGACGGGAAGAAATATCCGGAATTCACTCCGGGCTTTTCTTCGCCACAACTAGTCTGGCAGGGCTACTGCATGGAGAATAGAAGGCTTCTCCGGTTGGCAAAAAGCATGGGACGCCATCTTCGGTCTTGACTCAAGGTCCGAATATTCTGTCGACTGCGTTTCGGGGAATAAGACATCGTTTCGCTTGTACCAAATTCCGTAAGCGCAAGGGAACGTTCAACTCTAAAAGGCGGTGAGAGACATGAAAGGAAACCTGCCTATCAAAAGAGTGTCTGTTGGCCTGGCTCTGGCTGCGGCCGGCATCGCATTCTTGGGAGTGGTACCGGCATGGGCGGACGTGTCGGTCACCATCTACAACCAGAATTTGGGCCTGGTGAAGGACGTACGTGAGCTTGAGTTCCAGAAAGGACGAAGCATTCTTGAGTTCACCGACGTGGCATCCCAGATCGATCCCACCTCCGTACATTTCAAGCTGGTCAATCCCTCCGATCGGGCCGACATCCTGGAGCAGAGCTACCAGTACGACCTGGTCAGCTCCAGCAAGATACTGGAGAAATACGTCGACAAACAGATCGAGCTTTTTTCCAAGTCGGCGTCTGATTCCGGGCGGGGCCAATCGTTCAAGGGCAAGCTGCTTTCCTATTCCGGCGACAACGTGACCCTTCAGGAACCCAACGGAGCCATCCGCATAGTACGGCTGGACGAAATCAGGGACCTGTACTTCCCCAGCCTGCCCGAGGGTCTGATCACCCGACCCACCCTGGTTTGGCTTCTGGACAGCCAAGTCGGCGGACAAAAGAAAGCGGAGGTCAGTTACTTGACCTCCGGCATCAACTGGCACTCGGAATACGTGGCGGTGGTGGATCAGAAAGACGAAAACCTGGAGCTGGCTGGCTGGGTGTCCATCGATAACCGCTCCGGCGCCACTTACCAGGATGCCAAAGTCAAGCTCATCGCCGGGGAAGTGCACCGGGTGACCGAGGGAAGAGCTGTGCCGCAGCTGGCCAAGGTGTACGCCCCGGAGACGGCCGCGTCCGCGCCGCAGTTCGAGGAGAAGGCCTTCTTCGAATATCACCTATACACGCTGATGCGTCCTGCCACTATCAAAGACAACGAGATAAAGCAGGTCTCGCTTTTTCCCTCCACCGGCGTCCAGGTGAAGAAGATCTTCACCTACGATGGGGCTATGTATCAGGATAAGGTCAGGGTGGAGTTGGAGTTCAAAAACTCCGAGGCCGCCGGGCTGGGAATGCCCCTGCCGCAAGGCAAGATTCGGGTATACAAGGAGGACGTGGATAAGGCTCTCGAATTCGTGGGAGAGGATAAGATCGACCACACTCCCAAGGACGAAAAGGTGAGGGTGTTTCTGGGCAATGCTTTCGACATAGTGGGCGAAAGGCAGAGGACCGACTACAAGAAGATCAGCGACGACATCAGCGAGGAAACCTATCAGATCAAGCTGCGAAATCACAAAGAAGAGCTGGTCGAGGTGGTGGTGGTGGAACATCTCCAGTCTTATACCCAGTGGGAGATAAGGGAATCCAGCCTGCCTTATGAGAAAAAGGACGCCGGCACGATCGAGTTCAAGGTTCGGCTGGAGAAGGATCAAGAGGTGCCGTTGACTTACACGGTCAGATATTATCGGTAGCTGCACCTTCTCCGAGGCTTGCGGTTACAAAAGACTGAGAAGTTGTAGCCGCACCCTTCAGGGTGCGAACAATATAGGTTTCGCCATCGGCGGGACGGTTGCCCAGCGACCATTTTCTACGGAGGAAAGATGAAGTCTCCCCAGTTTATCAGAATCCTGTGCGCTTTTTCTCTCACCGGTGCTCTGGCGATTCTGGTTTTGCTCTCCGGCTGCGGAACCAAGAATCCGGCGCTGACTTCGGCCAAGATATATATGGGCTTGACTCCGCCGGATTACGACCGAGCCACCGAGCAACTGCTTTTGGCCATACAGAAGGACAGCTTAAGCGGGGAGGCGCACCTGCTTCTGGGAAAGATATATGGCCACAAGAAGATGTATCCGGAGATGCTGGCGCAGTTTGACAAGGCGGAGACCTGCAAGCTCACGCCCGAGCTGACGGAAGAGATGGGACAGTTGAAAGCCCGGGCATGGACCGAGGTGCTGAATTCGGGGATCGACCTGGGGCGCAAGAGCAAACAGGTGGATCGATACCGGCTGGATCTTTTAGCGGATTTCTCCGCGTATCCGGAGTACCGGGACACTCTTGAGATGATGTCCCGGGAGGTGCCGGACGGGGACAAGCTCACCTGGGGCAGATACCAGACTTACGGCGAGGCCAAGCCGGCGCTGGAGGAGTTGGAGCGGACGCTGGATCAGCAGGCTTTCGATCGTTACCAGTTGGCCATCCGGATCGACTCCACCCGGTACGAGCCTTACGTCAACCTGGCGGCGGACTACGTGCACAAAGACGAGTTGGATAAGGCATTGGTGAACTACGCCGAAGCTTACCTGCTGAAACCCGACGATTCCAACGTGATGAACGATTACGCCGTCACCCTGCTGCGCGCCGGCGAATTCGATCAGGCTTTGGGTTTGTATGACCGCATTCTGCAAAACGACCCGGCCAACGTAAACGCCCTGGTGAATTTGGCCATGATCTATGCCCGAAAGGGGGAAACCGGCAAGGCCCAGGAGACCTACTCCAAAATCGTTTCCATCGATCCGGAATACTCGGATGCCTACTTCAACCGGGGTCTTCTGTACATGGGCCAGTCCCAGGAGCAGATGCTGGTGCTCAAGGCCTACCAGGATTCGGTGGAAGCCGACAAGAAGAACAAGGAGCTGGCTTCCCGATATCAGTCGGCATGGGAGGATTATGACAGGCTCTTCGTCAAGGCCGAAGGAGACTTTCGGAATACGGCCGAAATAGACACCAACGACAAGGATGCTTATTTCCACCTGGGCCTTCTGTACGTGAGCCGAGCCCAGATTCAGACGGAGAAGGATAAGCAGAATTCCGACTTCGGCCGGGCGGAAAGTCTTTTCCGAAGAGGCCTGGAGGTCGATGCCGAGGATTTCGAGAGTCTCAAGTATCTGGGTTTCACCCTGATTCGCCTGAGAAAATGGCAGGACGCCACCGTTCCTTTGGAGAAGCTGGTCGAAATTGACCCTACCGACAGGGAGGCCTGGGGATATCTGGCCATAGCCTACGCCAATTTGAAGAAAAAAGATTTGGCAGAGGAAGCTCTCAAGAAGTCCGCTCGCTGATGAGCCTCCGACCGCGCCTTGGGTAACGCTGGGATCCGGCAGTTTTTCCCACACGAGCCTGGACCTCTGGACTCAGTGGTCAAGCTGGAACAAGAATTCTCCGCGAACCAGGATGGAAACCCAACCTCGTCTTCCCCAGATCCGCGCCGCGCATGAGCGGATACGGCCATTCATAAACCGCACGCCCGTTTTGACCTGCTCCACCTTGAGCAACATGGTGGGGACAAGTCTGTTCTTCAAATGCGAGAACTTCCAGAAGGTGGGGGCCTTCAAGTTCCGTGGCGCATGCAATGCGGTCTTCTCCTTGTCCGATGAGGAGGCCTCTCGTGGAGTGGCCACGCATTCGTCCGGCAATCATGCGGCCGCTCTGGCATTGGCGGCGGCCAAACGAGGGATAATCGCGCGAATCGTCATGCCTTCCAATGCTCCAAAAATCAAGATCGACGCTGTCACAGGTTACGGAGGCATCATCACCTTTTGCGAGCCGACGCTCGAATCACGGGAAAGCACGGCAGCGAAGGTTGTCCAGGAAACGGGCGCCACATTCATCCACCCTTACAATGACTACCGCATAATCGCCGGGCAGGGAACTGCTGCGCTTGAGTTCATGGAGGAAATCCCCGACCTGGACTTCATCCTGGCTCCGGTGGGCGGCGGTGGTCTGTTGAGCGGAACCGCCATTGCTGCCAAGGGACTGAATCCCAAGATCAAGGTCATCGGCTGCGAACCCAAGAATGCCGACGATGCTTATCGCTCCAAGAAAGCAGGACGTATCATCCCCTCCCAGAATCCCAATACCATCGCCGACGGACTGAGAACGTCGCTCGGCGATAAGACCTTTCTCATCATCCGCGACCTGGTGGACAATATTCTCCTGGCCACGGAGGAAGAGATCGTCACCGCCATGCGGCACATCTTCGAACGGATGAAGATCGTGGTGGAGCCTTCCGCGGCAGTGCCGCTGGCAGTCATACTCTCTCGTCAACTTGATGTAACAGGCAAGAAAGTGGGAGTGATCCTCTCCGGCGGGAATGTGGATCTTAGTAAGTTCTTCGAAGAGTTGGCTTAGGGAGTCCGCTGGGGGCGTGCGCTCTGGCCGGGACCTCATGTGTCACGGACGGGGGCCTCCGTGACGAACACGAAGGGTGCCTGTCATTTCGAAGTGCATCTGCTGCGACTGGGAAACCGACCCGCCGAAATCGGCCTGCCGAGGCTAATTCTCTTCCGGTGGCCTTACATTCTTGAAGAATAACTGAAATAGGCCGGCGTTCACCGCCAGCACGGCTGCGGCCAGCCAGATGGGCGCGGCCACTGATACGCTCTGAATCAGGTGGGAAGCCACGGCGGGCGTTACCATAGCGGTTGCTCGCGAAGGCAGGCTTCCCATGGCTGCCACCTTGGAGCGGCTCTGTTCCTCGGCAACTCCCATGATAAAGGACTGTCGAATGGGCATGCCGATCGAGTTGAACATCACCCGAACCGCGTAGGCGACAGATGCCAGAAGGAAGGTTGGAGCCAGCGCCATGCCTCCCATGAAGGCCACAGTCACCAGACGCGTGAAGACGATGGCCCGAACCGCACCCAGCCGAAGCGCAACCCTGGGCGCCGCCAGGTAAGATGCCGCGGTGAGGAGATTCGCCAGAGTGTAGAGCGTGGCAATGCTGGTCGACGCCGCGCCGTAGCGGAGGGCAAACCAGTAGGTCAAAAACGGTCCCATCACGCCGATGGCCAGCCCGTTGAGACCATTGGTGAGCCACAAGCGTCCGATTAAGCTTCGGGCCGAGAGTTTGGTTGCGGCTTCATTAACGCCGACCGGTGGGGCGTGCTTTTCCCGAATGGGCAGGGTCAAGAGAATGATGGCTAGGCTGGCGACTGCCGAAATCCAGAAGATCGGATGGTAGGAGTCGACCGCACCGGCACGAAAGTGCTCCCGCAGTATTCCCGGCAACACGGCCACCGCGGAACCCACCGCTGCCGCCAGTACCCCTATCAGCGACAGCGAAGAGAAGACGGCGTTGCGGTGCCGGTCGGCACTGCTGCCGGCAACCAGGGCTTGCTCCGCCGGATAGAAGGGACCAAAGCCGCCCCCGCTCCCGGCTCCGCCGCCTCGAATCGAGGCCAAAGCCGCCATTAGAGCCAGCACCCAGAACCGGTCTGTCAGGGCATAAGTTGCCGACCCGATTGCCGCCAAGGTCGCGATTGTGATCAGCAGAGGCTTGCGGCCGTATCGATCGGAAAAGACGCCCACCAGAATGGTCATTCCGGTTGAACCGGCCAAGGCCACGGACAGCAGGTATCCCACCTGAAGGGTGGAATATCCGGCAGCCGAGACATATAGGGGAACCACGATGACCAGCAGGGCTTGCGAGAAGCTGCGCGCAGCCCGGGTTGCGAAAAGCCAGGGCACGTTCCCGACATACCATTCCGGCCGACGGATAAGCATTTCATCCTCTGAAGGTCACAGCCGGAAATCTCGGAAAGCCGAGGCGCCCGGACTTACTTTCTGTCGTGGGTGCATTCTTTGGCAAACCACAACCGCCTCTTCCCGCAGACGCAAGTATGTTCGGCCTCTTGCTGTGACAACCACTCCTCAGCCCCCGTTAGCTTGATCTTGAGGATATTGTCGTAGGCCAGTGCATGATGGGCATTTCCATCCTTATAGAAACCATCGAGCACCTCGCAGGGAAAGCTCTCGCATTCGCCGCAATGCAGGATCCCCTTGCGCATGGCGCACTCCCTTGTCGGGCAATCATTGACCAGCACTTTTTCATCTCTGCATCCCTTACAGCCGATATTCGAGTTCTCTTCGTACGACCTGCACCCACCGCAATGCAGCCCGCAATATGCCAGCAACGAATACTGCTTCACGTGACAACTCCTCTTGGTTCCTGTGCCTGTCGGGTCCCCCGACCCGGCAGGTATTCCCCACCAAGTCAGGTGACCCGGCGGAGACGAAACCCTATGCCACTATCTCACAGCAAAGCTGGGAGGCACCCTGGCGCCCGGTAGCATCCGCTGAATCGACGCGTTAGACGTCAAGCCCTGCAGCGGCCCTCATTCTGTCGAACGCCACAGGCTGCTTAGAATTGTAGAACTCAAGAACTCGCTCCACACACTCTTGCACACTCAGAATGTGAGTGTCCAACTCGATGTCGTACATCTTACCCTGGTGTATATTCTCGATCTGCGCTCTGGCGAAGCCCTGGCGTCTGCTGTCGCGTTCTCGCTCCCTGCGCTCAAGCTCCTCCAGGGGACAACTCAGGCCGACGAACAGAACATAGCGATCACCCAAGAGTTGCAGACACTGATCCAGCCAGGATTTATCGACCAGCACGTGGTCGACGATCAAGTTGTTTTGCTCTTCAGACATGACCGCAATGGAACGGTTCATTCCGCTTACCATTCTCATGAACATTTCCAAATCGTCGGTGCGAGGCAGCATCTGGATGAAATCGTCCAACTGCAGATGGAGAAAAGACTCAGTCAAACGCTTCTGCAGTTCTTTTGCCAGAGTGGATTTCCCGGAGCTGGAAACCCCGTTGAGGAATATGATCTTCCCTGGATTCATGTTCTGTTACCCTGACAAAGATGTGAGATGTCCGAATATGTTTACGCTAGTTCGCGCACCACTCCAGACATGGCTTTGAGCCGTGAAATCACCGCAAGCAGTGAGGCATCCCGGCTGACCTATGGAAACCCCGCTTTGATCAATACCACGTTTTATTTGCTCCGGTACACATCAGTGCTCAAGTACTTCAGGCCGGAGTCGACCATCAGCGTGACCACCTTGGCATCCGGCCCCAGCCTCTTGGCCACTTGAATGGCGGCCACCACGTTGGCTCCGGAAGAGGTTCCCGCGAAGAGGGCTTCCTCCCGCGCAATGCGCCTGGCCATCTCCATCGCTTCGTCGGTCCTGACCGGCAGGATTTCGTCTACCAGGGCCGGCTCCCAGAGCGGAGGAGTGTAGCCGATCCCCACTCCTTCGATGTGGTGAGGCCCGGGCTG